>CAZWGT010000039.1:0-3184 GCA_964633345.1 uncultured Planctomycetota bacterium
GGGGCAGCAGGGCGACGAGGGCCTCGATGGCCTCGCGCTTCGTCGTCGCCTTCAGGTCGATCCGGATCTGCGTGGCGGGGATGAGCTCGGAGAGTCGCAAGGAGGTCCTCGGTTGCCCGTCGGGTCGTCCACCGGGATCCTACCGCGCGGAGGGCGGGGGACCCCGATGGGGAGGGGGAGGAAGGAGCCCTCGAAAGGGGGGAGGAGGGTGTGAGGGCGGGGGGCGGGGGAGGAATCGGAGGATCCCCCGGGAGGCGAACCGGGGGAGGGAGAATCGGAGTTGGGGGCAAGGGCACCTGAGCTGGGCCTGGTGGTCCCCTTCAAGGCATTCAAGGAGTCGTGGGCCGCGCACCGCCGTTGCCGGCGACGCGCCTCCCCTCGTGGGCTTGCCCTGCCTCTCGGAGCTTCCGCAATCCGCGTCTAGCCGCGCTTTGGTTCGCGGCTCCCTCCCTGCCGTTCCTCCGGCTGCGAGGTCTTCGACGCAGATGACCGTCCGGGGCCATGGCCCCGGCTGCTCCCACAGACTTGGGCGTCCCTCCAGGGTATGACCCGACGATCCTCGCCTTCGCTCCTGGCGGAGCGACGGCTTCCTTCCTGGGGTTCCGCTCCCCTACAGCGGACGCGACCTGCCGGAGTCCACGTTCCCGAGGGGTCCAACCCTCGGTCCGTTCCGTCCTCGACGTTTCACGCGCCCTCGACGGTTTGCTCCTCCAGCAGGCTTCCGGCCCTTTTCAGGCCGGTGCCGCTCTTGGGGTTCTCCCTTCAGAGCCTTGCTCCTCCCGGGCAGCCGTGCGCCTTTCGGCGCCCATACCCTCTTGCCGTTCCTAGATACCGCATTCCTCCACTCTGAGGTTTCTGGAAGAACACGGTCCTCCGCAGCTGCAGGGTCTTGATCCGCCCGGTGAGTCCGTACCCCGCGGGGCTGCCGCCCCGCTGACAGGCCGTTGCTCTCTTGGGATTCGACCTCTCCAGGGCTCTCGCCGCTCCACCATCGCCAGCGCTTCCGCCGGCTTTCCCGCCCGCACTTCGGCTTCGCCGCGTCTCGCTAAAGACGGAACGTCGCCTGTGCCTCCGGGCTTTGCTGAATGGTGCGGTCAGGGGATCCGTCTCCGGACCCCCGGCCCTCCTGAGGTTTTCCACCTGATCCCGCCCTAGGTGCCCCCTTAGGCACCCAGGCGTATCCGGCCGGGACGAACCCGACCGGCGCGAGGGGGGTTGCCCCCCAGGACGCCGGGACCCGAAGGCCCCGCGCCCGACTCGCTGCCTGGATTTCAAAGAGGCACTTCGGACAGGCGAGACCTCGGTGACAGGTCCCAGAAGCACCCTTGCCCACCGGGGACAAGTCTACCCCGATCCCGGGAATCGGCAAGGGGGAATTCACTCACAATCCGTTTCCTGTCAATGAGTTATGACATTCCACTAGTGTGGATAACTTCCCGGAGAATGCTCGATGCCATGGTGCCGGAAGGGGATACGGCGGGGAGAGCATGGTGGATACGGCACTCCCGTCGGCCGATACAGGAGAGGAAGACCGATCGCGTGGAGCGTGGATTCCGTCGTCCTGGCCCCGCTCTCCACGGACTGTGGAATCCCGGGAGCAGGGCATGAAGTCCGTGAAACTCGGCCAGAAAGACACTATCCTTGGTGTGTCGAACCTGAACAGGCCCATGGAATGGCGGCTAGGACTCGTCCGAAAAGGTGGTGGCTCTGAGGGCCGCCCTGCCGCCCGTGCCTGCGCCGCCAGCGCCTCCCCGGGGAACCCGCTGAAGTTCGCCGGCCGGCCTGCCGATGCCGAAGGGGTGCGCCCGCCGAGGTTCGACGGTCCCTCCCGACCCGGTTCCCTCCGGGCGAGCCTTCTTCCCTGCCTCGCCGCAGCGGCGGGACTCGCCGGCTGCCAGGGCATGAACCTCCCGCCCTCTCCGCCCCCGCCGACTCACGAGTGGGTGGACATCGAGCACACCACCAGCGCCCGCGCCCTCGCCTCGGAGCTGGGACTGCGGCCGAGGTCCGAGCCGTCCCTCCACTCCCTGATTCTCGAGGGCGAGGACGGGCGGATCGTCTTCATGGACGCCACGAGGACCATCGTCGTCGGGGGCCGGTCCGTCGCGGCCTCCAAGGACCTGGCGATCGCGGGGCTCGACCTTCCCCTCCGGAAGGCGGACGCCGACAGGGTGAAGGCCGCCTGGCACGCCTTCCTGCGGGAGCAGGACAGGGCTTCGGAGGTCGTCTCCGCCCCGCCGCCTCCCCCCGCCGCCGGTCCCGCCCCGCGGAAGGCGATGCCGACGGGAATCTCCGCCGCCTGGAAGGTGCCCCTGAAGCGCAAGTGGAAGGGGATCCTGATCCACCACTCCGCCCAGCCCAGCGGCAACATGGCCCTGATCGACAAGGTCCACCGGCAGGACAAGGGCTGGCTGGGGATCGGGTACGACTTCCTCATCGACAACGGGGACGGGGGCCTGGACGGGCTCGTCGAGACGACGTTCCGCTGGAAGCAGCAGATCCAGGGTGCCCACGCGGGCGAGGGGCTGAAGGAGTACAACGACCACTGGGTCGGCGTCTGCCTCGTGGGCAACTTCAACGAGTCCAAGCCGACGAGGAAGCAGATGGACTCCCTCAAGAAGCTGATCGGGTTCCTGCAGGCCTACTGCGACATCCCGGAGGAGAACATCAAGTTCCACCGGGACATCAGGAACACGGACTGCCCGGGGGACCACTTCCCCGCGCGCGACATCCTGAGGAACGCCCCGCGGGCGAAGTAGCCCCGCGCGCCCTCCGCCCGAATCGACGGACCGGGAATCGGCGCCTCCGGACCGGGGAGCGGGGGGAGGCGGACGCGGCTCAGGAGGGCTTCTTCGTCCCGCCGCCGCCGACGATCTTGTACATGCCCGTGCCGCAGGTCCGGCACTTGCCCCGCATGGCCTTCTTCCCGTTGGACATCGTCACGTCCTGGGTCTCGACCATCTCGGACTTCTTCCGGCACTTGACGCAGTAGCCCTCGGCCATGGGTCTCCTCCGCCGGCACGGGGCCGGCTGGGTCTCCGGGAATGGAACGCGACGACGGACCCCCGACGGGGCCCTCCCCAATATATCGCCCTCCGGAGGCCCCGGGGTTAGGGGGGCGCCCGGGACTACCGCTTGGCGGCGGCGGCGATGGCGGCGGAGTTCTTCGAGAACCGCACGTCCC
>CAZWGT010000039.1:3194-10540 GCA_964633345.1 uncultured Planctomycetota bacterium
GGAGTCGGCGTACTCCATCAGCTCCTCCACCATGGAGCGGTGGATGAGCCCCTCCTCGGCCAGCAGTCTCAGGAAGATGCGCCCCTCGCGGTTCTCGATCTTGCCCGAGGCGAGGGTGAAGAAGCGGTTGGACTCCTTCTCCGCTTCCGTGATGCAGTCCACGGCGACCTGCAGCGTCGGCCGGTCGTTCACCTCGAGGAAGGTGAACCGGGTGCGCTGGGACTTGACGTCGTCCTCGGTGAGCGTCGTCTCGCCGCGCCCGCACAGTTCACGGCGGTACTTGCGGAGGATCTTCCGGTGGTCGCGCTCCTCGCTGGCCATCAGGCGGAAGCGCTGCTTCATGATGGGATCCCCGACGACCTTGGACAGGAACTCGTAGTACTGGGAGGTCAGGGTCTTCCAGGAGATGGCGAAGTCGAGGATCCGCTTTGTCGTGACGCGGTCGTCCGCGGTGTCGAAGAAGAGCGTGGGCAAGGGGGCGGTCTCCAGGGTCACGGTGTTCATGGCGGGTCCTCGGCGTCGTGGCCGGGCGGCCCGCGGGGAGTTCCGGGCGCTCGGCACCTAAAAGCCGATGATTATACCCAGCGCGCCGGGCTTGTCCACAGCGGAGTCGGACCCTGCGTGACACGGGGTCCGGAAAGACCCCGCCCCGGTTGTCCCGCCGTTGCGGCCGAACCCGGGGTAGTGGGCTCGCCCGACGGGGCCGGAGCGGGGCAGTGATGTCCCTCTCCGCGGGCGGCCCCCGCTCGTCCGGCGGCCGCGCCGACCTCCCATGGAGCAAGGTGTGTGCCGGGGGAGTCCCGACCGCGGGAAGGGGGGGAAGGGAGGCCGGTGTCCCGCGGCGGGTCGGCGGTGCACCAGAATGAGACGGCCCGGCTACTCCTCGACGGCCCCGCGGGACCGCTTTCGGTCCTTCTCGTCCAGGATCCGCTTGCGCAGGCGCACGTTCTTCGGGGTGACCTCGACCAGCTCGTCCATCTCGATGTACTCCAGGGCCTCCTCCACCGTGAAGGTGCGGGGGGGGGTGAGGGTCTGGAGCCGTTCGGCGCCCGCGGAGCGGATGTTCGTCAGCTTCTTCTCGCGGGTGAGGTTGATGATGATGTCCCCCTCCTTGCAGTGCTCGCCGACGATCTGGCCGGGGTAGATCTCGTCCCCGGGCCGGCAGAAGGAGGGGCCGCGGTCCTTGAGCTCCTGGATGGCGTAGCCCGTGGTGCGGCCGAGGGCCATGGAGACCTGGACGCCCTCGCCCCGGGAGGGGATGGGGCCCCGGAACTCGCCGTAGGAGTCGAAGTTCGCGTGCATGACCCCCTCGCCCCGGGTCGCGTTCAGGATGCGGGTGCGGACCCCGATCATCCCGCGGGACGGGACGAGGAACTCCATGTGCTGCCGGTCGCCCCGCTTGTCCATCTTGGCCAGGTCGCCGCGGCGCCTCCCGAGGATCTCGACGACCTTGCCCGCCGTCTCCTCGGGCGCGTCCACGATGACGAGCTCGAGGGGCTCGAGCTTCCTCCCCTCCTCCTCGCGGAGGATGGGGACGGGCTTGCCGACCACGAACTCGAAGCCCTCGCGCCGCATCGTCTCGACGAGGACGCCGAGGTGGAGGATGCCGCGCCCGGAGACGGCGAACTCCGAGGCCACGCGGGTGTCCTCGACCCTCAGGGCCACGTTCGAGAGGGTCTCGCGGACGAGGCGCTCGCGGAGGTGGCGGGAGGTGACGAACTTCCCCTCGCGGCCGGCGAAGGGGCCGTCGTTGACGCCGAAGATCATGCGGATCGTCGGCTCCTCGACGGAGATGGGATCCATGGCCTCGGGGAAGTCGGGGTCGGAGATCGTCTCGCCGATGTCGACGTCCTCGATTCCGGCGACGGCCGCGATGTCCCCGGCGGAGACCTCCTGGGCGGGGGCGCGTCCCATCCCGACGAAGGAGAAGAGGGACGTGATCCTGCGCTTGACGACCGACCCGTCGAGTCGGCACACGGCGACGTCCTGGCCCTGGCGGATGGAGCCGGCGTAGACGCGCCCGATGCCGATGCGGCCGACGAAGTCGTTGTAGTCGATGGAGGCCACCTGCAGGCGGAGCGGCCGTGTCGCGTCGTCGGCCGGGGCGGGGATCGCCCTCAGGATGGTCTCGAAGAGGGGCTGCAGGTCGGTCATCGGGCCCTCGGGCTCGATGCGGCAGGTCCCCTCGCGGCCGATGCAGTAGACGACGGGGAACTCGATCTGGTGCTCGTCGGCGCCGAGGGAGATGAACAGGTCGAGGACCTCGTCGAGGACCTCCTTCGGGCGCGCGTCCTGGCGGTCGATCTTGTTGATGACCACCACGGGGCGCAGCCGGTGCTGGAGGGCCTTCTTCAGGACGAACCGCGTCTGGGGCATCGGCCCCTCGGCGGCGTCCACGAGCAGGAGGCAACCGTCCGCCATGCGGAGGACGCGCTCGACCTCGCCGCCGAAGTCGGCGTGGCCGGGCGTGTCGATGATGTTGATCTTCGTGCCGCGGTACTGGATCGAGCAGTTCTTGGCCAGGATGGTGATCCCGCGCTCGCGCTCCAGCTCGTTGGAATCCATCATGCATTCCTGGGTCTGCTGGTTGTCCCGGAACAGGCCCGCCTGCACGAGCATCTTGTCCACGAGCGTGGTCTTGCCGTGGTCTACGTGGGCGATGATGGCGATGTTTCTCAGTTCGGGCATGGCGAATCGGAACAGTATAGGGACGGATCCCCGATTCGCCGCGGAAGCGAGGGGGGGGGAATCGGGGAGCGGGGCCGAACCCCCTCCCGGGAGGCCCGTTCCACGGGTGGTACGATGGCCGCCCTCCGCCCGTCCAAGGGGGAGGTGCGGGCCGGGGGACGCCCAGGGAGGGACTCCGCTTGGGAGGGATGGCCGGTCGCCGGACGCGGGCGGGAGCCGCGATCCTCCTGGCCGCCCTGTCCTCGGCCGCCTGCGACGGCGCCCCCCCCGCACCTTCCGCAGCGGAGGGCCGGAGGGCCGCCCCCGGCCCCGGGGCCCTGTCCCTGGAGGATTCCGGCGGCCTCGCCCGCACGGTGCGCCCCGGGGGGGAGGTCGTCCTCCGCTTCTCCCGTCCCCTCGACGGCGCCGCCGCCCGCGGAGCCGTGCGTGTCGAGGACGAGAGCCGGGGCGGCGCGCCGGTTCCCGTCGATGCCGAGGCGCGCGGCGGCGCCCTCGTCCTCCGCGCCCGCGGCGGATCCGGGTGGCGGCCCGGGGCGGTGCTCTCCGTCCGCGTCTCCGGGCTTCCCTCACTGTCCGCGCTCCGCGCCGCGGAGGGGGACGCCCTCCCGGGGGACGTCGTCGAGAGGGTGCTGGTCCGCTCGCCGCGCCGCACCGATCGGATCCCTCCCACGCTCCTTTCCAGCGACCCCCCGGACGGGGCGTCGGACGTCGATCCCTCCGCGGGCGTGACCCTCCGGTTCTCCGAGCCCATGGACGTCCGTTCCGTCGATCCCGGCGGAGGACCGGCGGGGAGGGGGCTCCTGCGGATTCTCGCCGAGGGAGGGGACGTGGCCTTCCGGGCGTGGTTCGACCGCACGCGCACGGAACTCACGCTCCTGCCCGAACTCCCCCTCCCCCCCTCCTCGGCGGTGGAGGTGGTGCTGGCCGATCGGGTGCGCGACGCGGGCGGGAACCCCCTCGCCCGGGGCTCGCCCCGGGGGATCTCCTTCACCACGGCCGCCGCCGTCCCGTTGGACGGGTCCGGCCGGATCGTGGAGGCCTTCGAGGACCGGGGCCGCCTCGACCCCCTCGGCACGACCGTGCGCTGGAACGACCCGGCCGCCCCCGGGGTCCTGGCGGGGGTCGTCGAGCCGGGGACCCTCGAGATGGGAGGGGGCGGGGACTCCGCCCTCCTCCTCGACCCCCGGGGCGGTTCGCTCACCGTCCTGGTGACGCCGTCGGAACTCGGGGACGAGGGCCGCGTCCTGAAGGGGCTGCTGCTGCTCTCCGCCCCCGGCTCCGGCACCGGGGAGATCCTCGAGCCGTCCGTCCGCGTGGCGACGGCGGGCACCCTCCTTCCCTCGGACCCCCTCGAACTCGGCGGCCTCCCCTGGACGGCGGCGACGGAGGGGCTCGGCGGCGCCGCGGCCCGCGGCTCCGACGGTTCCCTCTCCCTCCCGTTCCGCCATCCCGTTGCCTATTCCGGCGCGGGGAGCATCCTGGTGGAGATCACCTGGAAGGGGACGGCGGGCGCCGTCCTCCTCCGGGCGGCCTCCTTCCCGGAGCCGCGGTGCGTCCTCTCCGGGCTGGAGCCGCTGCCCGCGGTCCTCCGGATCGCCCCGGTCCTGCGCCTCGAGTCCGTCGGCAGGCGCGCCGCGGCCCGATCGACGTGGATGGACGCGGGCGCCCCCGCGTCCTGGCTGGAGCCCCGCGTCCGCCCGATCCTGGACCCGTCGAGGGGCGCCCTCCACTTCCAGGGTGCGCCCGGGCTTCCCGACGGGGCGGGGCCGGACCTCTCCCGGGCCACGGCCTGGACGGAGGATCGATCGGCTCTCGAGGGCTCGCGGTGGATCCGGTTCCGGGCCTCGTTCATCGACGCCGGCCCGCTCGCCGCACCGGCGGTGATCGACGAGATCACCCTGCCCTTCGTCGCGCGGTAGACGGGGAACGGGCCCGTCGCGCCGTCCTCAGGCGATCTCGGCGACCTTCGAGATCACCCTGTGGATGAGCCCGTAGTCCCGGGCCTCCTCGGCCGACAGCCAGTAGTCGCGGTTCGTGTCCTCCTCGATCCGCTCGAGCTTCTGGCCCGTCTCCTTCGCGAGGAGACCGTTCAGCTGGGCGCGGGTCTTCAGGATCTCCCGGGCCGTGATGGCCAGGTCGGAGGCCTGTCCCGCGGCGCCCGTGGACGGCTGGTGCAGGAGGATCCGGGTGTTCGGCAGCGCGAAGCGCGACGTCTTCGGCGCCCCGAGGAGGACGATGTTCGCCGCGCTCGCCGCAAGGCCGATGCAGACGACCTTCACGGGGCAGCGGACGAACCGCATCGCGTCGTACATGGCGAAGCCGTCGTCCACGGAGCCGCCCGGTGAGTTGACGAGGAGCGTCACCGGGGCCTTCGGGTCCTCGGCGTCGAGGACGAGGAGGCTGGTCACCACGCGCCGGGAGGAGCGGGGCGTGATGGGCTCGAAGAGGGCGATGGTCCGGCTCTTGAGGAGCCTCTCCTCGAGGCCCTTCGCGCCGCGCTCCTGCTTCCCGTCCTGCGGCTCGTCCTCGTCGCCGGCGACCGGCCTCGTGTCCGCCATCGCGTTCCTCGCTTTCGTGGGGGAGTGGGAAGCCTCCATTGTAGGGGCCGGCCGTCCGGCCGGGGAACAACGGGGAACGGGCCCCGCGGGCGCCGACGTGACCGCCGCGCGCGGGGCGGCGATCGGCGGGGCCTTTCCACCTTGATCGTCCCACCTCCACGGGTATAAGAAACCGGCCGGGAGTGGACCGGGGAATGCGGGTTCCCCCCGCCCGGAATCGCGGTCGTCCCCGCAATGGAGGCCCAACGCCGCCTGCCCGCATCCGCACGGAAGTCGTCCTCCGGGTCGCCGAGGGGGCCCTCAAGGGGCGGGAGCGGACCCTGGCTCCCGGGACCTCCGTCACGATCGGCAGGAGCGAGGAGGCGGAGTTCACCCTGCAGGACTCCCGGATCTCCCGCGTCCACTGCCGCGTCGAATCCCGGGACGGCCGGTGGGTCGTCAGGGACCTCGACTCCCGCAACGGGATCTGGGTGGACGACCGCCGCGTGAAGGAGCACGTGCTCGCCGACGGCGACGTATTCTCCCTGGGGAAGTCGATCTCCCTCGTCGCGTCCCTGCGGGAGACCCGGCCCGCCGCCGCCGCGGGCCACCCGGGCCGGAAGGTCGTCTTCCCCCCCAAGCGGGAGTCCGAGCCCGCGCCGGCCCCGATCCCCGAGCCCGAGTCGCTGCCCCCGCTCGAGGGACCCATGGTCGGGCTCCCGGGCACGCAGCTCGGCGAGTTCCGCATCCTCGAGCAGGCGCGCCCCCTCGGGAGGGCGACCTTCTTCCGCGCCCTGCAGCCGAGCCTGAACAGGCACGTCCTCGTCGAGGTGTTCACGGAGAACGACATCTCCCGGCCCGGCGTCCGGGAGGCCCTGCAGAAGGGCGTCCAGCGCGTGGCGCCCCTCCTCCACCCGAACATCCTGCAGATCTTCGACTACGGCACGGCCCGGGGGTTCACCTGGGTGACGATGGAGCACTTCCAGGGGAGGAGCCTGCGGCAGGTCCTCTCGGCGAAGGGATTCGTGCCCATCCCGAGGGCGGTGTCCGTGGCCCGCCAGCTCTGCGAGGCCTTCACCGCCGGGATCGACCACGACGTCGCCGTGGGTTCCGTGACCCCGTCCGACGTCTGGCTCGACGAGGACTTCACCGTGAAGGTGAAGCTCTTCCGCGAGCCGGGGGCGCCCCCCAACCCGGTGGAGGACTTCGCCTACCAGGCCCCGGAGGTGCTCGACGGCGGCGAGGCCTCGGAGCCCCGCGCGGCGGTCTACTGCGTGGCCGCCCTCCTCTACCACATGCTCGCCGCGACGCCCCCGGTGACCGGCGCGACGAGGGAGGAGATCGCGCGGAGGGCCCGCCACGACACGCCCCTCCCCCTCAAGCGCACCAACATCAAGGTGTCCCCGATCCTGACCCGCGTCGTCGAGCAGGCCCTGTCCAAGGAGCCCGCCCGCCGCCAGGACGGCGTACGCGCCCTCGCGCGGGAGATCCAGCGGAGCGTCTCCCCGACCCTCTGAGCGGGGCGCCCCTCCCCCCCTCTATCCGGTCCCCCGCCCGGCCCGGACCGATAGAATGGCCCGGGACCGCGCCCCGGGGGGAGCCGCCACCGCGCCCATGTCCTCGCACGACGAGTCCGACCGCGACCACGCGTTCTGCGAGGAACTGCTCCGCCGCGGATGGGCGACGGAGGATCAGGTCGCCGAGGCCCGGCGCCTGAAGGAGGCGGCCGACGAGCTCGGCCAGCCCACGGGCATCGACGCCATCCTGCTCCGCAAGGGATTCGTCCCGCAGGAGCGGCTCACCGTGGCGCGCCGGGACGTCGCCGCGAAGCTCGGGCAGTCCCTGAGGATCGGCAAGTACGAGATCCTCCAGCGCCTCGGCCAGGGAGGCTCGGGCATCGTCTACCGGGCCTTCCAGACGACCCTCCACCGCGAGGTGGCCCTCAAGGTCCTCACGCAGAGGCGCGAGGGCGAGGAGGAGTACATCGACCGCTTCCTCCGCGAGGCCAAGGTCGCGGTCACCCTCAACCACGTGAACATCGTCCGCGGCCTCGACTTCGGCCACGCGGACGGCTACCACTACTTCGCGTGGCAACAAGACGGCGGCACGCTGGCCGTCGAC
>CAZWGT010000039.1:10550-17218 GCA_964633345.1 uncultured Planctomycetota bacterium
CGTCGAGGGGGACTCTCTCTTCACCCTCATCCGGAAGGAGGGGAGGCTCGCGGAGGCACGCGCCATCGACGTCGCCCTCCAGATGGTCCGCGCCCTCGAGCACGCGGCCACCTTCCGGATCGTCCACCGCGACATCAAGCCCGAGAACATCCTCATCACGAAGTCGGGCACCGCGAAGCTGTGCGACCTGGGCCTCGCCCGCCCCGTCATCGAGGGGGGCACCGCCGACGCCGGGGGCCGCCCCATGGGGACCGCCCTCTACGTGGCCCCGGAGCAGATCCGCCACGAGGCGAACCTCGACTTCCGCGCCGACATCTACTCCCTCGGCGCCACCCTCTACCACGCCCTGACCGGGTTCCCCCCCTACTCCGGCTCGACGGTCGGGGACATCGTGAAGGCCCACATCTCCGCCCCCGTCCCGAACCCCCGGGAGAGGGTCCTCGACGTCTCCACCGGGGCCGCGGCGGTCGTGATGAAGATGCTCGCCAAGAGCCCCGACGACCGCTACCTCACCCTGGTCTCCCTCGACCAGGACCTGGAATCGGTCCTCGACGGCAGGCCGCCGGTGAACACGATCACCATCGGCCGGAAGGCGGTGGGCCTCGCCGAGGGGGCCGGGACGCGCGCCGCCGAGCGCCGGTCCGGTTCGAAGGCCGTCGTCCCCGTGGTCGTGGCGGCGTCCCTGGCGGCACTGGCCGGGGGCGCCTGGTACGTCTTCGGCCGTCCCGCGCCGGAGGTCCCCCCGCCCGACGTCGTCGCTCCCCTGGATCCGACCCCCCGGAACGGATCGGACCTCGACGCGTCGCGGATGCGGCAGGCGAAGGAGGACGAGGCCGCCGCCGCCGTCAGGGAGGCCGAGGCCTTCGCGGCGGAGAAGGGCCCGGAGTCCCCCGAGGCCGAGGCGAGGTACCGCGACCTGGCGGCCGCCCACCCCGGCACCTCGGGGGGGCGCGTGTCCCAGGCGAGGGCGGACTCCATCGGGAAGGCCCGCCGGGAGCGCGTCGGGGCCGCCCTGAAGCAGAGGGCGGACGCCTTCGAGAAGGCCTTCGCCGAGGGACGCCTCGGCGACGCGACCGCGGCCTGGTCCGGGATGCCGAAGGAGGTCGAGGACGGGGGGGGCGGGGACGCGGCCGCCGCCGCGCGGACGCGCGTCGAGGAGGCCGCCCGCCGCCTCCTCGAGGGGGGCAGGGGCCTGGCCGCGAAGGCCGCCGCGGGCGACGAGGCCTCCGTGGCCGCCGCCCGCTCGGCCTTCGACGCCGCGGCCGCCTGCGGCATCGGGTCCGTCGCCGCCGAGGCCGCGAAGGCCCGGGAGTCCCTGGCCGCGGCGGCCGAGGCCAGGGCCGCGCGCCTGCGCGCCGCCGAGGAGGCCTGGCCGCGCCTGTGCGCCGAGACCCTCGCGGCCTCCGCCGTCGGGATGAAGGAGGCGTACGCGATCCTGGACGCGAACGCCGACCTCCTCTCCCCGGTCGGGCCCCGCGTCGCCGTCCTCCGGGGCTTCCTCGACGAGGCCGCCTCCTTCACCGTCTCCGTGCGCAACGGGTTCGCGAAGGCGGCGTCCGCGGGCGAGTCCCTGAAGCTCCGGGTGCCGGGGCGGCCCGGGGGCTCCATCGCGGGGAAGGCCGCGGCCCTCCGCCCCGACGGGTTCGAGATCCAGAGGGGCCCCGCCGTGGAGGTCGTCGCCATGCGGGAGGTGCACGCCGAGGACCTCGCCGGCCTCGCCTGGCGGTCCGTCGGGGCCGGGGCCGCCGCCGACCACCGCGGGGCCGCCGCCTTCTTCATCGCGCGCGGGGAGTTCCTCCTCGCCGATGGGGAGGCGAAGGCCCTCGAGGTCCTGGGGTCGAGGGACGACGCGGCGGCCGTGCGGGGCCTCGTCGCGGCGGCCCGCGGCGCCGCGCTGGCCCGGTCCGAGGCGGCGCTGCGGGAGGCCGATCTCTTCCGGCTCCAGAAGAAGGTCCCCGAGGCCCGCGCCGCCCACGAGAGGGCGGTCGCGCTCTGCTCCGACAACCCGCTGGCCCTCTGGAAGCTCGGCGCGTTCCTTCTCGAGACGGGAGGGGGAGCGGCGGACGCCCAGCGGGCCCTCGAGGCCGCGGCGGCCCTCTCGCCGGCGGAGCCCGAGGCCTGGTACTGGATCGGGGAGGCGCGCCGGCGGGGGGGGAAGGTCGAGGAGGCGCTCTCCGCCCTCGACAGGTTCCTCGGCGCCGTCCCGGGGGACCATCCCCTGCGGGAGCCGGCCCGCAGGTCCCTCGAGGACCTCCGTTCGGCCTCCGCCGCGAGCGAGGCGAAGCAGGCGAGGGACGAGGCCGCCCGCGCCTACCGCAAGGAGGACTTCGCGGCGGCGGAGGGGCTCTGGAGGAAGGTGCTCCGCTTCGTCCCCGAGGACACCGAGGCCATGTACTTCCTGGGGAAGTCGCTCCTCGGGCTCGATCGCCGGGTGGAGGGCTACTCCTCGCTCCGGCGCTTCCTCAACGCGGAGAAGCGCTCCGGCGCCCGGGTGGACGACGCGCGCCGGACGGTGAAGGACCTCGAGCAGCGCCTGGGGGACTCGCCGGCCGCGTTCCGCAAGGCCTCGGAGGGCGCGGCGCTCATCGACACGGGGAAGTGGTCCGACGCCATCGAGGCGCTCGGCGCCGCCATCCACCTCGCCCCCCTGCGCTCCGACACCTACGTCGAGCGGGCGCGGGCGCTCCAGTTCGGGTACGCCGCCGAGTCCCGGCGCGACTTCCTGAACCAGGCGGTCCAGGACCTGGAGACGGCCATCCTCATCAACGAGAGGAACGGGCGGGCCTGGTCCATGCTGGCGGTGACGCGCTACAACCTCGAGGAGTACGAGAAGGCCGTGGACGCCTCGACCCGCGGCGTCGCCCTGGAACCGGGGTGGACGGCGGTCTACGAGTACCGCGCCCGCGCCTGCAACAAGGTCGGCAGGTACGCACAGGGAGAGCAGGCGGCCGCGGAGGGGATCGCGAAGGAGCCGCGGGGCGTCCTCCACATCGCCCGAGCCGAGGCGCTGTGCGGCCTCGGGAGGCTCGAGGAGGCGAAGGAGGCGCTGGACACCGCCGCCGAGAAGTACAACCTCACCCCCGCGGAGAAGAACTACCGGGCCGAGGTCTTCGGGAAGATCGCCGCGGCGGAGAAGGGCAAGTAGTGGCCGGGGGCCGGACCACGCGCTTCGTCCTCTTCGACTACGGGAACACCCTCGTTCCCTACGGCCGCAGGGAAGCCGCCGCCGTGGACCTCGTCGTGGCGGAGTCCGTCGCCCGGCGCGTCCCGGGGCTGGATCCCGCGGCCTTCGCGGCCTCCGCCTCCCGCGTCAAGGACGGGCTCATCCGCGGCGCCCGGGAGACCGGGCGCGAGGTGACGAACGGGGAGTACTGCCGCGCCCTGGCCGCCGCGGCGGGCCTGTCCGCCGAGCCGGAGGGGCTCGCCGCCGAGCTCGAGGAGAGGGTGGGGGAGGCCTTCGTGCGCGTGCTCCGCCTCCCCCCCGACACGCTCCCGGTCCTCGACGCCCTCGCCGGGCGCCACCGCCTCGGCCTCGTCAGCAACTACTACCTCCCGGCCCCCCTGCGCCGGTCCCTGGACCGGTTCGGCATCTCCCCGAGGCTCGGGGCGGCGGTGGTCTCGGGAGAGGTGGGCTGGGTGAAGCCGCGCCCGGAGCCGTTCCTCGAGGCCCTGCGCCTGCTGGACGCCGCGCCGGAGCAGTGCGTCTTCGTCGGGGACAACCTCCACGCCGACGTGGGCGGTGCCGCCGCCCTGGGGATGCGCACGGTCCACGTCCGGGAGTGGCTGGACGGGGCCCTCGACGCCGACCGCGCGGACGCGGGGGACGGGCCGCGCCCGGACCGCGTCGTCGGCAGGCTGGCCGATCTCCCCGCCGCCGTCGCCTCCCTGGCGGAGCGGTGAAGGGAGGGCTCTTCCCGGACGAGCCTCCGACGACGAAGCCCGCGGCCCTCACCTCCGGCGAGCGGCGCCTGTTCCTCCTCGACGGCACGGCGCTGGCCTACCGGGCCTTCCACGCCATGGCGCGGACGGGGATGGCCGACAGGACGGGGCGTCCGACGGGGGCGATCTTCGGGTTCACGAACACGTTGTTCCGGATCCTCCGCACCGAATCCCCCGATCACCTCGCCGTCGCCTTCGATCCGCCGGGAGGGACCTTCCGCCACGCCCTCTACGCGGAGTACAAGGCGACGAGGGAGAAGATGCCGCCGGAGCTGGTGGAGCAGATGCCGCGCCTGCGGGAGGTGGTCCGCGCGCTGGGGTACCCCGTCCTCGAGGTCCCGGGCTGGGAGGCCGACGACGTGCTCGCCACCGTCGCGCGCCGCGCCTCGGCCGAGGGGGCCCGCGTCTACATCGTCACGGGCGACAAGGACCTCATGCAGCTCGTGGACGGGCGCGTCTCCATCTACAACGTCCTGGCGAAGGGGGAGGACGTCGAGATCCTCGACGCAAAGGGAGTGGAGGAGAAGTTCGGCGTCCCGCCCGACCGCGTCGCCGACGTGCTGGCCCTGATGGGGGACGCCTCCGACAACGTCCCCGGCGTGCCCGGGATCGGGGCCAAGACCGCCGTCGATCTCGTTCGCCGCTTCGGCTCCGTCGAGGAGATCCTCTCCCGGGCCGGCGAGGTCGAGAAGCCGAAGATCCGCGAGGCCCTCCTGCGCGAGGCCGCCTCGGCGCGCCTGTCCTACTCCCTCGTGAAGATCCCCTGCGACACGCCCATCCCGTTCTCCTTCGAGGACGCCGCCGTCGGCCCGCCGGACCGCTCGGTCGTGGAGCCCCTCTTCGAGGAGCTCGGCTTCCGCCGCTTCCTCGCGGAACTGCCGAAGCCGGAGCCTCCCGCGGAGGAGGGGAGGCGGTACAGGACCGTCCGGACGAAGGCCGACCTCGACGCCCTCCTGGCGGAGCTGCGCGCCGCCCCGGTCTTCACCTTCGACACGGAGACGACGGGGACCGACCCCATGATCGCGCTCCCCGTCGGGCTCTCCTTCTCGACGGCGGCCAAGACGGCCTGGTACGTGCCCCTCAACCTCGAGCCGACGATCCTCGGCGGCCCGCCGGGGTCCGACGCGGGCCCCCTGCTGGAGGCGCTCCGGCCGATCCTCGAGGACCCGCTCCGGGCGAAGGCGGGGCAGAACGCCAAGTACGACCTCCTCGTCTACCGCGTCGCGGGCGTGCGCCCCGCCGGCCTCGTGCACGACACGATGGTGCTCTCGTTCCTGCTCGACCCGCAGGAGCGCACCCACAACCTCGACGACCTCGCCGACCGCCACCTGCGGCTCCGGAAGATCCCGACCTCGGCCCTCATCGGGAAGGGCAAGGGCCAGATCACGATGGCCGAGGTCCCGGTGGACACGGTGGCGGAGTACGCCTGCGAGGACGCCGACGCCACCCTCCGCGTGCTCGCGGTCCTCGAACCCCGCCTGGCGGGGACGGGGGTGGAGCGGCTCTACCGGGAGATCGAGCTGCCGCTGGTCTCCGTCCTCGCGGACATGGAGGAGCGGGGCATCCGCGTGGACGGCGCCGCGCTCGAGGCCATGGGCGCGAGGCTGAAGACCCGCGAGGAGGGGCTGGCCGCGGAGATCCGCCGCCTCGCCGACGAGCCCGGCCTGAACGTGAACTCCACCCAGCAGCTCGGCGTCGCCCTGTTCGAGAAGCTCCGGGTGCAGGGCACGAGGAAGGCGAAGCGGACGAAGACCGGCTACCGCACCGACGTCGAGACGCTGGAGGCCTTCGCGGAGCACGAGGTCGTCCGGAACATCCTGCAGTACCGCACCTGCGCGAAGCTCCGCTCCACCTACCTCGAGCCCCTGCCGAAGCTCGTGAACCCGCGCACGGGCCGCCTGCACACCTCGTTCTCGCAGATCGGCGCGATCACGGGGCGGCTGTCCTCCTCGGACCCGAACCTCCAGAACATCCCCGTGCGCACGGAGGAGGGGCGGGAGATCCGGCGGTGCTTCGTCCCCGGGGAGGCGGGATGGAAGCTGGTCTCCGCCGACTACAGCCAGATCGAGCTGCGCGTGCTGGCGCACCTCGCCGGGGACCCGGGGTTCATCGAGGCCTTCCGCGCGGGCGAGGACATCCACCGCGCGACGGCGGCGCGGATCTTCGGGCTGCTGCCGAACGCGGTCTCCCCGGAGTTCCGCGGGCGCGCGAAGGCGATCAACTTCGGCGTCATCTACGGGATGGGGGAGCAGCGGCTGGCGCGGGAGACCGGGATCACCCCGAAGGAGGCGCGGGAGTTCATCGACGCCTACTTCCGGACGTATCCGCGGGTGAAGGCGTTCCACGAGGAGCAGATCGCGCTGGCCCTGGAGCGCGGGTACGTCGAGACGATCTTCGGCCGGCGTCGGTTCATCAGGGACGAGCTGCAGTCCCCCGACGGCGGCGTGGCCGCCAACGCGCGCAACAACGCCATCAACACGCCGATCCAGGGGAGCGCCGCCGACATCGTGAAGCTGGCGATGCTCCGCGTGCACGAGCGGCTCCGCGACTCGAAGCTCGACGCCCACTTGCTCCTGCAGGTCCACGACGAACTCGTCCTCGAGTGCCCGGCCGCGAGCGTGAAGCCCCTCGTCGCCCTGCTCAAGGAGACGATGGAGGGGGTCGTCGCGCTGCAGGTCCCCCTCCTTGTCGAAGCCGGGAGCGGCGACTCGTGGCTCGAGGCCCACTAG
>CAZWGT010000040.1:0-8841 GCA_964633345.1 uncultured Planctomycetota bacterium
GGAGCCGTTCCGCGTCGAGGATGCGGACCACCCCGTCTCCGTCCGGGTGGTCCTGCCCTCCCCGGCCAGCATTGCCGGGAGAGTCCGCGTGGAGGGTGGGTCGGTCCCCAAGGGGACCTGGGTATCCGTAGAGGACCTCTCCTCGGTGGATAGCCCCTTTCCGGATCTCGACGGTTCCTGGTGCGCGCCGGTGGCGGCGGACGGCACATTCCGGCTGGAAGGAGTGGATCCGGGCAAGTGGCTGCTGCGGGCCCACGCGGGGGGTTTCACGGCCGCAGGCCATGTCAGGGTGGACCTTCACGCGGCAGGAACGGCCAAGGACGTCGTGGTCGTGCTCGTTCCTTCGCGCTTCCTCCGCGGCCGTGTGGTGGACATGGAGGGACAGCCGCTCCCGGGAGCGACGGTGCGTTTGCGGTGGCACCAGCCAGAAGTTCCGGCGGAGACACAGGACCCCCTCCACTCCACGATCCGGGCCGTCAGCGGCCCGGACGGGCGCTTCTCCGTGGAGGGACTGCGCGCCGAGGTGTCCGACGGCGACACTGCAACCCCGGTGACCTACGAACTCCTGGTCGGTCTTGATGGCTGGTGCCCGGGAGGGAGCCTCGGCAGGCCCGGCGGGGAGGAAGTGATCGTCGCCCTCCATCGAGCGGGCACCATCTCGGGGGTCGTGGTGGAGGAGGGCACCGGGAAGCCCCTGGCCGGCGTCCCCTTGAAGGCGCGGCAGGGGAGGGGACGGATCGGCGACCTGCGATGGGTGGCCGGGTGGACGGGGCCCGACGGGGCCTTCCGGCTTGAGGGCCTCGGCGGGGGGGGGACCTGCGACCTCGAGGTAGGGAACGACGAAGCCCATGACCCGGGGACCGGGGGGCGGCGACCGGTGGTCGTGGAGGACATCGCCGTCGGCACCACGAACCTCCGGGTCGCGCTGGGTGCCGGGCTGTCGATCACGGGCAGGGTGCTCGACGACCAGGGCAATCTGCCGGAGGGGGAGGTCAGTGTCCGTGCGGTCCTCGACAGTCCATGGAAGGGGGGTGAGGTCCCCATTCTCTGCCGTGAGGGTCCGCCACGCGCGGACGGGTCCTTCACGATATCGGGTCTCCCCACGGGTCTCTTCCGGGTCACGGCGCGAATCACGGGCCCCAACGGGAGCGGGAACCTGGTCCCCGCGGCCGTGTCCGATGTCGCTGCCGGCACCAGGGGGCTCGACCTCCACCTACAGCACGGGGACTTCATCTCGGGAACGGTGGTGGATCTGCACGGCAAGTCCCCGGAGGACGGATGGGTCCACTTCGGGCCTGCAGGCACGAAGTTCATCGACATGATGTGGGAGGCCAGCCGCCTGAAGGGCGGCACCTTCAGGGTCGGTCCCCTCGTCGCGGGGCGCGAGTACGACCTCGTGACCAGCTCCTGTAAGGGCTATCTGTCGACCCGGGTCTCCAGGATCCGGGGGGGCCGGCGGGATGTGGTGATCACCGTCTCCAGGGCGGGGTGGATCACCGGTCGGGTCCTGGACCCGGAGGGCTGGCCCGCGGGCAAGGGGGTCCCGGTCCGCGCCATCGCCGAGGAGAATCCCGCCGACCCGGAGAATGGCTACGGCTGGGTGCTGACGGGCCCCGAGGGGGAGTTCACTTTTGACAACCTCGGTCCCTACCGGTTCCGCGTGTATGCCGGGGGCACTTCCCCCACCCCGGGCACTCCGGACTTCGCTCCGGTCGCCTCGGAACCGGTCGCGCCAGGGACCAGGGACCTGTTGGTACGGACTCGCGCCGGGAATCGCCTCGCGGGTCGCCTCATCGATGGGGCGCGGAGGGCGCGGGAGGTCTCCTACATCATCGTCGAGCAGCCGGGGCTCCCCAGCTTCCGTGAACTCAGCATGCCGAATGCGGATCGGACCTTCGTCCTCCACGGGCTGCTCCCGGGTCGTGTGTTCCTCCGGGGGCTGTCCCGCACGTGGGAGCCCATACCCCTGGGCACCTTCGAGGTTCCGATGACGGACCTCGTCATCCCGGCAGGGGGGAATTGACGCGGCCGGCCATGGGAGCGATCCCCAGCCGACCCCGGTGTCCATCCTCCGACTCGTTCCCTGTCGTCCGTTCGGAAATGACTGCCGCATCGCCGAAGCCGTATTGGGGTCGGTTCACCGACTCCAGACCCCCCCGTGGGGGAAGGGGGCGCAGATGCTGAAGGTCAGGAAGTAGGGACCCGCCAGGGTCGAGAATTCCCGTTTACCCCCTCGGGAGGATGCCAGAAAGGTTGCTTTTTGGGAGATCCGGGGTCTGCGGGGGATCGGGTCGGTATCGTAACTCCCTGCGGCCCTTCAGGTTGAGCTGGAGCGGGTGATCGGGATCGAACCGACGACAATCGGCTTGGGAAGCCGATGCTCTACCACTGAGCTACACCCGCCCCGTCGCGTCCGTCCGCCGAGGCCGCGTCCCGTCTACGCCGGGGTCTGGAAGGCCTGGAGCGCCGACTCCTGGGTCTCGAAGGTCGGGAAGGCCTTGTCGAGGCGCGTCACCCCGAACAGGCGCTGGATCATGCCGTTCAGGCCGACGAGGGCAAGTTTCCCCCCGCCCTGCTCGACCTGCTTCTTGAGGCTGATGAGGACCGACAGCCCGCAGGAGTCCACGACCCCGACGGACCGCATGTTGATGACGAAGTTCCTCCGCCCGCGGTTCAGGGCCGAGCCGATGAGGTCCTTCATGGCCGGCTTCAGGGTGTCGGTGGAGGAGTAGTTGAGGCAGGAGTCCTTCAGCGTGAGGACGAGGAGGTTGCCCTCCTTGAACTCGTCCGCGTCGAGCCGGAACGCCAGTTCGCCATCGAGTTCGGCCATGTCGTCTCCCGTCGTGCCTGTCGTGACCCGAGTATAGCCCGTTCCCCCCGGGCGCGGTCAAACCGTGCGCCTACGCGGAGGGATCCGGGTCGAGGACGGGCCTCCTGCCCGGGGCGGGGGCCCAGGGCCCCTCGAGCCGGGCCAGGGCGGCCCCCGGGGGCCCGGCGCTCATCCGCTCGCGGAGCTTGCGGATCCCCGAGGCCACGATCCGGCTCACCCGGGGCTCGCCGACCTCGAGGAGCGCGGCGATGTCCACCTGGGACCTCCCGTCGCGGAACTTCAGGGTGAGGGCGAGCATCTCCGAGGGCGTCAGCTCCTCCCAGGCGTCCTTCAGGCGCTGCTCGAACCGGGCCCTCTCCTCCTCGGCCTCCGCCGCCAGGGCCGGGTCGTCCTCGGGCCGTTCCGCGGCCCCGGGGGCGGGCGTGCGCCGGCGGACTTCCCGGCGGCGCGTCTCCCCGTCGGCGCTGCGCTTGGCGTCGAGGAAGCGGTTCCGGAGGACCGCCGCCAGCCAGGCGCCGAGGGGGCCCGACCCGTCCCACGTCCCGATCCGGGTCCTCGTCGCGCCGCCGGCGGGGGGGGCGAACAGGTCCCCGATGAGCCCCTCGGCGATCTCCTCGGAGTCGGTGCCCGGGGCGCGGTGGCGGACGGCGGCCCTCCGGAGGTCCTCGGCGTGGGTCGCCTGGAAGGCCTCCCAGGCCCCCGGCACGTGCTCCTCGCACGCGATGGCGAGATAGATCTCCGCCCCGGCCACCCGGGAGAGGCGCATCATGAAGTTCCCGGGCGCCGTGTCGGCCAGCTCCCCCATGGGTCGGCGGTGGACGATCTCGACCAGCCGCCGCGCGAACAGATCGAAGGGGAGGGGGAGGGCGGGGTAGGCCCCCCGGCCGGCGTCGTAGACGACGCGGACCAGGCGCTCGTTCTCCCGGAGGACCGCCTCCACCTCGGCCGGGGAGGGGGCCGTCCTGTCGGGGTGCTGCCGGGGGATCTCCATGGTGCGGGGCGGTCCTCGTCCCGGTCCTGCCACCGGGGCGGCGGGAGTCTACCCCGGCAAGGGGGAAATCCGGAGAGTCCACTGGCAACTTCCGGTGCCGGGCTCCGTCAATCGCGGACGGGATGGATCCGTCCGGCGCCCGGGGGCAGGCCCAGGGAGCGGACGGGACGGGATTCCCATGCCCGGGGTTCGGCGTCGCCAGGAGACACCCCATGAAGTCGCTGCAGCGCCTCGGATTCGGCGTACTCGGCCTCGGGATGGCCGTCGCTGCCGCCATCGCGGCCCCGCAGCTCACGGGCGCCATCTTCACCACGACCTCGGACGGCGGCACGGTGAACGCCAACATCTACGACTCCAAGGACGCCGTCTACCTCAACGGCGGCCCGACCGTCAACGGCGGCGGCAACGGCAACAACGCCCCGGCCGGCCTCCCGGACGGCGAGTACTACGTCCAGGTGACCACGCCGGGCGGCGACCTCCTCGGCACGAGCATCGGGTCGGTGGACGAGACCCCGGTCGTCGTCTCCGGCGGGGCGTTCGTGCAGCTCTACCAGCTCTCCGCGATCCTCCTCAAGCACTCCGACGGCACCCAGGGCTACGACGACACCACGAACAACGGCGGCGAGTACAAGGTCTGGGTCAGCAAGGCCTCCGACTTCGCCAACAGCGACTCCAAGACCGACAACTTCAAGGTCAAGTCCTCGGACGACGACGGGGCCGACCCCATCGTCCACGTCTACAAGTTCTACGACGCCAACGCCAACGGCACCTGGGACACGGGCGAGGCGGCCATCGAGGGCTGGAAGGTGGACGTCGCCGGCGAGAACGGCTACACGGACGTCGTGTACACCACCTGGACCGCCTCCGTGGACGCCGGCGACTGGTCCTTCACCGAGGCGACGCCGGTCGAGACCAACTGGCTCCACACCTCGGCCCTCACGGTCTCCCTCACCCTCGAGAACGGCGACGAGAAGGACGTGACCTTCGGCAACCTCTGCCTCGGATCCGGCGGCGGCCTGACCCTGGGCTTCTGGAGCAACAAGAACGGCCAGAAGCTCATCGGCTCCGACGACCTGTCGATGCTATCCGGCCTGAACCTCGTGGACGGCACCGGCGCCGCCTTCAACCCCGGCTCCGCCGGCGCGGTCAAGACGTGGCTCCTCGACGGGACCGCGGTGAACATGGCCAACATGCTCTCCGTCCAGCTCGCCGCCATGGAGCTCAACGTCCTCAACGGGAACGTCTCCGGTTCCTCCCTGGTGTACGCCCCCGGCCTCGGGACCTCGGGCCACGCCGACGTGGACGGGGACGGGACCTCCGACTTCCTGTCCGTCTCCGATCTCATGGCCGCCGCGGACGCCGAGCTGGCCGCCCACGCCACCGCGTGGTCGGGCGACGCGTGGCGCTCCTACCAGGAGTCCCTCAAGGACGCCCTGGACGACGCCAACAACAACCGCAACTTCGTCCAGGCCTCGGCCGGCGCCTTCTCCTTCGCGGAGTAGGCGGCCCGCCTCCGGATTCGCCGGCGCCCCCGGGGTCCTCCCCGGGGGCGCTTTCGTTTCCGGCCGGGTTCCCCCCGGGCACCGGGCTAGAATGCCCCCTCCGGGCCACGAGGGAAGGGTGCGATGACCGATCCAGCGACGGGGCAGACGAGCTTCCTCCAGGCGCTCAAGGTCCCCTTCGACCTGAAGGGGGTCGCCCTCGGGGCCATGGCCTTCGTCGCCCTGGTCCTCGTGGGGCGCGAGATCGGCGGGGCCTGGACCCCCTGGTCGGCGGCCATCGACTTCCTCGCCAACGGGCGGACCCCGGCGGCGGGCATGGAGCAGGCGGAGTTCTGGAAGATGGCGGCGCTCCACCTCGTGGTGGCGGCGGTGTTCGGCATCGCCTGCTGCCGCATCGCGGCGGTGCGGATCGCCCGGGACGAGGGCGTGGACCTCTCCGCGGCCCTCGGCTTCTCGATCGGGAACTTCGGGGCCACCTTCGGCGCCGTCCTGTTCCTCGCCGCCGCGGGCGGCTTCTTCTACGCCTGCAACGCGCTCGCGGGCCTCGTGTCGGGGATCGCCGGGGTCGGCCCCTTCCTCATGATCGTGCTGTTCCCCCTGGCCGTCCTCTCCACCCTCGTCCTGTTCCTCATCGTGTTCGGGGCGGCCTTCGGGTTCCCCCTCACCCTCGCCTCCCTGGCCGCGGAGCGCAACGGCGCCCTCGACGCCGTCTCCCGCGGCTTCTCCTACGTCTTCAGCCGCCCCGCCCTGTTCTTCTTCTACGGCCTGACCGTCTGGTTCCTCGCGGCGGTGCTCATGGCCTGCGCCCTGGGGATGCAGGGGCTCCTCGCCTGGTCCTTCACCCACTGGTTCCCCGAGGGCGGGGGGAGCCACTTCGAGCTCCGCGAGGCGCTGGACATCGCCCTCCGCTCGGCCCAGAACCTCCGCCTCCCCGAGTTCGGCGGCGGGATGATGGGCATCGGCAAGGTCGAGGGCGCGGCGGCCCTCGGCGGGTGGGTCGCGTGGCTCTGCATCCTCGGCTTCCACCTCGCCCTCATGGGCTGGGTCGTCTACTACGCCTTCGGCGGCGCGACGGCGGCCTACTTCGCGCTGCGCCGCGACGTGGACGGGACGGAGGAGGAGGAGGTCTGGATCGACGGCGAGGATGCCGAGCGCTTCGGGGAGCCGGAGCGCCCCGCGGCGCCGACCCCGCCGACCCCGCCGACCCCGCCGGCTCCCCCGCCCCCTCCCGCGTCCGGCGGCCCCGCGTAGGATGGGGTCATGAGGCCCCTCCTCCCCGTCGCCGCGCTCCTCGGGGCCCTCCTCGCCGCCGACGACACGGCCGAGGCGATCCGCCGGTTCCGGGAGGGGTGGAGCTCCGGCCTCGAGGGGCTCGCGCCCGCGGAGATCGAGGCGAAGCGGTCCCCCCTCCTCGAGCCGGTGGCCGCGTCCGGGAGCGCCGCGGCCTTCGACGCCGTCCTGACCGTCGCCCGGGAGCGGGCGGCCCAGGTCGCCTCGTTCCGGGAGCGCCTCCGCAAGCTCGACGAGAGGGACAAGGAGCGGGAGGCGGACGCGAAGGCGGGGAAGAAGCCCGAGGAGCCCCCCGACGCCGCCGCCGCGGGGAGGCGGTTCGACGCCGAGCAGCAGGCGAAGAAGGACCGCGAGGAGTTCCCCGGAAGGATCGCCCGCGAGGCCGTCTGGCAGCCCCGGCTGGCGGCCGCCGCGGGGGCCCTCCTCGACGCCCTCCCCGACCCGGAGTTCCACAAGGCCGCCGCCCCGCGCCTGGCGGCGGGGCTCGGGGACCGGTGCGAGGGCTGGGACGACTGGATGGTGGAGGTGCTGGGGCGGTCGCGGAAGGACAGGACCGCCTCCCTGCTCCTCGGCGCGGCCGAGGAGGCGCTGAAGGAGTACCGCAAGGCCCTCGCGGCGAGGGTCGGCCCGGCCAAGGACCTCGACAGGGTCAACCAGGAGATCAACGAGCGCCTGCTCAAGTACCTCGAGCAGAGGCAGAAGCAGGGGGACTTCTCCAACACCTACCCCTCGAACCTCATCCCCGAGGGGCTGACCGCCGACCGGGCGCGTCTCGACGTGCAGGTCAACCAGTGCACCTCCGCGATGGACGCGGCCGACCTGCGGCGGAGGACGGCGCGGCGGTCGGTCGGCGCCATGCTCGCGGGGTCGGAGGAGGCGGCGCGGGGGAGGCTCCTCGACCTCCTCGAGAAGCAGGCCCTCGGGCAGAAGGACTTCGAGTCGCGGATCTTCGGGCTCGGGGCCGTCGGCCCCTGCCCCGGGGACCGGGCGATGCGGTTCCTGCGCGAGGCGGCGAAGGACCCGAGCCCCGAGGTCGTGGTCGCGGCGCTGGAGGCCCTCGGCCAGCGCGCCGAGGCGGAGTGCATCGAGATCCTCGGCGCCGCCCTGGCCGACCCGCGCTGGCAGGTGCGCGCGACGGCGGCGGCGGGGCTCGGCTCCTCCGGGCGGTCGGCGGCGGTGCCGCCGCTGCTGGCCGCCCTCGGCAGGGCCGGGGGCCGGACGGTGGACGACATCGTCGAGGCGCTCGTGCTCCTCACGGGGAGGAAGCTCCCGGCGGCGGCCGCCGCGTGGGAGGAGTGGTGGAAGACGGCGGGCCCGTCCTTCCGCGGCCCGAAGGACCCCCCGGGCGGCGGGCCCGCGGCGGGCGGCGACGCCCCTCCCGGCGGGGCCCCGCCCGGCCCGTCCACGGACGCCGACGGAAACCGCGTCTCCTTCTACGGGATCGAGACCCGCTCCGACCGGATGCTCTTCGTCCTGGACTTCTCCGGGTCCATGACCTTCCCCGGCAGCGACACCGACGCGAACCGGAAGAAGATCGACGTCCTCTACGAGGAGATCCGGCGGACCATCGCGGGCCTGCCCGACGGGGCGAAGTTCAACCTCGTCGGCTTCTCCAACGACGTGCGGGTGTGGAAGAAGGGCGGCGCGGTGCGGGACGGGAAGACGGCGAAGGAGGCCGTGGAGTGGATCGAGAAGCAGAAGGTGGTCGGGTCCACGAACATCTACGACGCCATGGAGACGAGCTTCCGGATGATGGGCGTCGGCGCCGCGGCCGACAAGTCCTACGCCCCGGCCTACGACACGATCTTCTTCATGACCGACGGCGTGCCCACGAGCGGGAAGGTCACCGACAAGACCGTCATCCTCGGCGAGGTGCGCCGCTGGAACGAGGGCCGGAAGATCCGCGTCCACGTGGTCGGCATGGGCGGCAAGAAGAAGGGCGGCCACCCCGGGGGCGGGGGAGCCGGCGGCCCCGACGACATCGACAAGGAGTTCCTCACCAAGCTCGCCGAGCAGAACGGCGGCCAGGTCGTGTTCCGGTAGGGCGGGGTCAGACCCCCCACGGGGACTGTCCCCGGTTCTTCCTGCCGGGGGACTGTCCCCGGTTCCGGACCCGACGGCGGGCCGGGCTGCGCCCGGCCCCTACCGAGGCACCCGGGGATGGTGCGGGGGCCTACGGTTTCCGCTCGACCTTGCGGATCATCGCGACCGCCGCGGGCAGGGCGTCG
>CAZWGT010000040.1:8851-17001 GCA_964633345.1 uncultured Planctomycetota bacterium
CGCCAGCAGCAGCGCGTGGATGGTGAAGCGGCCATCGGGACTGCGCCAGCTCAGGGTGTCGGTGTGGACCAGGGCGCCGAGGAGGAAGTCGGCCCCGAGGCGCGTCAGGGGAAGGGCCGGCCCGGTCGGCCGGCGGGCTCACGCCGCGGGCAGGGCGTCGAGGGGGGCCTCGACGAACTCGACGACGGGGCCGCGCTGGACGAGGCCCCGCGTCGCCTTGTCGGACCCGACGCCGGTCTGCGTGGGGAAGGCGATCTTCATGGCCTCGTAGAACGCCGTCGCGTCCGCCTCGGTGTCCCACGTCGTGGTCCAGAGGAGCGCCTCGCCCGCGGGGAAGGAGACGAGGGCCGCCGTGTCGCCGCCCCAGCCCGCGGCCGCCGCGACCGCGTCCTTCGACGCCATGCCGCGGGAGAGGAGGACGATGCGGACGCCGAGTTCCCCCATCGTGGTGGAGATCAGGATCTTCGCCCCCTCCGGCGGGGCCGGGAGCGCGAGCGCGACGGGCGGGTCCTCCCCGGCCAGGAACTTCTCCGGGTGGAGGACCTGCTCCGTGGACGCCGGGGGCCTGCGGAACGCGGCGTCCATGGCCCCGTTCCTCGCCTCCGTCCGCCGCACCGCCTCGGCGAACACCAGCCCCTCGGTGTACTGGGACTTGAAGGCGAGCACGAGGGCGGGCGGGGTCCCCCCGAACTGCTGCTTCAGGATGGCGTCCCCCATGGCGTCGGCCTGGAGGCGGAGCTGGTCGAGGGGCTGGCCGATGATGGCGCCGCCCGTGAAGAACCGCATCTCGACGCTCTCGGCGTCCCCCTCGGCCAGGGCGCCGTAGGCGAGCGCGCGGTCGAAGCTCCCGTCCCACGTCCGGATCTGCGCCGACATGTCGAAGAGCTGGTCGTCCAGTGCGTGGGTCAGCTCGTGGATCATGAGCTGCAGCGTCCGGGGGATGCCGGGGAGGAAGGAGACCTTCTTGGTCTCCGGGTCGTAGTTGGCGGCGATGTTCCCCTTGAGGAACGAGGCGAGGAGGGCGCGCAGGTCGGCGCCGGCCTCGATCACGCCGAGGCGGGAGAGGAGCCGGCTGGTCGCGGCGACCCGCTCCTCGCCGCCGAGGACGCGGGTGAGGTCCTTGTTGTAGCGATCGATGAACTGCTCCCGCGTCACCGCCTGGACCGGCGGGGTCGAGGCGAACTTCCCCCCGCGCAGCTTCTCCACCAGCGGCATCGCCTTCCGCACGAGGGCCTCGAGTTCCGCGGCGTCGGCCTTCGCGGGGTCCTCCTTCGGGGCCTCCTCCCCCGGCGCGGGCGCCGGGGGGGCCGGCGGATCCTGGGCGAGTGCGGGCGGGGCGAGGAGCAGGAGGGCGGCGAGGGCGAGGCGGCGGGGGCCGTTCATGGGCGGGAGGATACCCGATGGGGGATGCGTAGGGGCGACCCTCCGGGTCGCCCGCCGTGGATCGCCCCTACCGGATCCTCTCGAGGAGGGCCTTCAGCGCCGCGGCCCGCTCCTCGGGGGGCAGGGCGGCGATGCGGCGCAGCTCCGGGCGCACCTCGGCGAGGAAGGCGGGGCGGGACTCCGGCGGGCGCATGTGGAGGGCGAGCATCAGGGCCCTCGCGGCGGAGCGGTCGCCGAGGTCCTCCTGCGGGACGCCGAACTCCCTCTGGAACCAGCTGCGGACGGCGTCCACGGCCGGCTTCTCCGTCATCGCCCGTTCCATGCTGGCGTGGATCTGCGGGAGCTTCTCCTTGAGGGCGTCGCGGGTGCAGTCCCAGAAGTGCTCCTCGAGCAGGCGCGCCTCCCGCGCCTTCCGTCGCGCGGAATCGAGCGCCTGCAGCTCCTCGCGGCGGGGCCCGAGGACCTCCACGCGGATCCGGGCCCGCAGGGCGGCCATGGCCGCGCGGCGCGCCTCGGGGTCGGCCCCCTCGGCGGCCGCCCGCTCCGCAACCGTGGCGTACCGGGCGAGGACCGCCTCGCGGCCGACGGCGACGAAGCCGCGCGTGATGCGGTGGCGCACCCGCTGCCTCCTCTCGGGCGGGAGGGCGGCCCAGCGCTCGGCCGCCTTCGCGGGCAGGGTCCCCGTGAACCGCTCCCACAGGCGGCCGAGGACCTCGGCCTGCATCCGCATGCGCTGGATCTGCTCCGGGGAACGGGTGCGGAGGTCCTCCATCCGCCGGCGGACCACGGCCGCGCCCTCGCGGCCGCCGATCCCGTCGAAGCGGCGGCGAAGGTCCTCGCGCTGGTCGGCCGGGAGCATCTTCCACTTCTCGAAGCGGCGGAGCAGCCCGTCCCTCTCCTCGGGGGAGAGCTTCTCCCAGCGCTCCCGGGCGAGGCGGACGCGTTCGGCCCTCTCCGCCTCCGCAGGGGCCTCCTGCGCCGCGACCGGCGCGGCGGCGAACGCCAGCGCCGCGGCGCAGAGGAAAACCCGGACGGGGAGGTTCCGGCGCACGGGATCAGCCACCGAGGGCCTCGAGGTCCTCGACGGGGTAGTCCGCGAGGCTGTCGGCGACGGACACGTCCTCGTCCTGGAGGAGGTCGAGGGACTCGAGCGTCGCGAGGTCCTCGAGGAGGAGGTCGGGCGGCGCGGCGTCGGACCCCGTCCCGGAGCGGTTCGCGTAGAGGACCGCGCCCCCCGCGGCGAGGAGGACCGCCGCGGCGGCGGCCGCCGCGCGGAGGCGGAAGGGCAGGACGCGGCCGCGCCCCCCCGCGCGGGCGCGGGCGAGGATGCGGTCCCCGAGGCCCGCCGGGACGGCGGGGGCGTCGTCGAGGTCGAGGAGGCGCCACGCCGCCGCCTGGGCCCGCTTCTCCCCGAGGCAGGCGGAGCAGCCGGAGAGGTGGGAGTCCATCGCCCGGCGCGAGGCGCCCTCGATCTCGCCGTCGAGGTAGGCGGCCAGGTTCTCGCGGATCTCGGTGCAGGTCATCGGGGCAGCTCCCTCCGCGCCTTCTTCCTCAGTTCGGCCTGGGACATACCGTCCTCGTCCCCGTCGGGGTCCGCCGGCGCCCGGTCGAGGTAGGGCGACAGCGCCGCGCGCAGGTTCTCGCGGGCCCGCACCAGGAGGCTCTTCACCGCCGGGACGGAGCGGCCCATCGCCTCGGCGAGCTCCCGGTAGGAGAGCCCCTCGTACTTGCTCAGCATCACGGCCAGCCTCTGGTCCTCCGGCAGTCCGTCCACGGCCGCCTTCACGACCGCGGCCAGCTCCCCCTTCAGGACGGAGGCGGCCGGGTCCGCGGCGGCCGGGTCGGCCCCCTCGGGGAGGGGTTCGCCGCCGGGCCCCGAGGGGGCGGTCGATTCCACCCCCTTGCGGGCGCGGCGGGCGCGCAGCTCGTTCAGGCAGGCGTTGGCGGTCACTCGGTAGAGCCAGGTCGAGAACTTCGCCTCCGGCCTCCAGGTCTGCTTCGACCGGTACACCCGGAGGAAGGTCTCCTGCGCCAGGTCGTCGGCCGCGGTCTCGTCGCGGAGGTACCGGCGGGCCAGCCGGAAGACCCGCTCCCGGTGCCGAGCCACCAGCGTTTCGAAGGCGGATTCGTCCCCGCGCTGGAAGGCCTGCATCAGCGCGGCGTCCGGATCCGCCATCGAACCTCGCACTTGGAACCCCGGGAGGGGGCACGGGTTTCGGCGTCCCCGGCCTCCGTCACCCCCCGCCGCGGGGGCAGGGGGATACTGTAACCCCCCGGGGGGGCGGGGGTTCCTCGCGGGGGTCGCGTTCCGCGCCGCCTTCGGCGATCCGGGAGCGATGAACGGAATGCGTACGCCCTGATCCACGAGACGCTGGACACTGTCGTCGCCGAGACGCGAGCACAACTGGAGGAGGTGGCGAGGAGAGTCACCAGATGGTCCGGCGCTACTGGAGGCGCGTCTCAGGGACATACAGGCGATTCGAGCGAAGCAAGTTCGGGTGCCCCCGTTGGAGGTCATCGACCAGATTCTCTCTCCGTGGCCGAGAGACTGAATGGTCGAGTTGATCGAGAGCATGATGTGGAGGCTCGTTGGGCGGGGGGAGGGGCAGGTCTACCTCACCTCCGATAACCCAGCGTACTTCTTCGAGTTCAGGCTCCTCGGCAACCCACTTCGGCCACTCGCCCGAATCAAAGACCCGGCCAGGCCCACACCCCTAGGGGAATGTCCCTTCCAGGACTACTTCTCCCCCCTCACGGACCTCGATGTGGCGCCCCGACAGAGAAACGCCGTCAGGTGCACCGCCAGGGAGGAGGTCCCCCTTGCCGGAATCCCGAAGGAACTGACGGCCCATCAAGTCCCCGCACTTGGTGAAGGTCCCTACGCCTGGCGAGTCCTCCACCCAGGTCTCGAAGCTCCCGCCGCTCGGCAACCCGCGGGTGGTGAGTTTCAGTCTCGCAGTTCCAGTCTTGGCAGAGGACGACACCTGCAACGTCCCTCGAGCCTTCGGGTAGGTGCCCATGCTGGGGGGGGCCAGAAGGGAGCGTCCGGAGAACTTCTGGCCCGAGGCCGCAGGGATGACCGCGAACAAGAGGACCTCGTCGGACGGACCGCGGACTTCGACCCGGGAGCCGGCCATGTCCTCCAACGTCCGGTATCGGAAGGACTCCGGTGGCGTCCAGCCGTTCGTCTCCACGTCCAGCGTCCAGGACCCCGCTTCGTACCCAGGGCGAAGGAACCCCACCTCGAGGTAGGTGCCGGTACCCGGAGACTCCTCCAAGTAGACGTTGGGCCAATCACCCGGGTAGTCCAGGAGTTCGGTGGTCAAGACCATCGGCTGGGCGGGAGAGTGGGTACCCACCTCGAGCTGGCCCCGGGCGTCCACGTCGGGGCCACCCGCCGGCCTCTGGAGAGCCAGGCGCAACGTCGGAGGAACCACGCCGGGGCCGACGCCGAAGATGGCGACGTCCGCCATCGAGGAGAAGCCGACGAGGACTTCGTCCTTCCCATCCCCGTCCACGTCGCCTGCGCTCGCGATGGCAGTCGCGTAGGCACCATCGAGGGCCGTCCCGCGGAACGAGAAAAGGAGGCTGCCGCCGGCCCCTGAGAAGACTTCGACGAAGGCGGCGTCGTCCCCGACTCCGGGAATGCCCGAATAGATAGACCTGATGGCCAGGTCAGGAAACCCGTCCCCATCGACATCGCCGAGCCCCGCCATGGCCGAACCAAACGCCTCCCTGTCGCCCGCGTCCAGGGTGCGGATCCGTCGGCCCGTTCCGGCATCGACGATGGAGACACCATGACGTTTGCCACCGGCCCAGGCACAAGGAGCGGCCATGTACCGCGCCAGGGCCCCCTTCCTCGCCAGGGCCACCACCCTCCCCTCGAGCTTCTGCCCCTTGTAGTTGTCGGTCATTGAGCGGAGGACGGCGCCGGTCCCGCCGGAGAACACGGTCACGCCCGCCGCGACCACCGAGTCGCCCGTGGCCGCTCCGAGGCTGCCGACCGCCAGATCTGGAACACCATCGCCATCGACATCCGCAAGGGAGGCGATGGTCGCTCCGAAACCGTCACCAGATTGCGTTCCGAGGAGGACCCTAATGAGGCTGCCATCAACTCCCGAATACACGCTCACGGAGCCGGGGGCGCTCGCTCCCCCGTTCACTTCGGTCCTTCCGATCGCAAAGTCCGGGACATCGTCGCCGTTCAGGTCCCCGACCCCGCACACAGCGGACCCGAAACTGGAATTCCACGGCATGTCGCCGGAGTAGAACAGAACCGCGCCGTCCTCCCCTGCGAACACCGTGGCATAGGTATGCCACGGCATTCCCAGCGAGTCCCTTCCGGTGGGAGCACCCACCAGGACGTCAGGAGTGCCACGGCCGTCGATGTCGCCGACCACCGCGACGGCCAGCCCGAACCCGTCCTGGCCCGACAGGTCGCTCGCGAATTGGCCGAGGACGGAACCGCCCTTCCCTGAAACCACGGTCGCGTTCCGGTTGCCGGCCATGGTGAAGCCGCGAACGATGAAGTCGTCGATGGCGTCTCCATCGAAGTCGCCGGCGGACGCCACGACCTGGCCGGCCCCCACGGGGACCGGGAAGCGCACGAGGAGGCTTCCGCTGGCCACCGTGGAACGCGTAGGGAGGCACACGAGGGCCCCCGCAGCCAGAATGGCAACGGGAGCGCGAACGCTCCATGGCCGTCTGAACCATTCACACTCTCTCATGGCTGGAAGAGAGCCTATCACGCCCTGCCTGACCCTAGGCCAGCGCACCCCCTACGGGGAACCCGCTCGAGCCCACTCAATCGCATTGAGGAGAACGGTCTGTCCGCTCTGCGTCCAGTGTCCGACGTGGGTCTTGCTGTTCACCCCCAACGGAGAGAGGATGACCTGGCGCGCGTTCCCGTTCCGGTCGCGCACCGCAATCATCTCCCCCGTCGTCTTCATTCTCGACTGTCCGATGGAGGTGAACACGGACGGACTCGGTTGCCCTGCAAGCGTGAAAGTGACGTAGTCGTTCTTCCCGCCGTTGACGACCGCGACCGGATTACCCACCGTGAATCCGCTCAGCACAGGGTGGCCACTCCCAACGACGTTGAACTTCACCGGGCCGTCCTGGGAGGCATCGGCGCTCACGCTCACCGGGTCACCGACCCGAGAACTCAGTACTCCCAACCCGGTCGTGGAGTGATTCCGGGTCGACAGGAAGATGAGACCGCAATCAGCATCGTCCGCCTCGGAGACCAACGTGGTGAATGCGCTGCTGTCGTCGAGAGTGTTGAGAATTAGGGCATCCAGGTTCAATGCCATGACATCTGCCGTCACCGCGCTGTAGTCCCCGGAGCCGTACGCCGACACTGCATACCCGTATCCGGCCAAGAGGCGTTCCAGCTGCTGGTTGTAGTCCCCCATGATGCCCACTCTCACGAGCGGAGGCAGTGGGTTTGCCGTGAGCCCCCTAGCCCACTCGATGGAGTTCACGAACATCTGCGCAGTGAAGGGCAGTGGTTTCTGAACCCAATGACGAACATTCGTCTTGGCACTTGATCCGAAACTGCCCATGTCCGCACCGCAGCTGCCACGCGCGCTCGCAATCTCGGGAGAGACACGAACTCAAAGCCACTCTCCCGCGACCAACGCGAGACGGCCACCCCGTCCGCCCCGTCTGGACAGACGATTGGAATGCAAAGCGGCGGTTTCAGGGAGCGCTCAATCGCCTTCACGGACCCCGACGCAAGGACAGCCTTCCCCAGAACCGCCACGCAGCCCTGCCTCGAGGAAGCAACCGCGGACGCAAGGCCGGAGAGGGGGACAGCCTGGACCTCCACTCCCAACGACCCCAACTCGGGGGCATCGAGGCCGACGACAATGACCCTTCGAAGGCGGTCCATGCCCCTGCTCCTTGCGCCACCACTTGCCGGCCCTGCCGGTCGGACCGGTTCCTGCGAAGTGCGCACCCCAAGAACGCACTTACAGGCCGAATCTGTCGGAGATTCCCAGATTCCCGTGAGCCACCCCTATGCGACCGAGCCACTACCCAGCCTTGGTCAGAGCCTAAGCCAACGAGACTCGCTCCACACCCGTTCAACCGGAAGTCGATTCCCACGGCAGTACTCCCGCCCAGTCACGGCCGACCGGCTCAAGGTCAATCCGGGATTGACATGTCGTAGTGGAGGGGAAGACCGCGCGCAGCGGAATGAGTTGGCACCCGACTTCTGACCCAACTGCACCGAGGAGGGTTGTTGCTCCCACGGCCTATTCGCTACCCGTCGGAGCTAATGGCAGGCTGCGTCGGAGAGGGGATGACGGGCGCTGGGGCCGGGGGAGCGGACGGAGCGGCCTCACTGGGCTCCTCCGCCATCCGGAACGCCGCCTTCACCGAGAAGGCGCTCGGCGCGTGATCGATACAGCGAAGAGTAGCCGCGAGGCACTTGTGCCCGAGGGCCATGCGGATCATTGCCGGCGGCGCCCCGCGCTCCGCGAGCCGGGTCCCGTGCATGTGCCGAAGATCGTGGAAGCGGAACCCCTTCAGCCCCACCTTCTCGACGGCGTTGTGGTAGAGGGAGCGCCACTGGTTGACGTGGATGGGAGTGCCGTCGGGGTAGACGAAGAACTCCTCCGCACCCTTGGGGATGGTGGCGAGGGGGCGGGAGGACGGTTCCCGTACACGGGGTACACCGCTCGAACCGCCAGAGCGCCTGACCCCGTTTCATGGGACGGAACGGCCGGGCGACCCGAAGGGTCGCCCCTACCACCCCCCCGCCG
>CAZWGT010000041.1:0-7323 GCA_964633345.1 uncultured Planctomycetota bacterium
GCCCCGTCGGCGATCCGGCGGACCTCGGCGGACTCGGCGGCGGCGGCCCCGGTGTCGAGGGGGGCCCGGACGAGGGCGCGGCGCCAGGCGGGGACGGCCTCGACGAAGGCGGCGGGCGCCCCCGGGGCCCGGGCCTCCAGGCGGCGGCGGCGCACCTCGCAGGCGACGGCCGCCGCCCCCGCGGCGTAGGGGTACTCCCCCTCGACCCAGGCGTCCGGCCAGCGCTCGAGGAGGCGCTCGCAGGCGCGCAGGGCGAGGGAGTCCTCGCCGGACCGGAGGGCCGCCCGCGCCGCGAACCGCAGGGCGCGCGCGGCGGCCACGGCGTCCTCCGTCCCCTCGGCCGCCTCGACGGCTTCCCTAGCGGCGTCGCGGGCCCGGCCCGGGTCCCGCGCGGTCGCGCCTTCCAGGGCCTCGATCCGACGGCGCAGGGCCCCGTCCTCGGGGGCGGCGGAGGGGCGCCCGGCGACGACCGTGGTCCCGCGGGAGTCCACGACCGATCCGTCGGCGAGGAGGGCGAAGCCCTGGTTGAAGACCGGCGGCTGGATGGGCGTTCCCGCGGCCTCGGGCGCCCCGCCCCGCGCCCCGGCCGCGGCGACGTCGGCCTCGAGCCGGGCGACGGCCTCGAGGGCGGGCTCCGCCAGGCCCCGGGCGAGGGCGAGGGAGCTCAGGGTGCGGAGGCCCTGTTCGGCCTCCGCCCGCTGGGACCGGGTCGCCGCCAGCCCGAAGGCCGCCAGCGCCACGGTCTGGAGGAGCACGAGGACGGCCACGACGGCCGCGATCCGCGTGTCCTTCGGAATCCGCCTCCATCGCTCCCGCATGGTGATCGGGCCATCCTATCCGGCCCGGTCACGGGGGCGTCACTGCGGGGAGGAGGCTACTCCGGGGGGAGGGGGCCGATGACCGCCTTCCCCGACTTGCCGAGGTTCGCGGTGACGGTGGACAGGGCGAAGGCGGGGTAGCCGACCCCGTCGATCCAGAAGGCCACGGGGACGGTGCGGTCCACCGCGGCCGCGGTCCGGTTCTCCAGCCCCGTGGCGTCGAGGGCCCGGGCGAGATCCCCCTTCAGGGTGGCGGTCGCCTTGGCGAGGGTCCCCGGCGGGACGCCGGCGCCCACGGGGTACTTCGCCTTCAGGACGAAGGTGCTCCCCGTCGCGAGGTCCTTCGCCTTCCCCTTCGCGTCGAGGACGAAGGTCCCCTTCGCGCCGCCGATGCAGACCTGGACCTCCGCCCCCTCGGGGGAGAATCCGCCGGGGAGTTCGAGGGTGGCGGCGAGCTTCGCCTGGTCCTTCCCGTCCACGGCGAAGCTGCGCTTGAGGAGCCCCTTCGGGATCCCGAGGTCGCGGCTCGCCGGGAGGGTCGTCCCCTCCCCGGCCCCGCCGGCCGCGTCGGCCACGGCCACCACGACGTCCGAGGACCACGTGTTCGGCGATGTGGCGACCATGCGGAAGGGGAAGAGCCCGGGCGCATCGACGCTGGTGACCAGGGTCGTCCCGAACGCCTCTCCCCCGCCCGGGAGCTCCCAGGCCACGTGGTCGAAGTCCCCGGCGGCCGAGAAGGAGACGCCGAAGGGGGCGGTGCCCGTCGCGTAGATGGTGTTCGCGTAGACCCCGGCGGAGGCCGGGAGGCCGCTGCGGAAGCCGAAGGAGACCTCGCCGCCGTTCTGGCCGTAGTGGAAGTCCACTTCCACGTTGCCGGAGCCCACCGTGATCGGGGAGCGGGCGACCCAGCCGCCCCAGGAACAGGTGATGACGGCGAACCCCGGGGAGGCGGGAAGCGACCACCCGCCCGCGGCCTGGCTCTCCGTGGAACCGCCGGCGCTGGAGGAGATGTCCGCTCCCTCCAGCCCCTCGCCCGGGTCGTAGCGGAGGTTCCCGTTGCGGTCTCGGAAGACGACGCCGGTGAGGTACTGGGTCCCCGCGCCGCGGTTGGCGGTGTGGATCGCGTAGAGGCGGGTGGGCAGGAGCTTCGGCAGGCCGAACTCGGGGAAGGCGTCCGTCCCGGTCGCGATGCCGACGCCGATCTCGCGGTGGTCCTGGAACTGGGAGTTCATGGCCAGGAGGTGGACCCTGTGGCCCGCCCCGACGACGTCCTTGTCGATGATCAGCGCCGAGAGGGTGTTGAGGACGGAGGGGAGGGTGTTCACGCCGCGCGCGATGGACTCCATCGAGTTCGTGGTGCCCCAGAAGTAGCCGAGGCCGTTGCCGAAGGCGTCGTAGCCGTTCTGCACCGCCATCGCGTTGGCCCCGAGGTTCGAGATCGCGCTCGTGTGGGCGTAGTAGTGGTGATCGAACATCTCGGCCGCGTGGAAGCGTGCGGAGCCGACGAGGTTGCGGTTGACGGCCAGCGGCGGCTGGGCCGGGACGCCGGAGAGGTCGAACCCGATGAGGTCCCCGTAGGCGGCCGGGTCGTTCCGCGCCCGGTTCAGGGTGTAGATGCCGAGCTGCTCCTGGGCCGTGGGGTCCACGGCGCCGAGGGGGGCGTGGTCGGCCAGGGCCGCCGCCGCCACCGCGCCCGCCGCCACCGCCAATGCGAATCCGCGCCGTCGATTCGTTCCGCCCATGGTCCCCTCCCTCCGGCCCCCGTCGGGGGAGCCGTGTACCTCCTATAACCGGGAGGCGAGGGGGTCGCGGACACGCAATTCCAAGAACCGGCTGAAGTCCCGGTCGGCGGTCCAGAGCTCCGTGATGCCGTGGGAGAGGCAGATGGCGGCGATGCGGCCATCGTGGACCATCGGTCCCCTGGCCCCCGCCGGGACGACCAGCCTGCGCAGGCGCTGCAGGTGGTCCTCCCCCTCGTGAAGGAGGAGGAGGTTGCCATGGGAGAGGAGGCTGTCGATGGACCGGAACGCGTCCTCGAGGGGGGTGGGAGACCGGAAAATCCCGGGATTCGAGACGACCCCGAGGAACTCGTGCACGCACGGCCAGGGGAGGGCCCAGGGATCCGGTCCCTCGGCCAGCTCCGCGAGCGCCCGGCGAGCGGCCTCGGACTGCGCCATCTCCGCCCTGTGGGCGTAGACGAGGATGTTGCTGTCGACGGCGATCACCCGGAGCGCTCCCCGTAGCAGATCTCCAGGACCTTCTTCCAGTCGGAGAGATCGACGCCCGGCTGGAGCCCGTCCCCCTTGAACGTGACCATGCGGAACTTCCGCCGGCGCCGGGGCTTCGCCCGGGAGGCCATGACCGAGCGCAGCCCCTCCTCGACGAGGGCGCGCAGGGTGGTCCGCTCCTTTCGCGCGGTCTCCTTGGCCTTCCTCAGGAGTTCCGACTGGATCTCGATGGTGGTCTTCATGAAGGGGATTCTACCACCGGATATGGGTGTATGGGTCCCCCGCGAAGTGCGCCGTCGGCTCCGGTTCGATGTCCTCACGGAAGCCTAGACGCCGGGGGGGGTCGCCTCCGGCGGCCGGAACGCGTCCGCGAGGGACTCCCAGCCGTAGCCGACCTCCTGCACGGAGGTCCCCTCGACGACCGCCGTGCGCTCCGCGACGAGGCTCCCCCCGAGCCGCTCGTAGAATCCCCGGGCCGGCGGGTTGTCCCGGAGGGTCCAGAGGAACCACGACCGGCGCCCGGCGGCGGCCATCGCCGCGGCCGCCGCGAACAGCAGCCTCCGGCCGAGGCCCCGGCCCTGGTGGGCGGGAAGAACGTAGATGGCGAACAGCTCCGCGTCGAAGCCCGCGAGCGGCTCCCGCGGCGCCCCGGCCATCGAGAAGCCGACGACCTCCCCCTCCTCCTCGGCGACGAAGACCGCCGTCCCGGGGGTCGCGATCCAGCGCCGCCGCCGCTCCGCCGCGTCGGGCTCCCGGCCCCGCCGCTCGAGGACCTCGTCCGGGAAGATGCCCCGGTAGGCGGCGCGCCAGGCGTCCCCGTTGACGCGGGCGATCCCCGCGGCGTCCTCGGGGCGGGCGGGGCGGATCACGTCCAAGGTGGTCCCTCCTTCGATTCCATGCTAGCGGGAACCGGGGACAGCCCCCGCCGTCTCGCTTCGCTCGACGGCGGGGACAGTCCCAGGTGTCCCGTCCCCGTCCCCGGCACCCGGCTCACACCGGCCGCATCTCGCGGGCGTGCTCGGCCCGGACGACGCGGCGGGAGCCGTCGGCCATCCGGAGCTTCACGCCGTCCACCGCGGAGATGGACACCAGCTCCCCCTTCACCGGGACGCTCCCCTCCAGCAGGGTCACGGTCATGCCGAGGTAGGCCGCGCGGTCGGCGAAGGCCTCCTCCACCGCGGCGTGGGCCCCGCCCGCCAGCGACGCCCGCCAGCGGTCGAGGGCCTCCATGAGGGCGACGAGGATCGACGTCCGGTCCGGGGCCGTCCCCTTCTCGATGCGCACGCTCGTGGCGAGGTCCCGCAGTTCCGGCGCGAAGTCCTCCCCCGCCTGCCCGGTGTTGATCCCCACGCCCAGCACGAGCAGCGGCGCCGCCGGCTCCCAGTCCCGCGTCTCGACGAGGATGCCGGCGATCTTGCGCGTCTCGACGAGCAGATCGTTGGGCCAGCGGATCGTCGTCCGCACCCCCGCCGCCCGCTCCAGCGCCTCCGCCACCGCCACCGCCGTCGCCGCCACGAGGAGCTGGGGCCGGGGAGGGGGGCTGGCGGGGAGACGGAGGATCACCGACGCCCACACGCCCATCCCCGCCGGGGACTCCCAGTCGCGGCCGAGGCGCCCCCGCCCGTTCGTCTGGCGGTCGGCGACGACGGCGCTCCCGTCGGGAGCGCCGTACTCGGCCAGGGTGAAGGCCAGGTCCTGGGTGGAGGGGACCTCCTCCCGCAGTTCCAGCCGGCGCGTGGGGCCTCCCCTGCGGACGGCGGCCTCGAGGCGCGCGCGGTCGTACCCCCCGCTCACGAGCGGGGACCGGGGACGATCTTGAGGGAGACGTCGAGCCACGGCGCCGAGTGGGTGAGCGCCCCCGCGCTGATGCGGTCCACGCCGGTCTCCGCGAAGGAGCGGACGGTCTCGAGGGTCACGCCGCCGGAGTGCTCGAGGAGCGGCCGCTTCCCGAGCCCGCGGGAATCCCGCTCCTCCACGGCGCGCCGCACCTGCTCGAGGGGGAAGTCGTCCATGAGGATGAGGTCCACGCCGGCCTCCAGGGCGATGCAGAACTCCCCGAGGGTCTCGACCTCGGTGCCGAAGAAGGTGTCGTCCGTGACCTGGCGCCTCGCCTTCCGGAGGGCATCGCCGAAGGGCAGGCCCGAGGCGCGGAAGTGGTTCTCCTTGGCGAGCACCGCCTCGTGGAGGCCGGCGCGGTGGGGCAGGGCGCCCCCGACGCGGGCGGCGTAGACCTCGAGCTCCCGCAGGCCCGGGGTGGTCTTGCGCGTGTGGTGGACGGTGACGCCGGTCCCCTCGACCGCGCGGACGAACTTCCGCGTGAAGGTGGCGATCCCCGAGAGGCTGCCGAGCACGTTCAGGGCCGCCCTCTCGGCGGCGAGGATGTCCCGGGCGGGGCCTCCGAGGGCGCAGACCTCGGTGCCCGCCTCGACCTCGGTCCCCTCCTTGACCAGGCGCGTGAAGACGACCCGGGAGGAGGCCTCGCGGACGACGGCGAGGAAGGCGGGGAGGCCGCAGACGATCCCGTCCTGCTTGGCGCGCACGACGGCGTGGACCGTGGAGGGCAGGGGGGAGAACGCCCGCGTGGTGACGTCCTCGTGGGCCCCGTCCTCGGCCAGCGCCTGGCGCGCGACGCGGCGGAGCTCCTCGCGGTCGGGGAGGAAGTCGGGGGACTCGATCACGTCCTCCCTGCCGGGGCCGCCCCGGGCCGGGCCGACGGGCCGCTTCTCGGGCTTTCCGCTCACCGCGCCTCCTCCGGCGGGAGGGCGACGCGCCCCCGCCACCAACGCACCCGCGCCGGGCCGACGCCGGCGACCCGCCGGTCGAGGTCCTCGAGGGAGCGGAAGGGCCCCCCCGCCGCCCTCTCCTCCGCGATGCGCGCGGCCAGCCGCGGCCCGACGCCGGGGAGGAGCTGGAGATCCGCGAGACCGGCCGCGGCGAGGTCCACGCGGTGGGCCACGGCCTCCGGCTCCGGGGGCGGCCCCGCGGCCTCCAGGGCCGCGCGGTTCGCCAGGGCCCGGACCCCGCAGAGGGCGAGGCCTCCGAGGAGGATCCCCCCTGCGAGGAGGAGATCGGCGCGGAGGGCCAGGCCTGGCAGGGCGAGGTCTGGGCGGGCGAGGTCTGGGCGGGCGAGGTCTGGGCGGGCGAGGTCTGGGACTGTCCCTGGGCCCGAGCGGAGCGAGGGACCGGGGACTGTCCCCGGTTCGGGTGTGGCCTGCGAACGGCAGGACCGGGGACAGTCCCCTCCCGCGGCTTCGCCGCGGTCGGGGACAGTCCCGGGACCGGGTCGCTTGCCATCGGTCCCGCGGGCACCTATCATCCCGTTCATTCTAGTCCCTCCGCCTCCGGATGCGGCCCCATGACCGATGCCCCCGCCGTGGAGGCCCGCGGGCTCACCAAGCGATACCCCTCGCGCGGGGGAAGCGGCCCGGTCACGGCCCTCGACGGGCTGACCCTCGCGGTGCCCCGCGGCTGCACGGCCGGGCTCCTGGGGCCGAACGGTTCCGGCAAGTCCACCGCCATCCAGCTGCTCCTCGGGCTGCGCTCCGCCACCGCCGGCGAGGCCCGGGTCCTCGGGCTCCCCGCCGGCCACCGGGAGGCTAGACGCCGGACGGGGTACATGCCGGAGGAGGCCGACCTCTACCCCTTCCTTACCGCACGGGAGGCGGTGGAGTTCTCCGGGGCCCTCCACGGGATGGGCCGGAAGGAGCGGAAGGCCTCCGCGGCGGCTCTTCTCGACCGGGTCGGGCTCGCGGCGGAGGCCGACCGGCGGGTGGAGGGGTTCTCCCGGGGGATGAAGCGGCGGGTCGGGCTGGCCGCCGCCCTGGTCCACGCCCCCGACCTGCTGGTGCTCGACGAGCCGACCGCCGGCCTCGACCCGGTGGGGCGCGAGGGGCTGCTGTCGCTGCTGGAGGAGGTGCGGGGGCGCGGCGCCACGGTGCTGCTCTCGAGCCACATCCTCTCCGACGTGGAGCGCCTCTGCGACCGGGTGGCGATCCTCGGGCAGGGGCGGCTGGCGGCCTCGGGCACGCTGGCGGAGGTGCTGGAGAAGGGGAACTCCTTCACCCTCGAGATCGAGGGACCGCCGTCCGTCGCGGCGGCGGCCCGGGCGGCGGCCGAGGGCGCGGGGGGGAGGGTCGCCTCGGAGACCCCGACGTAGGCCCTGGCGCCGATCCAAGCGCCGGCGAGCGTCGCCGGCAGCGTGATCAGCGCCACGGCGAGCACCTCGCGGGTCATCTGCCCCGCGGTGAGCATGACCAGCCCGGCGAGCGCAAGGACGA
>CAZWGT010000041.1:7333-16832 GCA_964633345.1 uncultured Planctomycetota bacterium
GCCTCGGAGTCCCCGACGCGGGAGCCCCTGGAGCGCGTGTTCCTCCGCCTGCTGGGGAAGGACCGCGGGAAGCCCGCGGACCCCGGCGCGTGACCGCCTTCCGCGCCGTCGCGGCCCTCCGCTTCCGCGAGGCCCTCGCGGGGCGGATGCTCTGGCTCCTCCCGCTCCACTTCCTCGTCGCCTTCGCCGTCGTGCGCACGCTCCCCGGCCCCACCTTCGAGGCCCGCCTCCAGGCCGCCGACGCGACCGCCCTCGGCCTCGCGGCGGTCCTCGGCCTCGTCGCCGCGGCGGTGTTGGGCGCCTCGCCGCTCGCGACCGAGCGCCTCCGCCCCCGCGGCTCCCTCGTGATCGCCGCCCCCGTCTCCCCCTCCGCCCGCGTCCTCGCCACCGCCCTCGGCACGGGCGCGGCCCTCCTCCTCCTCGTGCTGGCCCTCGCCGCATCGGCGATGGCGGCGGTGGACCTCGGGGTGGGCGGGGCGCCGAAGGCGCCGACGTCCTTCACACGGGCGTCGGAGATCCGGACGGGACGGCCCGATCCCGGTGAGCCGGGGCTCTTCTGGACCGACCAGAAGATGTGCTCCGTGGAGGCCCGCTTCCCCCGGAGGCTCGCCGGGGGTGAGACCCTCGTCGTGGACACCCGTACCCGGCCGGGGGAGTCCGGGACCATGCCCGGCACGAAGAAGGCGGCCTTCATCTTCCTCCTGGGAGCCGGGGACGATCGTCGGGCCGTCGGCCACTCCGAGCTTCGGGTGCCCGCCAGCGCCCCCTTCCGGGTGACGGTCCCCGCCGCCTGCGACGAGATCGCCGTCCTCCGGGCCCGAGCCGATCTCGACCTCGGGTTCCGCCTCGACGGCATCCGCGCCGAGGAGGGAACGAAACCCCGCGCCCTCGCCCGGGGACTCCACGCGGCGGCGCTCTTCGGCGGGCTGCTGGCGGTGATGGCGGCGGCGATGGCGCTCTCGACGGTGGCGGGGGCCGGCGTCGCCGCGGGCGGCGCGCTGGCGCTGGCGGGGCTCTCGCTCTCCCAGCCGCTCTTCGCCGACGCCGCCGACACGCTGGCCTACGCCGGCTCGATGGAGCGCGCGATCCAGGCGACCCTCCACCCGGGACAGGTCGCCGTCGCCCTGACCGGCACGCCGCCGGCTCTGGCCCCCGTGTTCCGCGCCGTCGCCGCCGTCCTCCCCGACGGGACCGGGTTCGACCTCACCGCGGCCGTGGCGGCCAACGAGGTGCCGTGGTCGGGGGACGTCTCCCGCGCGGCCATGATCGGATCGGCGATCGCCGCGCTGTTCCTCGCCGCGGCGGTCCTCGGGGCGCGGAGGCGGCCGTGAGGATCCGCGGCGTCCTCCTGCCCGCGGTCATCGCCGTCGCCTGGGGCGCCGGGGCCGTCGTCCTCGCCCGCGCCGCCCACGAGGAGCGCTCCGTCGACGCCCGCACCGCGCGCGGCCTCCCGCCGCTGGGGATCGTGGGCGTCCTCGCCGTGGACCTCCTCTGGCTCCGCGCCGACGGGCTCCACGCCGCCCACCGCTGGCCCGAGATGACCGCCGCCTACGAGCTGGCCGGCCGCATCGAGCCCCGCCTGGCCGCCGCCTTCGAGTTCCGCGGGTTCCACCTCGCCTACAACCTCGCGGGCAACGCCGCCTCCGACGAGGATCGCGACCGGTGGGTGATGGAGGGGATCGAGGTCCTGCGCCAGGGCCAGGCCCAGAACCAGGGCTCCGTCGACCTCCGCGGCTGGCTCGGCCAGGCGCTGTTCGAGCGCACGAAGCGCTGGCCCTCCCTCGTGCCGAAGCTGAAGGCCCGGAGCGGCCGCGACCCGTGGGACGAGGCGGCGGAGATCCTGGGGGCCGCCGTGCGGATCGAGCCGGGCCACGGGCTCAACGTCCTCCGCCTGACCGACGTCCTCGACGCGAGGGGGAAACGCCACCTCGAGGCGGGCCGGCGCGGGGCGGCCGCGGCCGACTTCCGCCGCGGCGCCGAGGTCCTGCGCGCGCTCGCCCCGTCCGTCCCGGCCGACGCGCGGCCGGCCCTCGACGCCCTCGTGGAGAACTTCGAGTCGCAGGAGCGGGCCGCGGGGAAGTAGCCCCGGACCCGCGCGGCGCTACACTTCGTCCGAGGAAGGAGACACCCCTGAGCCCGACCGCGAGGAAGCCCCGAGCCGCGAAGCCCGTTCCCGCCCGTGACGCCGCCATCGCCGCCGCCCGCGCCTTCGACGAGGTGAAGGGCGAGGGCATCGAGGTCCTCGACGTCTCCGAGGTCTCCCCCATCACCGAGTACTTCGTCCTCGCCACCGGCACCGGCCCCCGCCACGTCAAGGCCCTCGTCGAGGGCGCGGTCAAGACCCTGAAGGACATGGGCATCCGCGCCGACTCCGTGGACGGCGCCGAGGAGGGGCGGTGGGCGGTCGTGGACTACGGCCCCGTCGTCCTCCACGCCTTCCAGGCCCAGGCACGCGAGTTCTACGACCTCGAGATGCTCTGGGGCGACGGGAAGAAGGTCCGCTGGGCGGCGCCGGCGAAGCGGAAGGCGAAGGCGGCGGAGTAGAAGAGGAAGGGAGCCGCCGGGAATCGCTCAGACCGCCTGGAATCCCCCCGCCTTGAGGAGCCGCTTCTCGAACGTGGCGATCGAGTCGCATCCGGCACGAAGACAGGTCTCCCTGATGTAGGCGTCCGCAAATTCCAGAGACCCCGCTCGACAGGACGCAACCGCTGCCTGGATGGCATCGCGGTCCCCCACGACGACGTCCCTGGACGCGAGGAGACCTTCCAGTGAATCCAGGACCTCGGTTCGCGAGCGTCCGTAGATCTTGCGAAGGACCCACGCCAGTTCACAGGTCACGATCGGCGGCACGAAGAGGCCGGGGGCCTCCCCGGGTCCGGTCCGATGGGAGTCCACGAAGGCGACGGCCCTTCGATACTGGTCCGCGTCGTCCGCGGTGATGATGCGCACCAGGATGTTCGAGTCGAGCCCGATCAAGCGTTCGATCTCCGGAAGCGCTCGGCCACGGCTTTTGCGACACCCTCGTTCATCTGCTCCACGGTGATGGGCGGCCCGTCGTACTTCAGAATCCCGCACAGGTCCATGATGCTCCGCGTGGCGGGGCGAAGCGTCGCGCTTCCGTCCTTCCCGAGCACGAAGTCCACCCGGTCCCCGGGCTTCAGCCGGAGGGCGTCCCGGATCTCCTTCGGGACGGTGATCTGACCCTTGGTCGTCATGGTGGCGATGGCCATTCCCTGCTCCCGGTTGACTTCCTTACCACATGGTAAGGGATTCCCACCGGGCCGTCAACCTCCTGGACGCCGGGGGGGGGCGCCTACTTCGACTTCGGCGGGGCGTGGAGGGGCAGGGCCGCCACCGCCTCCTGGAGGGCCGCGACCTTCTTCCGGAACCGGTCGTCGGCGACGGATCCGTACTCCTTCGCGAAGGCCTCCGCGGTCAGCCCCTCGGGCTCCCGCTTCGGGTCGGGGCAGGCGTCGGCGCCGTGGAACTCCTTCGCGAGGAGAGCCAGGCGGGCCTTCGGGTCCGCCTTCACCCAGGCGGCGAAGCGGATCCCCGCGAGGTCGGCCAGCAGGTCGGCGAAGGAGAACCCCGTGCCCCCGGGCTTCATGTCGGCCTGCTCCTTCAGGAGGCCCGCGAGTTCCGCGGGTCCCGGGCCCGAGGTCGCCGCCAGGGCCGCCGACACCGCGAAGTGGAGGAGGAGGTCGGCCCGCCCGCGCAGGGCGGGCTTCCCGAGATCGCGGAGGCGGGCCTTCGTCTCCTCGGCGGACTCGAGTCCCGCGACGCGCGGCTTCCCCGGGTCCACCGCGTGGGCGAGGCCGACGAGGAAGGCCTTTCCGTCCTCCCCCGCCGCCCCGGCGGCCCTGCGGACGTAGAGGTCGCCGAGGGCGTCGCCGTCGAGGCGCTTCTCCGCGGGGAGGGCGGCGTTGTCCTTCGCCGCCTTCGCGACGGCGGCGACCACCTTCGCGGCGGGCGGCGGTTCCTGCGGGAGGAGGAGAGCCGTCCCGAGCAGGACCGCGAGGAGCAACGGGGGGGCCTACTGGCCGACGTCGGCGGAGGAGGCGGGGCTCAGCACGATCTCCGTCCCCGGATCCACGCCCAGGATGCGCTTGATCTGGTTGTGGAGGCTGTCCACGGGGAGCTGGACCCGCTCGAACGGGGCGCGCCGGGCCTCGCGGACCTTCTGGGCCGGGTACTCGTAGCGCTCGCCGAGGCCGTTGTCGGAGACCCAGCCGCGTTCCGTCTTGAGGTCGAGGTCGAGGACATAGTGGATCGGGACCGACGCCTCCTCCGGGCGGGCGGGATCGTGGACGTCGTAGGTCCGGAGGTAGCCGAGCTTCCCGCCGCGGGCCCAGATGACCTCGTAGTTGCGGATGGTCATCTTCACGCCGGCGGGGGCGGGGCTGGCGCCGGCGGGGGCCGTCGAGCCGCAGCCCGCGGCGCCGAGCCCGGCGGCGACGGCCAGCGCGATGGACAGAATCGCCTTCATGGAAGTCCTCCGGTCAATGCCCGCGGGGATCGTAGACGGGCCCGGGGCGGGGGGCAAGCGGTTAGCGGGGATCGTGCCGGGGGCCGGGTTCCCGTTTACCCTCTCGCCATGCTGGACGTCGAAGCCGCCCTCGCCCCCGGCGGCCCCGTGGCGGCCGGGATGGAACGGTTCGAGGACCGCGCGGAGCAGCGGGCCATGGCCGCCGCCGTGGACCGCGCCTTCCGCGAGGGCCGCCGCCTCGTCGTCGAGGCGGGCACCGGCGTCGGCAAGTCCTTCGCCTACCTCGTCCCCGCCGTCGCCGCCGCCGCCGAGCGCGGGGAGCGGGTCGTCATCGCCACCCACACCCTGGCCCTCCAGGACCAGCTGCTCCGCAAGGACATCCCCCTCCTCCTCCGGACCCTGCCCGCCGAGTTCTCCGTCGTCCTGGCCAAGGGGCGGGGGAACTACGTCTGCCTGAGGCGCCTGCGCCAGGTCCGGGCCGACGGACGGGAGCTCCTCCCCCACGTCGAGGAGCGCACGGTCGTCGAGCGGATCCACGAGTGGGCCGAGACCACCCGCGACGGCACCCGACAGTCCCTCCCCTTCGAGCCCCCGGGGCGCACCTGGTCGCGCGTGCAGGCGGAGTCGGGGAACTGCCTCGGGCGGCGCTGCGACTTCTACGACCGCTGCCACTACCAGGCGGGGAAGCGCCGCCTCCAGAACGCCGACATCATCATCGCCAACCACGCCTTCCTCTTCGCCGACCTGGCGCTGCGCCAGGAGGGGGCCCAGCTCCTGCCCGACTACCGCCACCTCGTCCTCGACGAGGCCCACGAGGTCGAGGACGTGGCCGGGGAGCACCTGGGGCTCCGGGTCAGCGCCTTCTCCGTCTCCCACCTCCTGAACGGGCTCCTCGGGAGGGACGGGAAGGGGCTGCTGCGGGCGGTGGACGCGCCGGGGGAGGCGGAGGGGCTCGTGCGCGCCTGCCGCGAGGCGGCGGACGAGGTCTTCGAGGCCGCCGGCGCGTGGGCCCGGGACCAGGAGGCGGCCGGCGGGAGCACGCGCATGAGGACGCCGCGGTTCGAGGGGCAGGGGCTCTCCCCCGCCCTCGACCGGCTCGGGGCCGGGCTCGAGGATCTCTCCTCCCGCGCGGCGACCAAGGAGCACGAGATGGAGCTCCACGCCCAGGCGGCCCGATCCCTCGGCTACGCGTCGGCGCTGCGCGAGGCCTGCGGGGTCGGCCTCCCGGGGCGCGTGTACTGGATCGAGCGGGAAGGGGCCACGCGCACAAACGCCACCTTCCTCGGCGCCCCCGTGGAGGTCGGCCCCCTCCTGCGCGACCTCCTCTTCTCCCGCGTCCACTCCGTGGTGCTCACGAGCGCGACACTGGCCGTCGGGAGGCCGCCCGACTTCCGCCCCCTGGCCGAGCGCCTGGGCCTCGACGATCCGGACACCCTCGCGCTCGGGTCCCCCTTCGACTTCCGCCGCCAGGCGAGGCTGATCCTGCGCCCCGACATGCCCGACCCCCGCGAGGCCGACCCCTTCGAGGAGGCCCTCTGCCGCGAGGTCGTGCGCTACGCCGACCGCTCCCGGGGCGGGGCCTTCGTGCTGTTCACCTCCCACGGATCGATGGAGCGCGTCCACCGCGCGACCGCGGGCGAACTGGAGGTGCGCGGCCTCGTCCCGCTTCGCCAGGGGGCGGGCATGCCGCGGGAGGCGCTGCTCGACGCCTTCCGTTCCACGGCGGGCGCGATCCTCTTCGGGACGAGCACCTTCTGGCAGGGCGTGGACGTGCCCGGGGACGCGCTGCGCACGGTGATCCTGACGAAACTCCCCTTCGCGGTGCCGACCCACCCCCTCACCGAGGCGCGGACCGAGGCCCTCGAGGCGCGGGGCCTCGACCCCTTCCAGCACTACTCGCTCCCCCAGGCGGTGCTGCGCCTGCGCCAGGGGTTCGGGCGGCTCATCCGGTCCTCGACGGACACGGGGACCGTGGTGATCCTCGACCCGCGCATCCTGAGGAAGTCCTACGGGCGCATCTTCCTCGACTCGCTCCCCGACGTCGAGATCGTGACCGAGGGGCCCGACGGCGAGGCGATCCCGGGGGCCGGCGGTTAAACTCCCCCCCATGGCCGACGACAAGCGCCGCTTCCCCCGGCTCCGGAGCCTCAACATCGTGGCGGAGAAGGGCCGCGTGTTCCGGACCCTCGACCTGTCCCGCGAGGGGATGCTCCTCGAGATGGACGTCCCCGCCGCCCTCGGCACCCGCCTCCACCTCGACCTCGCGGTCGGGGACGACGTCATCGACGTCGGCGGGGAGGTGATGCGCCACGTCCCCCAGGACAACGGGCGCGTGGCCGTGGGGATCCGGTTCAGCCGGCTCTCGCCGAAGTCGGAGCGGATGCTCCGGGAGCACCTCCTGAAGAAGCAGCGGTAGGAGCGGCCCCTACCGCTTCCTCGGCTTCGCCTTCTCGGCCTTCTCCCGGCGCCGGCGGCCCTCGAGGACGATCTGCTCCGCCAAGCGGTCCGCCGCCACCGCCGTGGTGACCCCCTCCTCCACGGAGATCTCGAGGATCCGCTTCAGGGTGTCGTAGATCCCCTCCACCTTCTTCGTGGACTTCTTCTCGTCGTAGCCGCCGGGGACCAGCTCGAAGCTCACGTTGATGACGCCGCCCGCGTTGATCACGTAGTCGGGGGCGTAGGCGATGCCGCGCTCGAGGAGGGCCTCGCCGTGGCGGGGCTCCTGCAGGACGTTGTTGGCGCCGCCGGCGATGACCTTGCAGCGGAAGCGGGGGATGGTGCGGTCGTTGACGGTCGCCCCGAGGGCGCAGGGGGCGTAGACGTCCACGTCCAGGCCGTACACGGCGTCCGGCTCGCAGATCGCCGCCCCGAGCTCCTTCGCCGCGCCCTCCACCTTCGCCCGGTCCACGTCGCAGACCGTCAGCACGCAGCCCGCGTCGCGCAGGCGGTAGCCGAGGTAGATGCCCACGTGGCCGACGCCCTGGATCGCGACCTTCAGCCCCTTGAGGCTCTTCCTCTTCAGGACGACCTCGCTGAAGGCCTTGATGCCGAGGAACACGCCGTAGGCGGTGAAGGGGGAGGGATCGCCGGAGCCCCCCTCGGCCTTGTCGCGGCCGGTGACCCAGTTGGTCTTCTCGCGGATGTACTTCATGTCCGCGACGGAGGTCCCGACGTCCTCGGCGGTGATGTAGCGGCCGCCGAAGGTCTCCACGAACTCGCCCATGGCGCGGAAGATCTCCGGCCGGCGGTCCTTCTTCGGGTCCCCGATGATGATCGACTTCCCGCCGCCGAGGCCCGTGCGGGCGACGGCCGACTTGTAGGTCATCCCCCGGGAAAGGCGCAGCACGTCCGTCAGGGCCTGGATCTCCGACTCGTAGGGCCACATGCGCAGGCCGCCGAGGGCGGGGCCGAGGGTCGTGTCGTGGACGGAGATCATCGACTTGAAGCCGATGGAGGGATCCTCGGCCATCGCGACCTTCTCGTAGCCGGGGATGGGGATCTCGGTGATCTTGAGGCCCATGGGGAGTCTCCTTCTCGGGGCACCGTGGAAAGCGCCGAGTATCCGGGGGCCGCGGCGCGGCGGACAACAGGAAAGGGGGGGCCGGGGGTGACGGGGAGGCCGCCCCGCCTCAGCCTTCGCTTGACTCCGGGCCGCCCGTCCCCCCGGGGATCTTGTCGAGGGGCATCGCCTTGCGGCAGTCGGGGTAGCCCGAGCAGCCCGCGAAGGGGCCGCGGCGGCTCCGGCGGACCACCATGGGCTTGCCGCAGTCCGGGCAGGCGAAGTTCAGGTCCTTCGGCGGCTCCCTCTTCGCCTTCTCGAAGCCGGGGATGTCCTTGGCGTTGCGGCACTTCGGGTAGGCGGAGCAGGCCATGAACGGGCCCCGCCGTCCCATGCGGGCGATCATCGGGGAGCCGCACTTGTCGCAGTTCTCGTTCACGGGGGGAAGGGTGATGGGCTCCCCCTTCTCGTCCACGTCCTTGGCGTTCTTGCAGTCGGGGTAGCCGGAGCAGGCGAGGAAGCGGCCGCGCTTCCCCCAGCGGAGCACCATGGGCTTCTGGCACTTCTCGCAGACGTGGGAGGTCGCCTCGGCGGCGGGGACCTCCGACCCGTCGGCGGACACCTTGCGGGTGGACTTGCACTCCGGGTAGGCCGCGCAGCCGAGGAACTCCCGCCCGCGCCAGACCTTGCGCACCATGGGCCCGCCGCACTTCTCGCAGGGGGGGGTCCCCTCCGGCGCCGGGAGGGACTTGACCGGCTTCATCTCCTTCTTCGCCCGAGCCAGGTCCTTGGAGAACGCCTTCCAGAACTCCTCCAGCACCTGCTTCCACGGGATCTTCGCCGCCTCGACGCCGTCCAGCTCCAGCTCCATCTGGGAGGAGTACTTGACGTTGATGGCGTCGTCGAAGAACGGCACCAGCAGGTCGTTGACGACCTCGCCGAGGGCGGTCGGGGAGAAGCGCGTCTTCTCCTTGCGCACGTAGTTGCGGTCCACGATGGTCGAGATGATGGCGGCGTACGTGGACGGGCGGCCGATGCCCTCCTTCTCGAGGGTCTTGACGAGGGAGGCCTCCGTGAACCGCGGGGGAGGCTGGGTCTCGTGGCGGTCGGAGCGCACGCCGCGGTCCTCGACGCGCTCCTTCTCCGCGAGGGCGGGCAGTTCCGGCTCGTCGTCGCGTGCGTGGCTCGGCCAGGCGGCGCGCCACCCGGCGAACACCGGGGTGCGGCCCTTGGCCTCGAAGACGCAGCCCGCGGCGCCGATGCGGACCGTCGTGATGTCGTTGACCGAGGGCTTCATCTGGCAGGCCATGAACCGCCTCCAGATCAGCTCGTAGAGCCGGGCGTCGTCGCGGCCGAGGTGCTTCGCGACGAGGTCCGGGGTGAGGGCGGGATCGGTCGGGCGGACCGCCTCGTGGGCCTCCTGGGCGCGGGCGCCGGCCTTGAAGCGGTTCGGCTTCTCGGGGAGGTGGTCCGCTCCCCACTTCTTCGCGATGACGGCCCGGCCCGCGGCCACG
>CAZWGT010000042.1:0-569 GCA_964633345.1 uncultured Planctomycetota bacterium
GCCGCGTCGCGATGTCCGCGGCGGCCCGCTGGATCTCCTCGGCCTTCTTCAGGCTGTCGGCGATCCGCTTCTCGCGGCCCTCGACGGCCTCGAGCAGGGGCTTCCATGCGAACTTCCGGAGGACCAGGAAGAGCAGGGCGAAGATGACGAGGGTCCAGACGTAGGACTCCCACTGCACGGGCAGCACGAGCCCGTACTTCTCCGTTGCCCCTCCGGATCCGAGGATCGCGGGAACGCAGGTCGGCATCCCGACCTCCTTTTTCCTAGAGGAGCTTGATCAGCAGGCAGATGACGCAGGCGAAGAGGCAGACGCCCTCGATGAAGGCGGCCGTGAGGACCGTGGCGCCGCGGATGTCGCCGGCGGCCTCGGGCTGGCGCGCGATGGACTCGACCGCGCTCGAGGCGATCTTCCCGATGCCGTAGCCGGCGGCGACGGCGGCGATGCCGGCGCCGAGGGCGGCGAAGGCGAGGTCCCAGCGGGTGAACTGCGTCGCCGCCGTCTCCAGCGCGAGGAACAGGTTCTGCATGTGCTTCCCTCCTTGCTTGCGGGGGCCGTTGGGGCCCCTCGC
>CAZWGT010000042.1:579-13118 GCA_964633345.1 uncultured Planctomycetota bacterium
TCCTTGGGTTCGGTCTAGTGTTCGTGCGACAGGCACTGCCCGACGAAGATGGCCGACAGGGTCGTGAAGATGTACGCCTGGATGAACGCGACGAGCACTTCGAAGGTGTTGATGAACAGGGCGAACCCGAGGGTGGGGATTCCCACGCCCAGTTTCAGGCCGAGCCACCCGCCCCATCCCATGGTGCCCTCGTTCAGGGACGCCGTTCCTGCGACGAGGAAGGTCCCGAGGACGGCGAGGATGATGTGCCCGGCGGTCATGTTGGCGAAGAGGCGTACGGTCAGGGCGAAGGGCTTCGTGAGGTGTCCCACGACCTCGATGACCCACACGATGGGCCACATGTAGAAGGGAACGCCGTGGGGCACGATGGCGATCCAGTACCGGATCGGGCCCTTCTCCCACATTCCCCCGCCGATCATCGTGGCCAGCGTCACCGAGGCCAGGGCCGCCGTCACCCAGATGTTCCCCGTCGCCGTCGCCCCGAAGGGAGGCGGGAGGAGGCCGATGAGGTTGTTGGCGAGGATGAAGAAGAAGAACGTCGCGAACAGCGGGAAAAAGGCCGAGGCGTGGTGGTGTCCGATGCCCGGGAGCACGATCTGGTCCCGGATGAACAGGGCGGTCGATTCGACGCAGTTGGCCAGGAGCCCCCGCCCCTCCGCCTTCACGGCGGCGCGGGCGGTGACGATGGCCACGATCGCCACCGTCGCCCCGGCGACGAGCATCATCACGACGTGCTTGCTCAGGCCGGGGATCGCGAAGTGCCACTCGCCGACGTGGATCTCGTCGGAGTTCGTGACGTGCCCCATCAGGTCGGCGGCGAGGACGATGGCCGGGCTCACGAGCGGGCCCCCCCGTTGCGCACCGACCCGCCGGACACCACCGCCGCGAGGACGGGGAGGGAGGCCAGGAAGCCGCCGAGGAAGCAGAGGCAGAACGCGGCCGGGTCGGCGAACTTCGTGGCGTTCAGGACCAGGGAGGCGCCGAGGAGCAGGAACAGGCGGAACGTGAACCCGAGGAGGACGATGCGGAGCGCCTGGCCGCGCGGCCGCCGCAGGGCGTCCGTCACCAGCCACGCCTCGAGGAGGGACCCGGCGGCTCCGAGGCCGACGCCCATCCCGATGCCGCGGACGACGAAGGGCTCGTTCCCCCGGAACACGAGCACTCCCCAGGCCACGGCCGCGAGGATGCCGAGCCCTGCCAGGAGCGCCATTGCGGTGGTGCGCGCCTTCATCGCTTGCCCTTGCCGACCTCCAGGATGACGGCCCCGAGCCCGAACACGATGCCGAGCAAGGAACCCGCGACGGTGAACACCGGACTCGACTCCACCGTCCGGTCCAGCCAGAGACCCCCGAAAACGCCCAAGACGATGGTCAGCGCGATCTGCGTGCCCAGGTGGACGAACCGCAGGTAGGCCCGGTAGCCCTCGGGCCCTCCGTCCTTCCCGCGATCCTCGCCTCCGTCCCCCGGGCGGCCGCCCATCGCCCCGCCCTTCCTTCCGGCCGAACGACGGCCTTGCTCCGGACCCGCCTTCGGACTCCTCCCGCCGTTCGTGCCCGACTCCGGGAGCGATCCCCCCCCCTCGGGCCGCGTCGTCGGGGAGCACTTCGGGCTGCCTCCCGGAGGGGGAAGCGGGGAGGTTATCCCCCGGCGCCTCCATGCGAAAAAGGATTCACCGCAGCGGCCGGGCACGGAATCGAAGGAGGGCGCCCCCCTCTCCCCCGGGAACCATCCGGATGGAACGGGAGCGCCCTCCGTTGCGGGCGGCCGGGATCTCCGGCGCGTCCCGCGGGGAGACTACTCCTTCGCCAGCCTCTCCTGGTTCTCCCTCACGCCCAGGGCGCTGGTCTTGTACTGCTCGTTGTACTCCCAGCGCTGCTGGTCGGCGGACCACGGGGTCCAGGAGTCGTCCTGATCGATGAAGTGGGCGAGTTCGAACGGGAACAGGATCGTGTCGACGGGCACGGTGACCCAGAGGATCGGGTTGAGGGGGCCGCCGGTCAGCTCGTCCCCGGCCACCTGGCGGGAGAGGTAGCAGCCCGACATCCCCATCGAGCCGGCGACGACCAGAGCCAGAGCCGCGAGCGCCTTCTTCATGTCCTGTCCTCCTGCCCTTCGGTTGACGGCATCCAACGGCACGCCCTCCCGGACCGGAACGCGCCCCCGGCTCCTCACAGGATACCGCAATCCTAGGCAGGAGGGGCGGCGGAAGGCAAGCAGTAATCCGGACTTTCGGCCGGGGGGAGGGGCCCCCGGGTGGGGCGGAAGCGGGGGATTCGGGCCGGCTTGGGTATACCGGCGCCATGCGCGCCGACCTCCTCGACCGGGTGCAGCTGGTCTGCCCCGACTGCACGTGGAATCGGGGCATCCCGGCGGCGGTCCGGATCGACAGGACCGACGGGGGGACGTCCGACATCCGGGAGGGGACCCTCAAGTGCGTCCGGTGCGCGGAGGTCTACCCCATCGTCCAGGGCGTCGCGATGCTCGCGTCGGAGGGCTACCGGCGGGTCGCCCAGGAGTCGGCGGAGGTGGACGACCCCCTGCGCCTCGTCGGCCCCCACCCGTTGGCCCACTTCGGGGACCTCCTCGCTCCCGGGGAGCGCCTCGGCATCACCCCGGGGGACTTCTGGGCCCGCTTGGCCGGCCTTCCCGCCGAGGGGCTCGCGGTCGATCTCTCCTGCTCCGTCGGACGGGCGGCGCTGGGTCTCTCCGGGAGGGCAGCCTACACCCTCGCCATGGACGCCTCGTTCGTCACCGTGCGCCTCGCCCGGTCCATCGCCGCCTCGGGCCGGGCGCCGGTGCGCGTCGTCGAGGAGGGGGCCTTCGAGCGCATCCTCGAGGCCGACACGTCGGGCCTGGGCGGGGGCCCGCTGGAGTTCGTCGTCGCCGAGGCCGATCGACCGCCCCTCCCCCCCGACATCGCCGGCTTCGTCCTCGCCGCCAACCTCCTCGAGCGCCAGGGCGACCCGGAGGGCTTCGTCCGCCGGTCGGCGTCGCTCCTCCGCCGGGGCGGGACCCTGGCGGTCGCCTCGCCCTACACGTGGTGGGAGGAGCAGGTCCCCCGGGACGGGTGGCTCGGGAAGGGGACGGAGCGGACCCGGGACGCCCTCGCCGCGCTGCTCCGGGAGCTGGGCCACGAGATCGTCGAGGAGGCCGACCTCGTCCTCGTCCTCCGGGAACACGCGCGCCTCGAACAGGTCGCGCGGCCCCACCTCGTCGTCTCCCGCCGGTCCCCGTGAATCGGCCGGGGCGCCCTCGCGGGCGCCCCGGGGATGCGGACTCGAGGGGACGGACCCTACTTGAGGCCCTGCAGGAACCTCGAGAAGTCGATGGAGTTCCAGTCGATCGAGGAGAGGTCGATGGCGCTCCAGTCGATGCCGGAGAGGTCGATCCCGGACAGGTTGATGTCGATGTCGATGTGGAAGTCCCCGCCGGGGCAGGGGAAGCCGGGGTAGGGCTCCGGTTCCGGGAGCGGGTCGATGACGATCTCCTCCAGCTCGGGCAGGACGCCCTCGAGGAGGACGGCGTCCTCGCCGTCGCGGACCTCGAACGCGCGGCCGGACAGGTCGGACACCGAGGCGACGCCGAAGGGAAGGCCGGGCTCCGAGACGTTGTCCGCGTACCAGGAGTAGGAGTCGGGCATCGGGAAGATCATCCCGTCGATCGACCCGTCGGCCCCCGGGACGCCGTTCGCCGGACCCATGAGGGGGATCGGCTGCCCCCAGTCCGCCTTCTCGATCGTGGCGACCTTCACGAGGCCGTCCTCGCCGCTCTCGATCCAGAAGGTCACGGGACCCGGGATCGAGGGCAGCTCGGGAAGTCCGCCTTCGTCCCGCCCCTCCATGATCCAGACCCCGCCGGGACCCGCGAAGAGGGAAATGGAGTCGTAGGTCCTCGCAGGCGCGTCATTGCCGCCGTCGTCCCTCATCATCCCGAAGGTGCCGCCGCCCCCTCCGACGCCGGTGCCGGAATCCATGCCGTATCCGGTCGTCGACGTGAGCGTGATGGACACCTGCACGGCGGCCTCGGGATCGGTGGAAACGGTTCCGATGCGGTAGGACCCGTCGAACCAGGGCATCCCGCGATCGTCGCCGGGGACCTTCCCTTCGAGGATCGGGTCGTCGGACCCCGGCTCGCAGATCTCGAGCATCGCCCCCGAGAGGCCCCCGTCCGCGCCGGCCCGGAGGGACTTCCGCGCGCGACCCCGTCGATCGGTGCGCACCGTCCCCAGCACCTCGTCCGTGGCCCCGTCGCGGATCTCGTAGTCGGTCCGGGGCTCGAGGTTCTCCAGGCGGATCTTGAGCCGCTCTCCCCGGCGCTGCTGCTTGATCTGGATCCGGCCCTGGGCACCCGTTCCGGCGCCGCCGGCGCCGAGGTTCAGGTCCGCCTTCTCCGTCTTCGCCTCCGCCGGCGCGAGGAACAGGGCGACCCCGACCAGCGCGACCGCGAGGCCGAGGCGGCGGGTCCCGCCGCGAATCCAGGACGCGAACTCCAGCATGGTGCGTTTCCTCCGTGCCAATCCGGTCATTCTACACCCTTCCGGCGCGTCCGGCGCCTCGGGCCCGCGGGAGCACTGCAACCGTCATGCCGCGGCCGCCGGGCGGGAATCGAGCGGGCGCGGGGCAACCTCCCCCGCGCCCGCCGGAAAGTCCGTTGCCGGTGAGGCGTGCGGCGGCGCTACTGCGGGTCCTTCTTCTCTTCCTTCTTCTCCTCGCACTTCGTCTCTTCGCCCTTCTTCGCCTCGCCGCACTCGCCCTCGGCGTCCTCGCACTCCTTCGCCTCGGCCGCCTTCTTCTCGAGGATCTTCGCGGCGGCCGCCCGGATCTTCTCGCCCGCGGCCTTCGCCATGTCGCCGGCCTTGCGGCAGTCGGCGGAGAGCTCCTTGATCTTGTCCTCGCCGATGGACTCGCGGATGGCCTTCGCGCAGAGGTCGACCTGCTCCTTCGCCTTCCCGTGGAGGGCCTTCATGTCGGCCTCGAAGGTCGCCTTCACGTCGCAGGCGATCTCGGCGCCCTTGGCCTTCGCCTCGGCGCAGGCCTCCTCGAAGTCCGTCTTGAGTTCCGCCATCGCGCCGTGGATGCGGGCGAGCTGCTCGAGGGCCGCCTTGCGCGCCGCCTCCACCTTCTCGAGGGCCGCGGGGGGGACCGCCGCGAGGACCTTCTTCGCGGCTTCGCTGGTCCCCTCGACGGCGGCGAGGGTCACGATCTCGAGGTCGGTGCGCGCGGTCTTCTCCTGGCAGCACGCCTTCCCTTCCTTGGCGCCGTCCGCGCACTTGCTGCAGGCGCCGGCCTCGCCGCACCCCGTCTTCCCGTCCTCGCACTCCTTCGCTTCCTTGTGGCAGCCGCCCTTGTCGATCTTCGCGCCTTCCTTGCACTCCCCGCCGGCCACGCCCGTGGGCTTCTCCTTCTCCCCGTCCCCGGCGAAGGCCGGCACGGCGAGAAGGCCCGCGAGGGCCAGCGAGGCGAGGAACGTCGGGATTCGCATGTTCATGGACGGACTCCTTTTCCGGGCCCCGAGGGGCGACCCGGGGATTGTACCGGGAACGGCGGTTCCCCCGCCGGGGTTGTCAAGGTTCGATGACAGTCCCGCCACCCATCCACGACGGGCGGTAACCTCGTTCCCGGCGGGACGCACCCGAGGGCGGTACGGTCCTTGCGTAGTCGGCAGTCGCGGGGAGGCGACCATGAGTCTCGAGCGACCGACTCGGAGCGCCGGCGGTGGCGGGGGAGGCCGACCCCCCGTCCCCCTCCATGCGTCCGGCCCCGTGAGGAACCAGCTGGAGTGACGCCGCCGGCGGCCGCCCGGGGGGAATCTCCCGGCGGACCCGCCGGGGCGGCTACCATCGCCCCTTCGGCCCCGTCCGGGCCGGGAGGTGCGAGACCATGCCGTACAGCCCCATCCAGGACATCCTCGAGGACCTGCGCGCCGGGAGGATGATCATCCTCCAGGACGACCCCCGCCGCGAGAACGAGGGGGACCTCGTGATGGCCGCGGAGAAGGTGACGCCGGAGGCCATCCACTTCTTCCTCAAGGAGGCGCGGGGGAAGATGTGCCTCTGCATGCCGGAGGAACGGGCCGACGACCTCCACCTGCCCGCCCAGGTGACCCGGAACACCTCCTTCCACCACACCGCCTTCGCCGTGACCTTCGACGCGAAGGCCGGGGTGGGGACGGGGGAGTCGGCCCGCGACCGCGCCACCTCGATCCTCAAGGCGACGGACCCCGCCTGCCGCGCCGACGACCTCGTGCGGCCCGGCCACATCGACCCCCTCCGCGCCCGCTCCGGGGGCGTCCTCGTCCGCACGGGCCAGACCGAGGGCTCGGTGGACCTCTGCCGGCTGGCCGGCCTGAAGCCCATGGCGGTCATCTCCGTCATCCTCCGGGACGACGGCGAGGCGGCCCTGCTCCCTGACCTGGAGAAGTTCCAGGCGCGGACCGGCCTCCGCATGTGCTGCGTGGCCGACGTCGTGCGCGCCCGCCGCGAGCGCGAGCGCCTCGTCGAGCACGTGGTGACCGTGAGGCTGCCGACCGACCTCGGCGAGTTCGACGCGCACCTCTACCGGAGCACGGTGGACGAGCCGCTGCACGTGGCCCTCACCGTCGGCATGCCCGCGCCCGCGAAGGGGACGACCCTCGTCCACGAGGACCCGATCCTCGTCCGGGCCCACTCGGAGTGCCTCACGGGCGACATCTTCGGGTCGCTCCGCTGCGACTGCGGGCCCCAGCTGCACGAGGCCATGCGCCGCATCCGCGACGCCGGCCGCGGAGTCGTCCTCTACATGCGGCAGGAGGGGCGCGGCATCGGCCTCGAGGGGAAGCTCAAGGCCTACCACCTGCAGGAGCACGGGCTCGACACCGTGGAGGCCAACGAGAAGCTCGGCTTCCGCGCCGACGAGCGCGACTACGGCGTCGGCGCCCAGATCCTCCTCGACCTCGGCGTCCGGAAGATGCGCCTCATGACCAACAACCCCAAGAAGCTCTACGGCCTCGAGGGCTTCGGCCTGGCGGTGGTCGAGCGCGTCCCCATCGCGCTCCCCCCCGGGCGCGAGAACGCCCGGTACCTCGAGACCAAGCGCGAGAAGCTGGGCCACCTGCTCCCCTAGGGGAAGCGGATCTCCGCCTCCCCTCCCGCGTCCGCCTCGACGAAGGTCCAGACCGGGTCCTTCGACCCGGGCACCCTGCAGGACGCTCCCACGACGTACTTCCCGGCGGGCAGGCACGGGATGACCCACCCCCCGTCGGGCCGGAGCTCCCCCTCCCCCGCGACCTCGTCGCCCCAGTAGGACCAGACCCTCCGCCCTTCGGCTCCCTCCGGCCACCGGACGGTGACGCCGATGGGCAGGGCCGGCGACAGGGAGACCTTGAGCGGCTGGGCGCGGGACCGCAGGCCCTCCCGGCGGGCGGCGAGGCCCCGGTCCGGATGGAGGAGGATCGCCGCGTAGGTCGCCCCGGGATCGAGCCCGTGCCACGTGACGACCGTCCCGCGGACCTGGCCCGTCGCCGCGTCGTTGCTTCCCTCCTTGCGGAGGACCGCCCGCGGGGAACCGGTCCACGGGCCTCCGTCGGCGAAGTGGATGGAGAGGGAGGCCCCGCGGGCCATGGTGATCGGCTTCGGGGACTCCTGCGCGCCCACGTCGACCGTGACGGGAGCCTGCCCGCCGAAGGAACAGGGGTCCTTCAGGGTGAGCCGGAGGGGTCCGGAGTCGATCCCCTGGAGCGTGCAGCGCCCGTCGGGCCCGGTGAAGCCGGTGACCGACGGCCTCCCGGGCTCCGCCGGCGTGGCCTCGATCCAGACGCCGTGGTGGGGCGCTCCCTTCTCGTCCACCACGCGCACGCTGACGGAGCGCTGGCTCCTCAGGGTGACGGGGGTGTCGGAAGGCGACCAGTCCCTCGCCTCGGCCGGGTTCCCGGGAGAGCTGCCCGGCCGGAACACGATCAGCCGGTACTTCTCCGCCGGGTCGAGCCGATGGATGCGCACGACCCCGTTGCGGTCGGTGGAGCCCTTCGCGAGGGGCGCCCCCCGGCCCGCCGGGAACGCGGGCACCTCGACGACGACGCCCGCCTGGTGGACCGGCCTCCCGTCCTCGAACCGGACGGTCACCGTGTCCACCCTCCCGGCCGCGAGGTCGAGGTCGAGGGTGGTCCCGCTCTCCACCCGGGCGGCGGCGATGGCGATTCCCGGCGGGGCGTCGAAGGAGACCTCGTGGAGGCCCTCGCCCAGCTGTCCCACGCGGAACCTCCCCTCCTGGTCCGCGACCGCCTGTCCGTGCCAGGGCTCCGTGAAGAAGATGGCCTCCAGTTCCGGCGGGCGGGCCAGCCGGGCCTTGACCCTCACGCCCTGGACGGGGTCCGGGCCCCTGCGGATCCGGCCGCCGATGGTCCGTTCCGGCGGGAGGACGATCTCGAAGGCGTCCGCTCCCGCCGGAACGGGCCCTGCGAGGACCGCCCCGAAGGCGATGGGATCGTCGGCGGTGTCCGAGGGGCTGGAGACCTCGATCCACCGGGCCAGCCCCTTCTCCTCGAGAGGGGCCAGGATGCTGTAGCCGGAGCCCAGGCCGAACGTGCGGCGCGATCCCCCGCCGGGGAAGGGGACGGCGGCGAGCACGTACTCCGCCACGGCCGCCTGGGGGATGGGCCGCCCGTCGGCCCCCCTCACCCGCACCAGGACCTGTCCCGGCTGGAGGGCGGGCATCCCCTTCTCGGAGACGTCCCGACGGAGGACCTTCCGCCGCGCGGCGCCGACGAACTCGCCGGCGACGGCGAGGACGACGACGGCGGCGGCCGCCGCCGAGGCCCGGATTCCGGGGGACATGGCGGGACAGCCTACCCCGGACGGCGGGAAGCCCCCGCCTCCCGCCGGCGTCCAACTCCCCATGAACATGGCGTTGGCAGCCGTCGGACCCCGATCCCGCTCCCGCCCGGTTAGGGTGGTGGCCCGTCACGTGGAGGCACGGCCGACCGTGGACGACGCCGAGATCATCCGGAGGGTGCGGGCCGGGGACGCCGACGCCTTCGGCGCCCTCGTCGAGAAGTACGGCGGGCGCATCCAGCGCCTCGTCCGCGGCTTCGTCCGCAACGAGAAGGACGCCGAGGACGTGGTGCAGGACTCCTTCGTCAAGGCCTTCGCGCGTCTGGACCGCTTCGACGGGCGCTCCGCCTTCTTCACCTGGCTCTACCGGATCGCGGCCAACACCTCCATGGACCACAACAAGAAGGTCCGCCGCCGCCCGCCGGCCCTGCCCCTGGAGGCGCCGCGCGAGGACGAGGACGGACGCACGGGGATCTCCCCCCCCGCCCGCGGCCCCTCCCCCCTGCAGGGGGCCATGACGGGGGAACTGCGCCGGAAGATCGACGAGGCGATGGCATCGCTCCCCGACATCTACCGGGAGGTCATCGTCCTCCGCGAGATGGAGGGGCTCTCCTACGACGACATGGCGCGCGCCATCGGGGTGAGCAGGGGCACCGTCGAATCCCGGCTCTTCCGCGCGCGGGAGCGCCTGCGCCACCGGCTGGCCCACGAGATGCGGGAGTACGCATGAAGACCTGCGGTGAGTTCCTGGGGGCGCTCGATCGGGCCCGCGACGGCGAGGCCTCCGCGGAGGAGGCGCGGGAGGCCCGCGCCCACGCGGAGTCCTGCGCCTCCTGCGCCGCGGCGGGCGCGACCCTGGACGCCGTGTCCGCACGGCTCCGGGAGGTGGCCGGCCCCGCCGGATCAGCCTCGCCCGCGGGCCTGCGCGACGCCGTCCTCTCCCGCGTCCGCCGCGGCGACGCGGTCGTCCTCGAGCTGCACCCGTTCCTGCGCCGGGCCGCCGTCGCGGCCGCGGTGCTGTTCGTCGCCGCCACGGCGACGGCCCTGTGGCAGTCGGCCCGCGGCGCGGGCCCCCACCGCTTCGACGGAGGCATCCCCCGCGAGGAGATCCTCGCGGAACTCGGAAGGACCCGGCTCGGTCCGGGGAGGTAGACCATGGCGAGCACGAAGGCCCTCTACGGCGCGACGCTGGCCCTCGCGGGCCTGGCGGGATTCAGCACGGGCTGGACGATTCGGCCGCCCGAGGTGAAGTACGTCTCCATGGAGGAGCAGATGCTCCTGGAGTACGAGCGGAACTGGCGGCTCGGGCCCGCGGAGACGGAGAGGCTCCGGGCGGTCCTGGGCGAGTTCGCCCGGGAGATGGACGCCCTCCGCAAGGAGTTCGATCGCCGCTTCGGGGACCAGGTGACTCTCGTGAAGGACAAGTACGACGCGAAGATCGCCGCCATCCTGACGCCCGAAAGGCGCCGGTAGGCGGGTCGAAAGTCGCGGCCCGGCCCTCGGCCCGGCCTTAGCATGGCCCCCCGTTCCGGGGGCGTCCGCCGGGACCTGGAGGTAGAGAACCTTGGCGCGAGCCGTCGGCCTCGACATCGGCGCCCGGCACGTCCGCCTGGTCGAGGCGGAGGGGAGCGGGCGCGGGCTGCGCATCCTCCGGCTCGGGGAGAGGGACGTCCTCGTCCCCGAGGGCGCCGATCGCGAGGAGGCCGTCCGCGAGGCCGTGGACGCCCTCTTCCGCGACACGCGCGCCTCCCGCGACGAGGTCGTCCTCTGCTGGCCCGCCGAGTCCTGCACCATCCGCGAGATCTCGGTCCCCTTCCGCGAGGCGGACCAGATCCGCCGGGTGGTGAAGTTCGAGTTCGAGTCCCACCTCCACGCGCAGTCCATCGAGGACGTGGTCCTCGACTACGTCGCGGTCGCGGACACGAAGGAGGGCAAGCGGCTGCTGGCGGTGGCGGCCCCGAAGGCTCCGCTCCGGGCGCGCCTCGCGTCCCTGGCGAAGGCGAAGGTGGACCCCGTGGCGGTGGACACCGACGTCATGGCGCTGGCGACGGCCGCGTCGGCGGCCGGCCTCCTCGCGGAGAGCCCCGACTGCGTGCTCGTGGACATCGGGGTCCGATCCACGAAGATCATCGTGGTGCGGGAGGGCCGCGTCCGCGCCGCCCGCGCCCTCCTCGGGGGCCTCGACTTCCCAGGGGACGCCGCGCCCGGGCCCGACGCCGGGGCCGCCGTCGATCCCCTCGACGCGGCCGCGACCGGCACGGCGCTGGCCGTGCGCGGAGATCGGGTCGCCGCCGCCGCCGCTCGCGCGGCCCGCGAGGTCTCGCGCACACTCGCCAGCGCCGCACCGGGGTTCGCCTTCCCCGTCGCCTTCCTCTCGGGGCGCGGCTCCATGGCGGCGGGGATCGGCGAGGCCTTCGCCTCCGGCCTCGGTTTCGAGGTCCGCCCCCTCGATCTCCTCGGCCGCATCGCCCATCCCGTCCCCGCGGAACAGGCCGCGGAGACGGGGGCCGCCTTCGCGACCGCCGTCGGGGCCGCCGCCCACGGGCTCGGCATCGGCCCCGACCTCATGGATCTGCGCCGCGAGGACCTCGCCTACGCGCGCCGCTTCGACCAGGTGAAGGGGGGCGTGGCCGCGATCCTCGCCCTCCTGCTCCTCGGCGTGGGCTTCCTCCTGTGGCGCACCAAGAACGAGAAGGAGGCCGCCTTCGTCGAGTACGGGAAGATGATCGCCCGGATCACGGCGACGTCGGAGCCCACGGAAAAGGAGTACAGGGCCGCCCTCGGCGAGGACCAGGCGAAGAAGCTCTGGCCCGGCACCGGCCTCGAGGTGGACGCCGTCCCCGACGCGCGACGCCGGGTGAAGCAGATGCAGGACTACCTGCGGAACGAGATGGGCATCTCGACGGAGGTCCCCCCCATCCGATCCTCCCTCGAGGTCCTCAGGTCGGTCCACGAGGCCATCAAGTCCGTCCGGGAGAACCTCGAGTACTGCCTCGTGACGAAGACCGAGGTCTCGCAGAAGGAGGTCCAGGTGAACATCCTGGTCTCCGCCCCCGAGCACGCCGACATCCTCAAGAAGGCGTTCCAGGCGGCCAAGACCCGCGACGGGGTCCTGCTGTTCCCCGAGGAGAAGTGCGTGGAGTACGGGCCCATCGCGCAGGACAAGCGGGGCAAGTGGCCCGTCCCGTTCACCCTCCGCTTCGAGGCGAAGAAGTAGCCCCGTGGCCCCCGAGACCCAGCCCGCCGAGAAGGCCGCCAAGGAAGACGTGGACCTCGTCCGCGCGGCGATCTACTTCCTCGGGATCCTCCTGGTCGGCCTCTGCGTCGTCTACTTCCTCCTGGCCGCGCGGCGGGACCGCTACCTCTCCGCCATCGAGTACGGCGAGAAGAACATGAAGGCCATGGCCGCGCAGTACGAGACGGTCCGGGGCCTCGTGAAGCAGTACAAGGACAGCGGGGCGGACGAGGCGCGCAAGGAGACCGCCACCTGGCTCAAGCAGCGCTACCAGCAGGCGGGGATCGATCCGAAGCAGGTGAAGACGGAGAAGTGGAACGAGCGCCCCTCCAAGGACTTCATCGAGTACTACGTGGACGTGATCGTCTCCGGCGTCCGCCTCGAGCAGGCGGTCCACTTCCTGTGGAACGTCGAGAAGGTGTCGCCCAAGATGCGGACCATCGAGACCAAGGTCGCCCGTGCCGCGCCGAACAACGCCCCGGAGACCGACCTCTGGGA
>CAZWGT010000042.1:13218-16801 GCA_964633345.1 uncultured Planctomycetota bacterium
AGACCAAGGTCGCCCGTGCCGCGCCGAACAACGCCCCGGAGACCGACCTCTGGGAACTGCGGGCCTCCTTCGGCTACCGCGTTCCCCGCGGCGCGAAGTAGGCGGCACCTATTTCGCCGGGAAGTAGTCCTGCAGCGCCCGGACCTCGAGCCCCCCCCGGCGGCGGGCCTCGATCCCCCGCACCGCGGCGCTGGCCCCCGAGAGCGTCGTGATGCACGGGATGCCGCGCGCGACCGTCAGGGCGCGGATGCGGCCCTCGTCGGTGCGGGCCCCCTTGCCGCTGGGGGTGTTGACGACGAAGTCGATCTTGCGGTCCTTGAGGAGGTCGATGGCGTTGGGCCGCCCCTCGCGGATCTTGCGGATGATCTCGACCTCGATGCCGTCCTCTCGCAGTGCGGCCCCGGTCCCCTCCGTCGACACGATGAGGAATCCCATCTGGCGAAGCTTGCGGGCGAGGATGCACGCCGCCGCGCGATCGGATTTCCGCACCGACAGGAACACCGTCCCGGAGTCGGGCAGGTCCACCCCGGCCCCGAGGAGGGCGCGGGCGAAGGCGCCCCCGAAGGTGAAGTCGATGCCCATGACCTCGCCCGTGGACTTCATCTCCGGGCCGAGCACCGTGTCCACGCCGGGGAACCGGTTGAACGGGAACACCGGCTGCTTCACGCTTACGTGGGTGACGCGCGGCTCCTCCGTGAACCCGATGTCCGCCAGGAGGTCGCCGACCATGATCCGGGAGGCGTAGCGGGCCATCGGGTGGCCGACCGCCTTCGAGACGTAGGGGACCGTCCTCGACGCCCGCGGGTTCACCTCCAGCACGTAGAGGACGTCCCGGCGCACCGCGTACTGCACGTTCATGAGTCCGCGCACGCCGAGTTCCATCGCCAGCGCGACCGTGGCGCGGCGGATCTCGTCCTGGAGGGCGGGGGAGAGGGTGGCCGGGGGGATGGAGCAGGCCGAGTCGCCGGAGTGGATCCCCGCCTCCTCGATGTGCTCCATCACGGAGACGACCACCGCCCGCTCCCCGTCGGCGATGCAGTCCACGTCGATCTCGATGGCCTCCTCGAGGAAGTCGTCCACGAGGACGGGCCGCCCGGCGGACGCCTCGACGGCCTTCGCGACGTAGGTGTGGAGCTGGGCCCGGTCGTAGCAGATCTCCATGGCGCGCCCGCCGAGGACGTAGGAGGGCCGGACCAGGACCGGGTAGCCGATGCGATCGGCGATCGCTTCCGCCTCGGCGATGGAGGCGGCCATGCCGTTCTCCGCCTGGCGGAGCCCGAGCTTCCGGAGCATCTCCGCGAACTGGTCCCGGTCCTCGGCGCGGTCGATGGACTCGACCGAGGTGCCGAGAACGCGGACGCCGGCCTCCTGCAGGCCGCGGGCGATGTTGAGGGGGGTCTGTCCGCCGAGCTGGACGATGACCCCCTCGGGGGAGAGCCGCTCCCAGATGTTGAGGACGTCCTCGCGGGTGAGGGGCTCGAAGAAGAGCATGTCGGAGGTGTCGTAGTCGGTGGAGACGGTCTCCGGGTTGCTGTTCACCATCACCGTCTCGTACCCGCGCTTCCTCAGCTCGAGGGCGGCGTGGACGCAGCAGTAGTCGAACTCGACGCCCTGGCCGATCCGGTTCGGCCCCGACCCGAGGATCATCACGCGCTTCCTCGACGAGAGGCGCACCTCGTCCTCGTCCTCGTAGGTCGAGTAGTAGTAGGGAGTGGCCGCCTCGAACTCCGCGGCGCAGGTGTCCACGACCTTGAACGTGGCGCGGATCCCGCGGCGGAGCCGGTCGGCGCGGACGGCCATCTCCGGCTCGCCGTAGAGCGTGGCGAGCTGGGCGTCGCCGAAGCCCATGCGCTTGGCCTCCCGCAGGAGGTCGTCGGGGATCCCCTTCACGGACGGGAAGGCCCGCAGGGAGTCCTCCATCCGCACGATGGAGGCCACACCCTCGAGGAACCACGGATCGATCGAGGTCAGCGCCCCGATGCGCTCGAGGCTCCACCCGCAGCGGATCGCGTAGCGCAGCCAGTGGATGCGCTCGGCGTTGGGGATGGAGAGCTTGGCGTGGATGTCCTCCTCCGGGAGGGTGGCGCCGCGGAGGACGAGGTCGTTGCGGTCGAGGCCGAGCCCCTGGCGCCCCGTCTCCAGGCCGCGGAGGGCCTTCTGGAGCGCCTCGGGGAACGTGCGGCCGATGGCCATCACCTCGCCCACGGACTTCATCGTCGTGGTGAGGGCGGGATTGGCGTCGGGGAACTTCTCGAAGGCGAAGCGCGGGACCTTGACCACGCAGTAGTCGATGGCCGGCTCGAAGCAGGCCGGCGTCTTCCTGGTGATGTCGTTGGCCACCTCGTCCAGCGTGTAGCCGACGGCGAGCTTCGCCGCGATGCGCGCGATGGGGAAGCCCGTGGCCTTGGACGCCAGCGCCGAGGAGCGGGACACGCGGGGGTTCATCTCGATGATGACCTGGCGGCCGCTCCGCGGGTCGACGGCGAACTGGACGTTGGAGCCGCCGGTCTCGACCCCGACGGCGCGGATGCACTTGAACGCGGAGTCGCGCATCCGCTGGTACTCGCGATCCGTCAGGGTCTGCTGGGGCGCCACCGTGATGGAGTCGCCCGTGTGGACGCCCATCGGGTCGATGTTCTCGATGGAGCAGACGATCACGCAGTTGTCCGCGCGGTCGCGCATCACCTCGAGCTCGAACTCCTTCCACCCGAGCACCGACTGCTCGACGAGGATCTCGTGGACCATCGAGAGGGCCAGCCCGCCCGCGCAGATCTCCTCGAACTCCTCGCGGTTCCAGGCGATCCCGCCGCCCTGTCCACCGAGGGTGAAGGAGGGGCGGATCACGCAGGGGAGGCCGACCTCGCCGAGGACCTTCCGCGCCTCCTCCATGCTCCTGGCGACCCCGGAGCGAGGGAGGTCGAGCCCGACGGCCTTCATCGCCTCCTTGAACTCGAGGCGGTCCTCGGCGCGGCGGATGACGGCCACGTTCGCGCCGAGCAGCTCCACGCCGTACTTCTCGAGGGCGCCGCGCTCGGCGACCTGCACCGCGGTGTTGAGCCCGGTCTGTCCCCCGAGGGTCGGGAGGATCGCGTCGGGACGCTCCTTCTCGAGGATGCCGATGACGGCGTCCGCGGTGACGGGCTCGATGTAGGTCCGGTCGGCCACCTCGGGGTCCGTCATGATGGTGGCGGGGTTGCTGTTGATGAGCAGGACCCGGTAGCCGTCCTCGCGCAGCGCCTTGCACGCCTGGGTGCCCGAGTAGTCGAATTCGCAGGCCTGCCCGATGACGATGGGCCCGGAGCCGATGATGAGGATGGAGTGCAGGTCTTCTCTGCGAGGCATGGGTCTCCCGAGGGGCGCGGCGGAGGGGGCCAGGAGATCCCGTGCCCGGCGACCGGGATCCGTGAGAGGAAACCGGATCGCGGCCCGGAACCCAAGGAATCGGCGGCGCTAGGAGGGAGGAGGCGGCGGCGGGGACGGCGATCCACCGCCTGCGGGCGGCGGGCCGCCCGGACCGCGGCCGCGGCCGTGGGGACGGCGGCGCCGCCGGCGACGGCCGTGCCCCTCGCCCCCCGGGGCCGAC
>CAZWGT010000043.1:0-2021 GCA_964633345.1 uncultured Planctomycetota bacterium
TGCTCCGCTAGGAGCGGGTCGGACGGCGAGGACGCGACCGCGGCCCGGGGACGGGTACCCGGGCCGCGGCTCTTCGTGCCGTACAAGGCGACCCCCCCCGGCGTCATGGCTGGTAGGAGGTGGCCATGATCCGGATCGCGACGGGGGTTCTGCTGCTGGCGGGCCTGGCGGGGGCGGGGGAGACGGCGGGGCCGCTGGGCCCCGTCTTCGGGAACAACGGGTACCGGACGGAGATCCGGGACGAGGGCGCCGCCGACACCGACGACTACGTCGGCCCGCTCGCGGCGGGGGAGATGCTCACCGTCGAGGTCCGGACGGCCGATTCGGGGCTTCGGCCGGCGCTGGCGCTGTTCGATCCCACGGGGGCCGAGAGGACCCCGGCGCTGAAGGAGGCCCGGGACGGACGCGCCGTCGCCTTCCGCCGCTTCACCGCCGACCGCACCGGTCGGTGGGTCGTCCGCGTCCTCGGCCGCGAGGACACCGAGGGCGCCTACGAGGTCCGGTTCCGCGTGGCGCCCCCCCGCGGACCGCGCACCCGCCGCCACCTCCTCGGCGGCGGCGCGCCGCGCGTGGCCGTGCTGCCCTTCGAGGCGATCCGCGGATCCGTCCTCGACCTGCGGGTCTCCGGAGGCCCCGCCGGCGCGCTCCCGCCCTACCTCGAGGTCGTCGATCCCGCGGGCCGCTCCCTGCCCGGGAGCGCGGCCCTCCTCGAGCGCGAGGGCCGGTCCCTTCTCCTGCGCGCCCTCCCCCTCGACGGACCCGACGGGACGTGGAGGATCCTCGCCGGGACCGACGGGGGCGAGGAGTCCCGGCCCGTGTCCCTGTCCTTCCGCGTCGCGTCCCCGGCGCGCCCCCGCGGCGTCGCGGACCTCGACCCCGCCGAGCCCGGCATCGCGCCGCGGGAGGGGCCTCTCGAGGCGTCCACCGGGACCCTCGTCCGCATCGACGGCCGGGGGTTCTCCGAGGCCCCGTTCCCCGCCGTCCTCCTCGGCGGGCGGGCCGTGCCGGTCCACTCCGTGGCGGCGGGGGGGGTGTCTCTCACCGTGAGACTCCCGCCGGCGCCGACGGACGGCCCGGTCGAGGCCGCCGTCGTCAACCCCGACGGACAGGCGTGCGCCGCCCCGGCCCTCGTCCGCGTCCTGCCCCCGGGGCCGCCCGTCGTGCGGTCCGTGGACCCCTTCCCGATCCGCACGACCGCGGGCTCGACCCGGTTCGTCACCGTCTCCCTGTCGGGCCACGCGCCTCCGGAGGGGGCGATCGTCTCCCTCTCCGTCACCGGGTGCGACGCCGCCGTCCCCGCCGCCGTGGCGATCCCTCCCCACGGCCTCACGGCGACCTTCGAGGTGTTCGCGGGCCTGGTCCCCGGGCCCGGCCGGCTGCTGGCGGCCTACGGCCGCACCGTCGAGGCCCCCGTCGAGGTCCTCCCGCTCCCGGGGGCCTCGTCGTCGGAGATCGATCTCTCCGGCTGGAAGATCATCCAGACCGATTCCCCGCGGAGCCTCCTCCTCCCGCAGGGGACCGTCCTGCGCAAGGGGGGGACGGTCGTCGTCTCCCGCAGCGCCCCGAAGGCCGCGTTCGAGGTCTTCTGGGGGGCGACCCTGGGCGGCGGGACCGTCTACGTCGATTCCGGCGATCGCCTCCCGTCCCTGAACGGGGACGAGACCTTCTCCCTCGTCGGCCCGTCCGGGGCGGTCGTCGACGGCCCCACGCCGAAGCTCGTCGCGGGGCGGAACCTCCGGCGCCGGGCGGGGGCTCCGGCGGGGGCCGCCTCCTCGTGGATCGACCAGGCCGCGCTCCCCGGGGACGCGACGCCGGGGGACCCGGGGCCGGGGGTCGGCGACGGCGCGGTCCGCATCACCGAGATCGCAGACCCCGCGGGATCGGGCCAGTTCCCCTGCGAGTTCGTGGAGATCGCCTGGGACGCGCCGTAGGTCCCGGCGTTGCGCCCCGTAGCGGCCGGGGGGGGGGGGGGGGGGTGGGGGCGGGGCGGGGCGCGACTCCACCCGCCCCGGGTGGGGGAG
>CAZWGT010000043.1:2031-16568 GCA_964633345.1 uncultured Planctomycetota bacterium
GCCTGGGACGCGCCGTTGGTCCCGGCGTTCCGCCGCTTCGCGGCGGGGGTCGGGAGGCTCGATGGCCGAGAGGCCGGCCATCGAGCCTCCCGACCGATGGACGTCATCGGCGGGCGATAGGGAGAAGTGGCGGGAGGAGGCGGATCGGTCGGCAGGGACCGATGGGGACGTGACGTGTCAACGGGCGGCGGACTCCCTCGCCGCCATCGCCGCCCGCGCCTCCTTCGCCCGGTCGAGGATCGGGTTGCCGGCGGGGACCGCGATGCCGAGATCCTCCGCCACCTCCAGCGCCGCCATGGCCCCCGTCATCGCGCCCCCCTCCATGAAGCCCTGGGCCTCCGCGCTCGTGTGCTCGCCGCAGAAGTGGAGGTTCCCGACGCGCTCGATCTCGCGGCCGCCGAAGGCGGTGATCTGCCCGACGCGGTAGGCGGAGTAGGAGCCCCTCGTCCAGGGGTGGGTCGGCCAGTGCATGCGCACGGCGCGGCGGTCGTAGGCGTCCCCCGTCCCGGGGAAGACCCGGTCGAGGCCGTCCACGAACTCCTGCGCGCGGACCGACGCGGGCCCCCTGCCGACCTCCAGGCCGTGCTTCCCGCCGGAGAAGTTCGCGAGGATTCCCCCGCGCCCCTCCTGCAGCCGGCTCGCCTCCCAGGAGCACTGGAAGGGGAGGTCGGTGAACGCCTCCCCGTTGGAACCGCGGGCGCGCCAGGTCCGCTCCTTGAAGCCGGCCATGATCTTGGCGTTCGTCCCGTAGCCGAGTTCGGCGATGGCGCGGCGCTTGGCCGGGGGGAGGTCGATCCCGATCTCCACCTCGCGCAGCAGGGTGAAGGGGATCGCCAGCACCGCGTGGTCCGCGTGGACCTCCTCGGAGCCGAGGATCGCGCCGCGGTCGAAGGTGAGCCGCAGGCGTCCGTCGGGGACGGGGCGGATGCGGACCAGGCGCGAGGCGAGCCGGATCTGCCCCGGCTCTAGATCCCGGGCGAGGCGCTCCACCACGGCCTCGTTGCCCGCCCGGAACCGGAACCGCTCGTCGGAGTCCCCGAAGACGGCGAGCTTCCGCAGGTCCGTGGAGACCATCCCGATGAAGTTGAGGGCGCTGGAGTCGTCGGTCTCCAGGCCGTACTCCGTCGTGTACGCGACGTCGAAGAAGCGCCGCACGTCCCCGGAGAGCCCCGTCCCGTCCAGCCACTCCCGGATGGACATGCGGTCCAGGCCCGCCGGGTCCCCGCCGGCGAGGATCCGGGCGGCCACGGGGGCGAGGCCCTCGAGGATCTCCCGCTCCGTCAGCCGCCGCCCGCCGAAGTGGGCGACCCACGGCGCGACGGCGGGGTCGTCGGTGGTGTAGTCGAGGAGTTCGAGCCCGAGTTCGGAGGCGAGGTCGAGCATCGTGAGGTGCCCGGTGTCCACCCGCTCGCCGCCGAGCTCGCAGGACTGGGGGCCGAAGGTGTGGTGGTCGGAGAACATCCGGCCCCCCGTGCGCCCCGAGGCCTCCCGGACCTCCGCGACGACGCCGAGGCCGAGGAGGCGGCGGGCGCAGTGGAGGCCCGCGATCCCCCCGCCCACGACGACCACCTTCGGCCCCCCCGGCCCCCGCGGGGGGGCGTCGGCCTCCGCGGGCCGCTCGAGGGCGCACCCGGCCAGGAGCGAGGCCCCCGCGAGGCCCGCCGCGGCGCGCAGCGCCTCGCGGCGCGTGGCGAGCCATTCCTCCGCGGGGATCCCCGTCGACCGGGACGCCCGGAGCGCCCGGAGGGATCGGAGCACCGCGTCCATGAGGGGGGTCCGGGCCATGGAGGGGGGATTCTGCTCCGCGCGGGCGCCGGGGCGGGCACAATCTTTCCGTCGTCCGGACCCGACCGAGGAGGCCCCATGCAGACCACGCCCGATGCCGTTCCCGCCGGCGCGGCCTCCCCGTCGGAAGGCCGCGCCTAGCCGCCGGCGCCGCCCCGTCCCGCCGTCCCCCCCCTGAACGGAGTCTCCACAGCCATGGATTCCCCCGATCCGCTCCGCCTCGCCCGGGTCTCCCAGGAGCACCGGGAGTCGTTCCGCGTCCTCCTCGCCCCCGGCGAGGAGCGCCTCGCCCGCGTCTCGGGCCGCCTCCGCCGCGAGGGCCCCCCGCCCGCCGTCGGGGACTGGGTCCGCGTCGAGATCCCGCCCGGAGACGGGGACGCCGTGATCCGCGAGGTCCTCCCGCGCCGCGGCGTCCTCCTCCGCAAGGAGGCGGGGACCACGGTCGGCGCGCAGGTCCTGGCCGCCCACGTGGACGTCGTGCTCGTGGCGGTCCCCATGGACCGGGGGTTCCGGCCGGGGCTCGCGGACCGGGCGCTGGCGCTGGCCTGGGACGCCGGGGCCGATCCCGTCGTCCTCCTGACGAAAGCCGACCTCGACCCCGATCCCGCGGCCCGGGCCCGGGAGGCGGCCCTCGCCTGCCCCGCCGCGCCGGTGCTGGCGGTGAGCGCGGCGACCGGGGCCGGCCTCGACGCGCTGGCCCCGTTCCTCTCCCCGGGGAGGACCGCGGCGCTGCTCGGCCCCTCGGGCGCGGGGAAGTCCACGCTCCTCAACCGGCTCATGGGGTCGGAGGCCATGGAGACCGGCGCCGTGCGGGACGAGGACGCCCGCGGCCGCCACACGACGGTCCACCGCCACCTCCACGCGCTGCCGTCGGGGGCCTTCCTCGTGGACACCCCCGGCATGCGGGAGATCGCGCTCTTCGGGGCGGAGGAGGGGATCTCCGAGGCCTTCGCCGACGTCGCCGCCCTCGCCCTCTCCTGCCGATTCCGCGACTGCGCCCACGGGGCGGAGCCCGGCTGCGCCGTGGTCGGCGCCCTCGACCCGGCGCGCCTGGAGTCCTGGCGGAAGCTCCGCCGCGAGGAGGCCTTCCTCGCCCGCAAGGCGGGGATCGCGGCCCTGTGGGAGGAGAAGGCCCGCCGCCGCGGCTTCGGGCGCATGGTGAAGGAGGCCAAGGAGGCGAAGCGGAGGAGCCGGGATTCCTAGGAAGCGATCCGGCCGGGGGCCCTCCCGTGCAGAATGGTGGCCGGAGGGCACCGTGCTTCCCGCGCACCGCCTCGACGAGGCCGACCGGCTGCGAGAGGGCTCCCCCGAGGAGCGCCGCAGGGCCTACGAGGCCTACGCCGGAACGGGGGCCGCCCTCGACCCGGCGGACCCCTCCGACGCGGAGCGGATCCGCTGGCTCTTCCGCCACCTCTACCTCGCGGCGTCGCGGCCCGACCCGCGCATCGAGGCGATCCTCGCCCGGGCCGAGGGGCCGGGATCGCCGGACGAGGTCTCCATGGTCGCCCGCGTCCTGCGGGGCCAGGAGGCGAAGGACCGGGGGGACCTCGCCCTCGCGGAACGGATCTACCGCGAGGTGCTGGCGAAGGCCCGCGGGTCGGGCACCGAGCAGGAGCGGGCGGCCCTGGCCAACCTCGCCCTCCTCTACCACCGGGAGGGGCGGGAGATGGAGTCCCTCCTGCTGTCCCGGCGGATGGCGGACCTGGCGGAATCGGCCGGGGACGCCTGGGGCGTCGCGGTGACCCGGGTGCGGATCTCCTCGATCCTCCACTCCCTCGGGGACGACGCGCGCCACGCGCGGTCGCTGGAGGGGATGGACGCGATCCTCGACGCCCTCGAGCCGGAGCGGCGGGACGCGGTGCGCCTGTCCCTCGTGGGGCACCGGATCCTCGCGCTGCTCGGGGACGGGAGGCCGCGGGAGGCGCTGGAGGTCCTCGACGGGGCGGAGAGGGAGTTCCCCGCCGACGGGACGCTGCGGCGGGATCCCCGCGTGGCGGCGGACTTCCGCGCCCGGGCGCTGCTGCAGGCGGACCGCCCGGGGGAGGCGCTGGAGGCCCTCGACGGGGTCTCCGGCGTCGGCCCCCGCCTCGATTCGACCGCGGTGGCGATCCGGCTGCTGCGGGTCCAGGCCCTGCTCGGGGCCGACCGGGCCGCCGAGGGGAGTTCGGCCGCGAAGGTGCTCCTCGCCGAGCTGGAATCGGCCCCCGGCGAGGGCCCCGGCGCCGGCGTGATCCTCGACACGGCGTGGCGCCTGGCCCGGATCCTGGCCGACCGGTGCGGGGCCCCGGTCGAGGCGCGCCGCGCCCTCGACCTGGCCGGGACGGCCGCGCTCCGGCGGCTCCTCGAGGTGCAGCGGTGCGTGGCGTCGATGCCGGAGCTCCAGGTGATCGGGCCCGAGGACCGCGTCATCCTCGAGGACGCCCGGCGGCGCTGGGCCCGGCGCCAGGCGGAGATCGCCGACGCGGCGGCCCGGGCGCTGGCGGCGGAGGGCCTCGGGCGCGCGCCCGACCCCGATCGCTACGTCGCGGTGTGCGCGTGGTGCCGGAGGGTCTGCCTCCCGGGAGGATCGTGGATGCCCGTGGAGTCCCTCCTCCCCCCCGAGGGGCGCATCCTCGTCACCCACGGGATCTGCCCCGGCTGCCGCGCGAACCTGATGCCGCCGGGCTCCTCCTAGGCCGAGACCGCCGCGAGCCAGCGCAGTTCGCGCTCGTAGTCGTCCACGGACTCGTACCCGAGGGAGGTCATCCGGCCGCCGGTCAGCAGGAGGTCGGCGCCGAGGCTCGTGGCCGCCAACGGGGCCGCGGCGGCGATCCTCTCCACGAGGAGGCGCAGGTTGGCGTGGGAGGAGTGGACCATCGCGTCGCCGAGGCCGGAGAAGTCGAAGTCGTCCGGGTCCACCCGCAGCCGCTCCGCGGGCCCCTCGAGGAGGAGATCGAGGAGGAGGCGGAACTCCACCTGGGGGATCCTCTTCTCGACCTGGCGGTCCTCCCCGAACGGCAGGGGAACGAGGACCGGGTGGCCGGAGACGGCGCCCGTGACGACGTGGGAGAGAACGGTCCACGCCGCATCCCTCACCGCCTCGCCGGTGGTCGGGGGCGCCTTCTCCATCACGGACTTCCAGGTCGTCTCCGTGAACGGCGCCACCGCGACGAGGCGGATCCGTCCCCAGGGCACGGCGAGCGCCCGACCCTCCCGCTCCGCGAGGAGCCCCTCCGGCGCCGGCGTCGCGCGGGCGAGGAGGACGGCCCGGGGAGGCGCGGCGAGGACCGAGGCCGGAAGGGCCCTGGCGGCCACGCCCTCGGCGGCGAGGAGGCGGACGAGGTCGGCGGCCCGGGCCGCGTCGAGGCCCTCGGCGAGGATCCCCCGGGCGTTCCGCGCCGCCATCGTCGCCTCGAGGACCGTCATCCCGCGGAACCCGGCCACCGCGCGGGCGAGGTCGGGAAGGCGCAGCCCCTCCTTCCCCGCGACGACGACGGCGAGGGGGCCGCTCACGGCTTCGGGGGCAGGTACGTCGAGCCGTCCCTGGCCACCTCGTACTCCTTCGACTTCCCGCGCGGGATGCTGAGGGAGACCCACCGGGGCCCGGCCCGCTGGCGGGCGAGCAGCACGATCTGGCCGACGTGGTAGGCGTAGTGGGTCATCTGGCGGTGGATCGCCTGGAGGACGGTGTGGGGCTCCCCGCGCACGGTCACGACCCGGTCGAGGTCCCCGTCGCCGAGCCCGTCCAGGGCCGCGAAGAGCAGCGCCCACCCCTCCTCCCACCGCCGCCGCAGGCTCTCCGGCGTGTCCCCGGGCTCGCGGACGAACTCCGCGTCGCGGTTCCGGTCGGGCTTCTCCCCGTCCGTCGTCAGGAAGCCGGTCCAGCGGGAGCGCATGTTGCCGGCCAGGTGCTTCACCACGAGCGCGACGGGGTTCGATTCGGGATCGGGCGCCGCGAACCAGTCCTCCGCGGAGACCTGGGCGAGGGCGCCGTCGGCGAGGGCCTTGAGCTTGCGGAACTGCATCTCCACGTCCTCCCGCCAGCGGGCCGCGAGCATCAGCCCGTGGGGAGATCGATGGACGACGTGGTCCCGGTGGACGACGGCCGCCAGTACGGCCGCGGCTCCACGGGCCGGCGGTCCTCGCCCTTGAGCACCTCGGGCGGGGCGGGGTCGAAGGACTCCGCGGGATAGGGGCCGGAGCCGTCGGCCCTGCGCTGCAGCGCGTCGGCCAGCGCCTCCTCCGGGGTGCCGAGCCAGCCGAGGTCGAGGTGGTTCCCGAGCGGAGGGGACATCCCGAGCACCTCGCGGCGGGGGGCGGCGTCGGGCCCGCCCGCGTCGCGGACCACGAGGTAGCCGTAGACCAGGATCCCCCGCAGCTTCGTCCCGGCGCGGGTGTGGAAGACCCTCGGCACGACGTCCACTTCGCTGCCGAGCATCCGCTTCGCGCGGAGCCGGACGGCGTTCTCGCGGTGGGTGGGGGCGGGATCCTCGGAGGCCATGCCCCTAGGATACGGCCGTCCTCCCGGACGTCCCGGGATTCCGGACGGGGAATCAAAAGGCCCCGGGGCTTTCGCCCCGGGGCCCTTGAAAGCCGGTATGTGGTGCGAACTAGTCGAGGGGCAGGACGTTCGCGGCCCGGAGGCCCTTCTCGCCCTGAGTCACCTCGAACTGGACCTTCTGTCCGTCCCGCAGGGTCTTGAAACCCTGGGACTGGATCGCGGAGAAGTGGCAGAACACGTCCTTGCCGTCATCCCCCGTGATGAACCCGAAGCCCTTCTGATCCGAGAACCACTTCACCGTACCCGTCGCCATCTTTGAAACCTCCTACGACTAGACTCCCGCCGGGCGAAGCCCGGCGAGCGCTACAAAAAAACCGCGGGCCCCACAGTGGGAACCGCGGTGTCACTGCCCTGTCAGAACCGATCCAACGTACGCATTGACGGGGGGAACTATACGGGGTACCCGCGGGGTATGCCAGAGGATTCCCGCGGAATTCGCGGAGAGGTGTGACGGGGCCCCCGAAACGGCCCTTGGCCTCGCTCCACAACGAACTTGTATGAAAGGAGATACGTCACTTGGCATTGAATTCCAGGCCGACCGTCCCGGCCAGGGCCACGAGCTCGGGGTAGGCCGGTTCGTAGGCCAGTCCAATGCGGATTCGGCCCACGGCCTCGTCCCGGCGGCCCCGCTCGAGCAGGAACCGGGCGTACTTCCCCAGGGCCAGGGTCGAGTCGGGCCGGACCTCCAGGGCCCGGAGGAAGGCCGCCTCCGCGTCCGCGTCCTTCTGGCGGAGGGCGAGCAGGACCCCCCGGAGGACCAGGGCCTCCTCGTTCCGCGGGTTGCGGGCGAGGCAGTCGGCCAGGGCCTTCTCGCCGACGTCGAGGTGGGGGGACTGGGCGTCCCCCTGGGCCAGGGAGTAGCGGCAGAAGGCGATCCGGAAGTAAGGGACCGCGTTGTCCGGCTGCACCTCGCAGGCCCGCCGGAAGTCCCCCTCCGCGTCCCCCGGCATCCCGTAGTTCAGCAGGAACTCCCCGCGGAACTGCAGGCAGCGGGTGAGCAGTTCGGAGGTGAAGCCGTCCCCGGGGTTCGCCTCCAGCGCCGCCTCCAGGTCGAGGATCGCCTCGGTCCACAGCACCGCCGAGAAGCCGGAGTCGAAGGCCTTGCGCCCGGCCTTCACCGAGCGGTTCACACCGTCCCGGAGGCCGGGGGGCATCTTGAGCGTCAGGCGGCGGAGGGCCACGGGGTCGGCGAGCAGCGCCTCGAGGCGGCTGTTGCGCCGGACGAGGTCGTCGGCGGAGTCCATGGCGAGGTAGCCCCGGCGCGCCCGGGCCCGGGCCTCGACCGCCCGGCGGAGGGCGGCCGCGTCCGCCCCGGGCACCGCCAGGAGGACCTCGGGGTCGTCCCGCATCCCGTCCACCTCGGCGCGGCTGACGGCGGCGTGGCCCCGGTCCCCGTAGAGGCAGCGGGGGGTGGCGAATTCCAGCTGCAGGCGGTCGTCGGTATGCAGCGGCCCCTCCCCGGCGATCCGCGCCGTCCCCTCCCGGCCGGCGAAGAGCAGGGCGAGGACCGACGGGGGGACGCGCGGGGCCATGGAGGCCACGAGGTCGGTCCCCTCGTCCCGCGGGGCGAGGAGGTAGTAGTCCTGGTAGGGGGAGAGCTCCCAGATCGTGGTCCCGGGGAAGGCGGCGCGCATGGTCCGCACGACGAGGCGGAAGTCCTCCTCGCGGATGGAGTAGGCCTGGAGCCAGACTCCGATCACCCCTCCCGGGGCGAGGCGCTCGCGGCAGGCGCGGAAGTACTCGACGGTGAAGAGGTTGCTGACGCCGGCGATCCAGGGGTTGGTGGGCTCGGAGACGATGACGTCGTAGGTCTCCCGCGCGTGCTCCACGTGCTTGCGGCCGTCCTCGAGGAGGACCCGGGTGCCGGGGCGGGCGGCGATCCCGCGGTTCACCGGCTCGAAGGCGCGGCTCGCCTCGAGGATCTCGGGGGAGATCTCGAGGATGTCGAGGCGCTCGACTCCCGGGACGGCCACGTTCGCGGCGGAGACGCCGGAGGCGAGGCCCACGACCATGGCGCTCCGCGGCGAGGGGTGGGCGAGGGCGGGAATCCTCCCGGCGAGGACCTGGGTCTCCATGTCGGGCCCGGGGGAGGCGTCGGTCTTGCCGTTGATGGAGAGGTAGAGATGGCCCTCGGGGCTGCCCGCCACGGCCACCGTCGCGGTGCGCCCCTCCTGGAAGTAGAGGCGGTTCCACCCGGTGTCGCGGAAGACGCGCTCGGGGGTCTTTCCCTGGGAGCGGGCGGAGTTGGCGTAGGTGCGGAAGTACATGTAGGGGCCGGCCATGCGGCTCTCCTCCGGCCACGGCGGCGCCAGGAAAAGAAGGCCCGCGGCGGCCGCGAGGATCGCGAGGGAGGGCACGAGGCGCCGGAGGATCGCCGCCGCGAGAGCGAGTTCGAGGGCGGCGGCGAAGAGGATCGATCCGCGGATCCCCAGGGCGGGGAGCAGGAGCATCCCCCCGGCGAGGCAGCCGAGGATGGTGCCCGCGGTGTTCCACGCGTAGACGCGGCCCGCGGCCCGCGACGCTCCGCCGGGCCCCGCGACGGCCGCCACGAGGAGGGGGAACGCGGCCCCCATGCCGAGGGTGGGCAGCAGGACGATTCGGAGGGCGCACGTCGCCTCCCACGCGAGGATGCGGTCGTAGTCGCCGATCCGCTCGCGCATGCCGAGGACGGCCTCGGAGGGGAGGCCGGCCAGGGTCCCGACGGAGAGCCACCCGCCGACGCCGGCCAGGACGAGCATGGCCGCCAGCGAGGCATGGCCCCAGCGCCGGAGGAGGGGGGCCAGCAGTCCCCCGATGCCGAGGCCGAGGATGAACACCGAGACGATCAGGGTGAAGGCGTGGACGGAGGATCCGAGGACGAGGACGAGGCCGCGGGTCCACGCGAGCTGGAACATCATGGCGGCGAACCCCGCCCCGGCGGCGGCGAGGAGGAGGACGCGGGGGGCCGATCCGGCGGGCACCTCGGGAACCGGCTCCACGGGGATCTCCCGGTCGAGGAGCCACGCCACGCCCGCGACGGCGAGGTTGAGCCCCGCCCCGACGAGGAGGGTGGCCGACAGTCCGATCCCGGGGAGGAGGACGAACCCGGTGATCAGCGCCCCGGCGGCGGCGCCGACGGTGTTGGTTCCGTAGAGGAGCCCCGTCCCGCCGAGGACGCCGCGGCCGCCGCGGACGCAGAAGCGGAGCAGCACGGGGAGGGTCGCCCCCATGGCGACGGTGGGGGGGAGGAGGAGGCAGGCCGCGACGGCGAAGTTGGAGGCCGGGTGCAGGAAGGCGTTGCCGGCGAAGGTGCGGTAGCACCAGCCATGGACGGGGTCGGCGGCGGCGAGGAGGAACGGGAAGGCCAGCGCGTAGAGGCCGATGCCGGCCTCGAGCAGGGCGTAGAGGCGGAGCGGGCGGGCGGTCCGCTCGGCCCACCGGGCGCCGAGGGAGGCGCCGAGGGCGAGGCCGCCGAGGAAGGTGGCCACGACGGCCACGACGGCCGGGTAGGCGCCGCCGAGGACGTGGGCGAGCTGGCGGGACCAGAGGACCTCGTAGAGGAGGCCCGCCGCGCCGGAGACGAGGAAGAGTGCCAGGACGGGGAGGAGGGGGGCGGGGGTCTCGGCGGGAGCGCCGTCGGGGGGGGAATCGGTCCGGGAACGGTGTTCGCTCACGGGGTGGTGGTAATCGAGATGGGAGGAAGACTCAAGAACCGAAGGCTGCCGGACCAGCCAGCCATCCTCCCTCCCGAGACCCGGTCTCATCCCCGCGGACAGGTTGAGCATCCGGACCGCCGTTCCCGTAGACTCCCGCACCGGGCAGGCAAGGGGGGCGCGACATGCCATTCGACATTCCGACGTGGGGCTGGTGGGTCATCGGCATCGTGGGGTTCCTGGCCATCGTGGCCGTCCACGACCTCACCCAGCGGAAGAAGGTCATCCTCCGCACCTTCCCCATCATCGGCCACCTCCGCTACCTCCTCATCGAGGTCGGCCCCGAGATGCGCCAGTACCTCGTGGCCGGCAACCGCGAGGAGTCCCCCTTCAACCGCCTCGAGCGCGAGTGGATCTACCACTCGTCCGATCGCGCCAACAACTACTTCGGATTCGGCACCGACGACCAGGTCTACGGCATCGGCTACCCCATCATCAAGCACGCCGCCCTCGGCCATCCCGCCGCCGCCCACACCGGCAACAAGGGCGAGAAGGGCGCCAAGAAGACCCTCATCCCGTGCGCCAAGGTCATCGGCGCGTTCCACAAGAGGCCCAAGGCGTGGCGCCCCCCGTCGATCATCAACATCTCCGCCATGAGCTTCGGGGCGCTCGGCCGCAACGCCATCTCCTCCCTCAACCTCGGGGCGAAGGAGGCGGGCTGCTACCACAACACCGGCGAGGGGGGCGTCTCCCGCTACCACCGCCTCGGCGCCGACGTCGTGTGGCAGATCGGCACCGGCTACTTCGGCTGCCGCACCCCGGACGGCAAGTTCAGCCTCGAGCGCCTCGTGGCCACCTGCAAGGAGCTCCCCCAGATCCGGATGATCGAGATCAAGCTCAGCCAGGGCGCCAAGCCCGGCAAGGGGGGCGTGCTGCCGGCGAAGAAGGTCACCGCCGAGATCGCCGAGGCCCGCGGCATGGAGATGGGCGTGGACTGCATCAGCCCCTCCACCCACAACGCCTTCCACGACGCGAAGTCCCTCGTGGACTTCGTCGAGTCGATCGCCTCCGCCACGGGCCTGCCCGTCGGCATCAAGTCGGCCGTCGGCCACCTCGACTTCTTCGTCGAGCTCGCCGACCTCATGAAGGAGTCCGGCCGGGGCCCCGACTTCATCACCATCGACGGGGCCGAGGGCGGGACCGGCGCGGCGCCGCTCACCTTCGCCGACCACGTCGCGCTCCCCTTCAAGGTCGCCTTCCTGCGGGTCTACAAGCTCTACCTCGACCGCGGGATGGCCGACGACATCGTCTTCATCGGCTCGGCGAAGCTCGGGTTCCCCGACCGGGCCGTCGTCGCCATGGCCCAGGGGGCGGACATGATCAACGTCGCCCGGGAGGCGATGCTCAGCATCGGGTGCATCCAGGCCCAGAAGTGCCACACCGACGGCTGCCCGAGCGGCGTGGCGACCCACAGCAACTGGCTCCAGCGCGGGATCATCCCCGAGGACAACGCGCGCCGCTTCGCCGCCTACATCGAGGCGTTCAGCGGCGAGGTCATGGCCGTCACCCACGCCGCGGGCTACGACCACCCCGGGCAGTTCACCCCCCACGACATCGAGATCTCCGCGGGCCCGAACATCTTCAAGACCCTCTTCGAGCTCTACGGCTACGACAAGAAGCAGTACGTGCCCGGGGAGGCGCCCGCCTACAAGAAGGGGACGGCGGCCGCGACGGCGAAATGAAGCGGGCCCCGTCCTCGCGGACGGGGCCCGTTCGTCGTCGCCGTCGGCGCGGCTACTTCGCGACGCCCTTGTTGGCCAGGGCCTCGTGCACCTTGCCCACCATCTTCGCGGACGGGGTGAGGGTGACGTCCCCCTCGTCCTTCCACTTCGAGGGGCAGCCCTCCGCGGTGTGCTTGGAGAGGTAGAGGCAGGCCTTGAACTTCCGCATCAGCTCGTCGATGTTGCGGCCGGAGTTGAGGAAGTTGACCTCGGCCGACAGCAGCGTGCCCGCCGGGTCGATGAGGAACGTCCCGCGGAGGTCGAGGCCGGCGTCGGCGAGGTAGACGCCGAACATCCGGGCGACCTTCCCCGTGGGGTCGGAGGCCATGAGGTACTTCACGGCCGCCAGCTCCTTCTCCACGGTCAGCCACGCGAGGTGGACGAACTTCGTGTCGCAGGAGACGGTGACGACGTCCGCGCCGAGCTTCCTGAAGCGATCCTGCTGCTCCGCCAGAGCAGCGAACTCGGTCGCTCAGACGAAGGTGAAGTCGGCGGGGTAGAAGAAGAGCACGGTCCAGCGGCCGTTCTTCTTCTGTTCGGCGAGGTCGAAGCGGGCGAAGTCCCCCTTGGCGGGGTCGTAGGCGTCCATCGCGAAGTCGGGCACCTTCTGCCCGACCTGGAGGGGCGCGGCGGCGGCGGTGTCCACGGGTGTGTCCTCCTTGTCCTGTCCTGTGCCGGCCGGGGGCGGCGCGGGGCCGACCCCGGAGGGGCGATGATAATCGGGGGCGATGGGGGTCCCACAACAGTGCGCGGCCCGTCGATGGCCGGCGGGGCATCCGATGGGTCGCGCGGGAGGCCTCCGCGCCGGCTTTGGCGGCGCGATGAACGGCAGGGGGGGGAGAGCCGACCATCCATCAACGGGGTGAGTCGTTCGGGCCGTACGAGCGGTGTACCCCGTGTACGGGAACCGCTCTTCCGCCCCTGGCCGTTCCACGCTCCCGGATCGCGATCGTCCGATCCGTTCCGGACGATCGCGATCCGGGAGCCCCGCGCCGCCTTCGGCGGCGCGGAACGCCGCCACCTCGACACGTCGAAGAGCGGCGGCCCGCCGTGTAGCATGGGCTCGCCGGCCACTGCACACGGAGACGCCATGAACCCCCTGCCCTCCCTGCTCGCCTCCGTCCTCGCCGTCGCCCTCGCCGGGTGCTCCAGCCTCACCGTGACGACGGAGAAGGACCCCGCCGTGGACCTGTCCCTCCCCCGCACCTTCGGCTGGATGATGGAGCAGGATCTCGGCCGCGAGGGGGGGCGCCTCGACCGGGAGAACACCTACGCCGCCATCGCCGCCGCGGTGGAGGACTCCCTGGCGGGGAAGGGCTGGACCCTGGAGCAGGACCCGGTGAAGGCGGACGTCGTCCTGGCCTTCCAGGTGGACATGGAGAAGACCGTCTCCGTGACCTCGTTCCGGGAGTACGACCGCAACCCCTGGACCTGGAACCGCTTCTACGGCAGCGGCGTGGAGGACAGCATCAAGGTGAGCACCTACGACGTCGGCACCCTGGTGCTCGACATGGTCCACCCCACCAGCCGCCGCCTCCTGTGGCGGGGGACCGCGAAGGCCATCGTCGAGAAGTCCGACACCCGCCAGTCCAAGGCCGACCTCGCCGTCGAGGCGGTCCGGCGGATGTTCGAGAAGTTCCGCTGAACTACTTCTCCGGTTCCACCTTCGCCGGGGGCGCCTTGGGCTCCCCGAACCTCCCGTTCGTCGCCTCGTGCACGAGCCCCTGCGAGTTGAACACGCTGTAGACGAAGCAGGCCAGGACGACGGCGAGGATCACCTTCGGCCACGGGCTCGGCCGGTCCGCGAAGGGGTCGTCGGCGCCCGGGAGCGTCCCCGGCGGCAGCGCCGCCACCGAGGTGAGGGAGCTCCCGAAGTTCACGCTCAGCTTCACCCGCCCGTTCACCGCCCAGCCGTTGGCGTCGAGGATGGGGGCGAGGTTGCGCTGGCGGAGCTTCAGCCACGCGATGAGCATCGAGGGCAGGGAGATCAGCAGCAGCAGCCCCGCCACGGCGATGCAGAGCTTCCAGAAGGGGAGCACGAGGAGGCCCGCGGCGTAGCCGGCCAGGGTGGCGAGCAGGGTGCCGATGGCGCCGAAGGCCACGCCGAGGGCGGCCACGGTGCCGACGTCGATCTTCTTCGGCTCCGGGGGCGGCTTCGCCGGGTCGGGCTGGGCGGCGGCCTCCGCGGCGGCGGCCCTCTTCGCCACCATCTCCTCGATCATCCGGACGAGCTTCTTGTAGGGGAACCAGAAGGCCTGCCGGATCGAGATCGGGTTCTCGACCACCTTCGTGATGGTCGCGTCCCAGTCCCTCCCCTTCCGGTCGTAGAAGACGCCGTTGCGCCCGACCATCAGGTAGTCGGAGTCGCCGCCCGTGAACGCGGCGGCGACGGTCAACGACTCCCCCGAGGGGCGGGGGCAGGCGCAGTAGGCGAGGTAGGCCGTGGAGAACCCTACGGCCTGCACCGCCACCACTGCTAGCGCGGTTGCCCACGCCGGACCGGTGAGTCGCAGCCGCCGCGCCGGCGGCATAGCCGGCAGACGGTGCATCACGGCGGCGCTGAGGTACTCGGGCGCGGGCGTGGCCCGGGCAGACGCCAGAACGCAGTTGTCCACCTCGACGAGGTCGCGCATCACCTCCGCGCAACCGCAACAGAAGCGGACGTGCGTGTGCACCTTCATCTGCACCGGTTGTCCGGACTCGGGAAGCAGGTAGAAGGTGTTGAGGGAAACGCTCACCTGGTAGCCGACGCCTTGGACATCGACGATCAGGTACTCTGGCGACTTGTGCGCCAGGGAG
>CAZWGT010000044.1:0-16310 GCA_964633345.1 uncultured Planctomycetota bacterium
GGGCGGCCGCCTCCGCCGCGGCCCGGCGCTCGGCCGCGTCGGCGCTCTCCCGGAGGCGGCGCAGGAGCGGCGCCCCCGCCAGCGTGACGGCGCCCGGATCGGGCGGGGCGAGCCGGTCCTCCTCCGCCGCCTTCGAGAGGGTCTCGGCCGCCTCGATGAGGAGCGGCCGGAGGACCGGGTCCCGCGCCCTCTGGGCGGTGCGGCGGAGATCCTCGAGGTCGCGGCGCGAGAAGGCACCGGGCCGGATCTCGGCCAGGTGGGCGGTCTCGCGGGCGGCGTTGCGCCGGGTCCACGGGTCCTGGGAGCCGAGGCCCTCGAAGCACACCGCGCGCAGGGCCGCGGCCCGCTCGGCGGCGGGGCGCCTCTCCACCTCGAAGGAGCGGCGCACCGCGGCGACCTTGGCCGCCCCCTCCGCCCCGCCGCCGTCCACGACCGAGCGGCAGGAGTACCGCCCGCCCCCCTCCATGGGCTCGAGGATGTAGACCGCCAGGGGAGAGACCTTCGCGAAGTAGCCCGCCTCGTTGGAGAGGATGCGGATGCGCTCCGTCCCCGGCGCGTCCCCCCAGAGGGTCTCGAGCACCCGGACCGTGGCCATGTCCACCCCGAGGCCGAGGGAGGAGATCTTCTCCAGGGTCCCGCGCACCACGACCCTGGGCTTGCCGACGACGTCGGCGCCGAGGACGGTGACGGGTCCCTCCTCGGGGGCGGGGGCGGGGGCGGGGGCGGGGGGATCCCCGGCGAGGAGCGCGCACAGGGAGAGGAGGGCGGCGATCACGGCTCCCCATCCTACCCGGGCCCGTCACCCCCCCGTCACGGGGCGGGGGAGGCCCCCGCGCCGGTGACAAGGATCGTTACCAGGGACGGGGGCGCTGATTACGACCGTTCCGGCTCAGACGGCGGCGCGCTGCCCGGCCCGGGAGGCCATCCGGTAGATGCGGACGGTCGGCCGGCGGCGGCGGGGGGTGCGCTGGGAGGCCGCGTAGGCCTTCTGCTCCTTGAGGTGGTGCAGTTCGAGGTACCGCTTGCACTCCTCGCCGGAACCGCAGAACAGCTCCTCGCCACCGCAGAGCACCCGGAACAGCTTGCGCCCCCTCCACATGCAGAAGAACCGCGTGGTCATCGGAGCCTCCTGTGCGGCGGCCGGTCCAGCCGATCCGGCGTGCCGTCTTCGGAGACCCCTTGTGCAAGGGGGGTGCCAATCGCCCTACCAGGAGGCGCGGAAGGGGGCGGTGAGGGCGCGGACGGTCCGGGCGGTGGAGAGGGAGTCCCCGGCGGCCGTGGCGTAGGGGTCGCGCTCCGAAAGGACGGCCCCGCCGGCGACCTGCGCGCCGATCCCGGCGCGGGCGGCAATCGGGGCCAGGGCCCGGGCCTCGGCACCCGGGGCTCCGGCGACGGCCTCGAGGACCGCGGTGCGGAACAGGACGCGATCGGCCAGCGCGCTCCCCTTCGCCTCCTCGAGGACGGCGGCGAGCATCCGGTCCCGGACGGCCGCGCCGAGGCCGAGGCCGCGGACGTGGGGGATCGCCTCCGCGGTCAGGGTCGCGTCCTTCGCGCGGTCCCCCGCCTCGCGGTAGCCGAGGCGGCCGTCGGGGCCGATGCGGGCCTCGAGCCAGACCCCGGCGCGCCGCAACGCCTCCCCGTCCACGGCGAGGCCGGCCCGGCGGGCCGCGAGCAGGGCCTCGACCTGGAGCAGGGTCACGCTGGAGTCCCCCTGCCGCGCGCCGGGGGCGTACCCGAAGGAGCCGTCGGGCAGCTGGGCCCGGAGGGTCGCGGCCACGGCGCGATCCAGGACCGCGGCGAGATCCCTCCGCGTCGCCTCGGGGAGCAGGCCGTAGTCGATGCCGTATCCCTCGGCCAGGGCGGCCAGGGCGGGCCCGTGGTTGCAGAGCGGGCGATCGTTGGCGGCCCCGCGGGTGAAGGTCCCGAGGAGGCCCGTGGCCGGATCGGCGGAGCGCGCGAGCGCCTCCATGGCGGAGCGGACCACCTCGGAGAAGGGGCCGGTGCGCATGGCGGTGCGGCCGTCGGCGGTGAAGGCGAGCACGACCATCCCCGTCACCCCGCCCCGGAAGCGATCCCGCTGCACCCGGGGATCGCCGGGACGGCCGGAGGCCCAGGTCCCGTCGGGATCCCGGGCGGCGGCGAGGTAGCGAAGGCCCCGCTCGACGGTGAGGGCGGCCCGCGGCCCCTCGACGGGGCCGTAGGCGTCCAGCAGGCGCCGCTCCCGGTCGGCGCGCCGGAAGCGGGGTCCCGCGAAGGAGGCGAACTCGCTCCCGGGGTAGAGGCGGAAGGTCGCGCCGCCGTCCACGGGATCGTCCACGGGCGGCGCCGGGAATCCGCCCGCGAGGGGGGACTCCACGCGGGGCCAGGGGAACTCCAGGGGCGAGGGGATCGGCAGGCCCGGGGCGGAGGGCAGGGTCCCCGTCGTGGACAGCAGGGGGTCCTCGGGGTAGGGAGGCGGGAGCGGGGTCTCCGTCCCGACCTCGAGGATCCGCTCCCTCGGCGGGACGGAGCCCGGCAGGCCCACGGTCAGGTGGACCGCCAGCACCACGGCCGCGGCGGCGTGGAGGGCCAGGGAGTAGGTGAGGAAGCGGACCCTGCGGGACTCGGTGTACCGCCGCCCCGCCCGCTCGAGGAGCCGGAGCACCGGCCCGCGGTCGAGTTCCGCGTCGAGGGCCGCCGCCAGGCGCGCCCGCGACGCGGCGTCGGGAGCCGGGGAGGGGCGGCCGGCGGCGGCGGCGCGGATGCGCGGGAGGTCGGCGGCGAGGGCGGCGCAGTCGGGGCAGGCGGCGAGGTGGGCGCGGACCGGCCCCTCCTCCGCAGGGGAGAGTTCTCCCCGGAGGAGGGCCACCACCTCGGCAGCCATGGGGTCGTTCACGGTCGGCCTTTCGAGAGGAGTTCGCGGATCTTGTGGACGGCGGCGTGCATGCGGGACTTCACGGTGCCTACCGGGATGTCCATGATCTCGGAGACATCGCTGTACTTAAGTCCTTGTATTTCACCGAGTTCGAATACTTCGCGCAGGCCCTCCGGGAGGCGCTGGATGGCCTCGCGGATGCGGCCGGCCTCCTCCTGAACGGACGCCGCCTCGGACGGTTCGGTCTCCCTCGAAGGGAGGAAGGCCGCCAGCGGGGGCCCGTCCTCCCCCTCCCCCCCCACGGTGCGGTCGGCGGAGACGGTCGGGGGGGCGGCCCTGTTGGACCGGTAGCGGTCGATCCAGAGGTTGCGGGCGATGGAGAAGATGTAGGTGGTGAACTTGGCGGTGGGGCGGTAGTCGTCCCGGTGGCGGATGACCCGGATCCAGACCTCCTGGGCGAGGTCCTCGGCCGTCTCGCGGCTCCGGCTCTGGAGGTGGAAGTAGCGCACGAGGGAGGCGTGGTGCCTCTCCACGAGCGCATCGAGGGCCGCCCGGTCGCCCCGGCGGAACCGTTCCATGAGCTCGAAGTCATCCGGGAGCGGCAGGTCCATCCGGCACGATCTCCCCAACGGGCGCTGCGGCGGAGGGTTCAGGGATCCCACTCTAATCGGGGGGCGGGTAGCGCCGGTGACGGAGTCCGGGGGCGGTGACGGGAATCCCGTCGTTCCGAGGCCGGTCCCGGCCTAATCTCCCGGGATCATGAACCCCCTCCTGCTCGTTCCCCTCGCGGTCGCAGCCCTCGTCCCCGCCGCCGACCCCGCCCCCGAACCGCCCCAGGTCGTGGACGTCGGGGTCTACGTGATGAACGTGGGCAAGTTCGAATTGGCCACGGGCTCCTTCACCATCGACTTCTACCTGACGCTGAAGAGCGACCGCCCGATCCCCGACGGGGCCTTCGAGTTCATGAACGGCCGCGCGGGCTCCGTGGACGTGATCGTGAACGAGGAGAAGCACAAGGAGTTCCGGGTCCTGGCGAACCTCTACCAGAACCTCGATCTCCGGGCCTACCCCTTCGACCGGCACCGCCTGACGATCCTCCTCGAGAACAAGTCCCGCGACGCGACCTCCCTCGCGTGGCGCGTCTCGGAAGCCGACTCCGGCCTCGACCCCGAGGTGACCGTCGTGGGCTGGGACCTCACGGGCGCGAAGGGGCGCGTCGACGTCCACGACTACGGGGACAGGAAGTTCTCCCGGTTCATCTACGAGGTGGAGCTGCGCCGCATCGTCCTCACCTCGATCTTCAAGGCCTTCCTGCCGGCCTTCTTCATCGTGGTGGTCGGGCTCCTCTCCCTGCTGATGCTCCCGGACAAGGTCGTCCCCCGCCTCGGCATGGCGACCTCGGCGCTGCTGGGCACCGTGATGTTCCACCTCACCGTGACGAGCCAGATCCCCCCCGTCGGCTACCTCACCTTCGCCGACCGGTTCATGATCGCCTCCTACGTCGTGCTCCTCGGCTGCCTCGTGTCCACCGTCGTCCTCATGCGCCACAGCGACTCCAAGGACGACCGGAGCGCGATGAAGGTCTACCGGGTCTCCCTGCGCATCATCCCCCCGGCGGCCGTCGCGGTGTACGCGGTGGCGATCCTCACGCGGTAGGCGTCACTCCGGCAGCAGCGCCACCACCGCCTTCGACCCGCCGCGGACGTCCACGCGCACCCGCACCTCGGCGGCAAGGTCCTCCTTGGAGGCGGAGACGACGTAGACCCCGGCGCGCAGGCCGGGCACGCGGAGCAGCCCGTCGGAGCCGGTGACGTCGGCCTCGAGGGGGATCGGCGCGCCGAAGAAGTCGCGCACCTCCACGAGGGCGTCGGCGACGGCCCGGCCCCCGGGCCCGACCACCCGGACCTCGAGGGTGCCCCCCGGCAGGAGGCGCAGGTCGAGGGCGCGGGACTCCCCCGGGCCGACGGCGGCGACCTCCGGCGGCGACGCCCCGAGCCCCCCCGCCCGCGCCGTCAGGATCCAGGTGCCGGGGGCGAGATCCTCGAAGGCGTAGCGCCCCGCCGCGTCGGCCGCGCGGCGGCCCCCGGGAAGGAGGTCCCCGGTGGCCGGGTCGGTCGCCTCCACGGTCCCGCCGGGGACGGGACGGCCCGTGGGGTCGAGGACGAGGCCCGCCACGCGCCCCGCCGCCTCGAGAAGGACGCGGACCGGCGTCGGCCCCCCGCCGCGGAGGACGCGGATGGCCGGCGTGCGCGCCGCGCCGAAGCCGCGGGCCGAGGCCTCCAGGGTCCAGTTCCCGGCCGGGAGGGAGGGGAAGCGGAACCGCCCCTTCCCGTCGCTCTTCACCTCCGGCGCGATCCCCCCGGGCCCTTCGGGCCAGGCGCGGAGGAGGGCCCCGGGGATCGGCTCCCCCTTCGCCGCCGACAGGACGAGCCCCTCGATCCCGTCCGCGGGAAGGAGCACCGCCAGGCGCCCGTTGGCCGCCGTCAGGCGCAGGCGCACCGCCGGCTCCCCGGGGGGCGTCACCTCGACCTCCACGGGCCCGTCGGGGAGCCCCGGCAGCCGCGCCACGCCCCGATCGTCGGCGACGGCGTCCGTGGTGTCCGCCCCCGCCGTGATCCGCACGAGCGCCCCGGGCACGGGGCCGTCCTCGCGGCGCACCTCGACGGTGCCCGCGGGCAGGAGCGCCAGGTCCACGACCTCCTCCCGCTCCCCCTCCCCCGGCATCAGGAGGAGCCGCCGCAGGACCACCCCCGGCGGCACGCGCACCTCGACGACCACGTCCCCCGCGGGGAGCCCCGGGAACAGGGCGAGGCCCGCGGCGTTGGTCTGCTCCTCGCGCCGGAGGCCGGAGGGGTCCTCGACCGCCGCGGCCGCCCCGGCCAGCGGCCCCCGGGACTCCCCGTAGACGCGCACGCGCAGCGTCGCCCCGAGCCCGAGGAGCACGTCGCCCACGTCCACCACGCCCCCCTCGGGGGGGACGAGCACGCCCCGCAGGACCACGGGGGCGAGGCCGGGGAGCGCCACGACGAGGTCGTGCTCCCCCGCCGGCACCCCGGGGAGCGCGAAGGCCCCGGAGGACTCGATCGCCGCGGCGGGAACGGAGGCCTCCCCCCTGCCGCCGAGGAGCAGCCGGAGGGAGACCTCGCGGAGGTCCTTCACCGCCGGCCCCGTGACGACGCGGCCGCGCACCGTGGCGCCGAGGGCGAGGGTCAGCACCACGCGCGGCGGCGCGTCCCCGCCCACCTCGACGTCGGCGGTCGCGACCCGGCCGTCGGGGCTCTCGGCCCGAAGGCGCCAGCGCCCCTCGGGAAGGGGGCGGGTCGCGAAGGCGCCGTCGGCGGCGAGGGGGACGCGCTCCACCTCCCGGGCCGAGCGGTCCAGGCGCACCACCACGACGACGCCGCGCACCTCCCCGCCCGAGGGATCGAGGACCACCCCCTCGACGGAGCGGCTCCGGGGGAGATCGATGTCGAGCCCGTCGAAGGGGACGCGGGCGGGGAAGAGGGGGCGGAGGGGATCGGGGAAGTCCTCGCCGGGGAGCACCACGCGGATCGAGCAGGAGCCGGCCGGCAGGCCGTCGAGGCGGAAGGTCCCCCCGGGGCCGGTCCGGGCGCGTGCGATCTCCGCCCCCGTGAGCGGCGCGAGGGCCACGAGGAGGGCGTCGGCGACCGGCTCCCCCTCGGGGCCGCGGAGCAGACCCGTCACCGCCGCCCCCGGGCGGAGCACGAGGCGGACCCCCGGTTCCGTGCGGCCGGCCGCCACGACGAGGCGCGTGGAGGCGGCGGGCAGGCGGCCCGGGGCGCGGGCGAGGAGGGAGCGGCTCCCCGACGGGACGCGGTCGAAGCGGAAGGTGCCGTCGGCGGCGGCGGGGATCTCGCGGCGGAGCGGTCCTCCGGCGGCCGGATCGGCGGCGGCCCGCAGGGGGTCCTCGGCCCCGTCGAAGAGGAGGACCGTCGCCCCCGGGACGGGGAAGCCGTCGGGGCCCTCGACCCTCCCCTCGACGACGCCTCCCCCGTCGAGACGGACCGCCCCGAGATCCACCGCCTCCCCGGGCAGGACGGCGAAGGCGTCGGTGACGCGCGGGGCGAAGTCCGACTCCGGCTCGATCACGAGGCGGTGGCCCGGCGCGGGGACGACGGGGCCGAGGGAGACGTCCCCGGCGGATCCGGTCCGGGCGGAGGGATCCGTCATCCCCGGGCGCGGCGGCAGGAGGCGGACGGGGACCCGGGCGAGGGGCTTCCCGCCGGGCCCCTGGACGAGGATCTTCACGCTCCCGAGGACCGCGAGGCGGAGGTCGGGCACCGCCGTCGTCCTCCCCGCGGGGGCCTCGACGACGGGGGCGTCGAGGGCGAGGGTCCCCTCCTTCTCCGCCGTCACCGCGACGCGCCCGGGGACGAGGTCCTCGAGGGCGAAGCCCCCGTCGGACCCCGAGACGACCTCCCCGCCCCCGCCGCGGACGCGGGCCCCGGCGACGGGGCCGCCGCCGGGGACCCGGACCACGCGGCCGACGACGCGGGCCGCGGGGACGAGCCCGACGCGCAGCGCCTCCCCCCCGGCCAGGACCCGGGAGGCGCGGGCAGGGGCGAAGCCCTTCGCCCGCACCTCGACGTCGTGGAACGGGCCGCGGGGAAGATCGGGGATCCGCACCGCACCCCCCGTCCCGGTCGTCGCGCGGCGCACCATCGGGGGCGTCCCCTCCGGCTCGTAGCCCGCCTCCAGCCGGATCTCCACGGCCGCTCCCGGGACGGGCCGGGCCCCGGCGGCGGGGGCGAAGGGCTCGGCCGAGGGCGCGGACTCGGCCGCGATCTCCAGGGCCGCCGCCCGCCGCAGGAGGAGGAGCCGGGGATCCCCGTCCGTCGAGGGCCAGGCCAGCGCCGGGGCGTACCCCGGGGCGACGGCGGCCAGGAGGATCCGCCCCTCTCCGGGCGGGACGGGGACCCGGATCGGCCAGTTCGAATCCAGGGACGGCGTTCCCTGCCCGCCGAGGACGGCGTCGGGGTCGAAGGGGCCCTCCCCGTTCACCCGCATGGCGGCGACGCGGACGCCGTCGATGGCGGTCCCCTCCTCGAAGGAGCGGACCCGGACCCGGATCGGCTCCTCCGGGGCGGCGAGCAGGAGCGCGGCGAGGAGGAGGGCCCTCAACGCAGTCCCTTCAGGAGGGCGCGGCCCCGCGGGCCCCGGGCGGTGACGGTGATGCGGCGCGCCCTCGGGCCGCGGTGCTCGAAGCGGAGGAGGAGCCCGTCGGCCGGCAGCGCGTCCTCGACCCGCTCGGGCCACTCGACGGCGGTCGCGCCGCCGGGCCCGACGAGGTCGGCGAGGCCGAGCTGCTCGAGCTCCGCGCCCCCGTGCATGCGGTAGGCGTCGATGTGGCGGAGCAGGTGCGGGGCACGCCCGTACTGCTCGACGCGGAGGAAGGTGGGCGAGACGACCTCCGCGGCGCGGGCGGCGCCGAACCCCTCGGCGAGGCCCTTCACGAACCGGGTCTTCCCGGCGCCGAGTTCGCCCGAGAGGAGGACGAGGTCCCCGTCGCGCAGCAGCTTCCCGAGCGCGCGCCCGAGCTTCTCGGTCGCCGCGGGCGAGGGGGATTCAACGCGCACGGAAGTGGGTCCAGCCTTCGTCGGGGAGGGATTCGATGCCATGGGCGTATTGGACGACCACGCCCGCGTTCCGGTGGACCAGCCGCCCGATGCGGTGGACGCGGCGCCCCGCCACGCCCTTCTCCTCGATGCGCGCGGCCTTCTCCGCCGGGGCCGCGAAGAGCAGTTCGTAGTCCTCCCCGTCGAAGAGGGCGCGGCGCAGGGGATCGCCCCTCCCCCGCCGCGCGTCGCGGTGGATCGGCACCCGCCACGATTCGAGGAGCGCCCCCGCCTTCGAGGCGTTGCAGAGCCGGTGGAGGTCGGTCGCCAGCCCGTCGGAGATGTCGATGCAGGCGGTGGCGAGGCCCTTGCGGCGCAGTTCCAGCCCCTCGGCGATCCGCGGCGCGGGCCGAAGGTGCCGTCCGCGGATCGACCCGCCCAGCGGCCCGGTCACGAAGAGGACGTCGCCGGGCGTCCCGCCCGACCGCGACAGCGCCGGCGGGCCGTCCACGCGGCCGAGCGCGGTGACCGAGACCATCTCCGTGGCGGGCGTCTCCTTCGTGTCGCCTCCGAGGACGGGGCAACCCGTTCCCCTGGCACCGACGATCATGCCGATCGCTCGCTTCGCCCCCGCCCCCTTCCGGATCGCCAGACCCACCATCAGCCCGACGGGAGCCGCACCGACGGAGGCGAGATCGGAGAGGGCCCGGCCGGCGGCCTTGAAGCCCGCCTGCGCGGGATTCAGTCCGGCTTCGTAGTGGACGCCCTCGATCGTGAGGTCCGTTGCCGCCGCCAGGGGCGATCCCCCCGTCCGCAGGACCACCGCGTCGTCCCCCGGGCCGAGGAGGAGGACCCCCGGGTTCCCGAGCCGGTCGAGAATCGCCGCGACGAGCCTCCGCTCCCGGGGCGCCGAAGCAGCCTCCCGCCGAAGGAACCGTCCCGCCGCGGCGCAGGGGTCGGGATCCCCGATCAGCGCGTCGATGGCGGCGACGGGCCCCCGGACGCTCCCGGGGCGCACGCCGCCGATGGCGACCACCGGGATGGAACGGCGGCGGATCGCGGCGGGACCGAGGCCGGGGTTCCCCGGGTGGCTGCGGGTCGGGAAGATGGGCCCGAGGAACGCGTAGTCGGCGCCGGCCTTCTCCGCGGCGCGGACCTCGGCGACCGAATGGCACGAGACGCCGGTCATAATCCCCTTCACGCGGCGCGGGCCGTCGGCGGCGGAGAAGTGGACGCCGTCGGCGCCGACCTCGCGGGCCAGCGCCACGTCGGTGTGGACGATGAATGTCGCACCGTATCGTTCGGTGATACGGCGGAGGCGCATCGCGAGCGCGCGGCGCCTCCCGCGCGGGAGGTCCCGGTCGCGCAGCAGGACCGCGGTCGCACCCCCGCGGACCGCCGCCTCGCAGGCCGTCACGAGATCCCCGCGGCACCGCCGCCGGTCCGTGACGGCGACGAGGAGCAGCGCCCGCTCAGCGCTTCGGCGCGGCATCGAGGATCCCCTCGAGCCCGTGGAAGAACGCCTTCGAGCGGGCCACCACGCGCACCGCCAGGATCACCCCGGGCATGAAGCAGGAGCGGTCCGTCGTGTCGTGGCGGATCACCAGCGTCTCCCCCGGACCGCCGAAGGCGATCTCCAGGTTCGCCACCGTCCCCGCCAGCCGCACCGCGTGGATCCGCACCCCGTCCGCCTCGGCGCCGCGGGAGCCGGGGGGATCCGAATTCACGGCACCGCGGCTCCGCGCCCCCCGCGCCGCGGCGATCTCCCGCGCCGCCAGGAGGGCCGTTCCCGAGGGAGCGTCCGCCTTCCCCTCGTGGTGGCGCTCGATCACCTCCACCGAGGGGAGGTGGCGGGCCGCCTCGCGGGCGAAGCGCACCGCGAGCACCGCCCCGAGGGCGAAGTTCGGCACCACCGCCCCGCCGAGGCCGGTCCGCCGCACGAACCCCGCGGCGGCCTCGAGGTCCCCCGGGGTGAACCCCGTCGTGCCCGACACGACCCGGGCGCCGGCGCCCATGGCCGTGCGGAAGTTCGCCAGCGCGTCGGCGGGGCGCGTGAAGTCCACGACCACGGCCGCCTTCGAGGAGCGGATCGATCCGGCGAGATCGTCGCCGAGGTCGGTCGCCCCGGCGAGCACCAGGCCGTCCGCCTCCCCGACGGCCCGGACCGCCTCCCTCCCCATGCGCCCCTTCGCCCCGTTCACGAGCACGCGGATCGGACGGCTCATCGCTTCCCCTCCCTCTTCCTCGTCGCCCGCTTCCACGTCGCCGCGAAGCGGTGCACGGCGTGCTCCTGCTCCGCCGTCTCGATGCTCCCCGGCCGCGCCCGGCGCACCCGCTCGATCGCCCCGTCCGGGTCCTCGCCGCGTCCGACGAGCCAGGCCGCCAGCACCGTCCCCGTCCGCCCCCAGCCCGCCGTGCAGTGCACCGCCGCCCTCCCCCCGGAGGCGAGCGCCGTCTCGAGGAAGCGCACCGCCTGGACCAGCTGCTCCTGGGTGGGCGCCGTCATGTCGGCCACGGGCAGGTGGAGGATCGACAGCCCCTCCGGCGGCTCGAAGAAGGAGGGCCGCCGCGTCAGGCAGACGAGCGCGGTGATCCCCTCCTCCCTCAGGCGCTCCGCGTCCGAGGGATCGGGGCGGGCCATCCCCGCCACCTCGCCCTCGACGAGCCACGAGAAGTTGTGCACGGGCCGAAACTACCCCGGCGCGACCCGAGCCCGATGGGACTTTCGGATCCCCGCGGCAGGGCCCATGATGGGCGGCGGGCATGGGCAAGGAACCGGGCGGCCGGGCGGGCGACGCGTGGGGCGGGTTCGCCGCCATGCTGGTGGCCCTTCCGTCGGCCATCGGCTACGGCCTGGCCGTCGTCAAGGCGCTCCCGGGGCAGGAGGGGAAGGGCGCCCTCATGGGGCTCCTCGGGGTGATCGCCGTGGGCCTCGTGGCCTCCCTGATGGGCGGGGCCCGGCGGCTCATCTCCGCCCCCTGCGGACCGGCGGCGGCGGTGCTCGGGGCGCTCGGCCTCGAACTGTCCCGGGGAGGCCTCGCCCCGGAGAGGATCCTCCTCTGCCTCGGCCACGTCGGCCACCACGGCGCCGGCCTCCTCGGCGCCGTCCTCCAGTTCGCCTACGGGGCGGTCGGGGGCGGGAAGCTCATCAAGTTCATCCCCTACCCGGTGGTGGCCGGGTACCTGAGCGGCGTCGGCATCGTGCTGTTCGCCACCTACGTGCCGAAGTTCCTCGGTACGCCCGACGGGATGCACCCCTGGGTCGGCCTCGTGGCCCCCGGCACGTGGCAGGTGCCCGGGGTCCTCGTCGGCCTCGCCACCATCGCGGGCATGGTCTTCGGGCCGAGGCTGACGAGGAGGGTGCCGGGGGTGGTCCTCGGCCTCGGCGCGGGGCTCGTCACCTACGCGCTGCTGGGGATCTCCGACCACGAGCTGCGCTCCCTCGAGGGGAACCACCTCGTCATCGGGGCGGTGAAGGCGAGCCCCTCCGACCTCGCCGCCTCCTTCGGGGACCGCTGGCGGGCCTTCGGCGGGTTGTCGGCGGCCGACCTGGGGCTCCTCGTCGTCCCGGCGATCACCCTCTCCGTCCTCCTCTCGATCGACACGCTGAAGACCTGCGTCGTCGTGGACGCTCTGACGCGGAGCCGCCACGACTCCAACCGCGTGCTCCGCGGCCAGGGACTGGGGAACCTCGCCTCCTCGCTGCTCGGCGGGATGCCGGGAGCGGGGACCATGGGGGCCACCCTGGTCAACATCAACAGCGGCGGCACCACGCCGCGGGCCGGGGTGCTGGAGGGGGTCTTCGCCCTGCTGGCCTTCGTGCTCTTCGGGGGGTTCCTGCCGGGGCTCCCGAACCTCGTGGCGTGGATCCCCAAGGCGGCGCTGGCGGGGATCATCATGGTGGTCTCCTTCCGGATGATCGACCGCCACAGCCTCGACCTCCTCAAGCACCGGACCACGGTCCTCGACTTCGTGGTCATCACGGCGGTGGTGCTGACGGCGGCCACGGTGAGCCTCATCGCGGCCTCGGGGGTGGGCCTGGCGCTGGCCATCATGCTCTTCATCCGGGAGCAGATCCGCGGGTCCGTGGTCCGCCTGAAGGTCGCGGGCAACCGCGTCTCCTCCCGCCGCAGCCGCCACGCCGGCCAGGCCGCCGTCCTCCAGGAGAAGGGGGCGCAGGCGACGGTGTGCGAGCTCCAGGGCCCCCTCTTCTTCGGCACCACCGACCAGCTCTTCTCCATCCTCGAGGAGGACCTCAAGACCTGCCGCTACCTGGTCCTCGACCTGAAGAGGGTCACCTCGGTGGACTACACCGCCGCCCACATGCTGGAGCAGATCGAGAGCATGTTCACGGACCGCGGGGCCTTCCTCCTCTTCTCGAGCATGCCCGCCACGCTGCCGACGGGGACCGACCTGCAGGCCTACTTCGACCACCTCGGGCTCGTGAAGCGGGAGCGCAACGTGCGGGTCTTCGACGAGGCGGACGACGCCATCGAGTGGTACGAGGACCGCATCCTCGAGGAGGCGGGGCTCGGGGAGGACGTGTCGGCGCCGCCGCTGGACCTCGGGGACTTCGACCTGTTCCGCGAGCTGGACCCGGAGGCCATGGCGTCCCTGGCCGGCGCCGTGGACGGGCGATCCCTGAAGGCCGGCGAGGCCGCCTTCCGCCGGGGGGACGCCGGGGACGAGGTCTTCCTCATCCGCCGGGGGCGGGTGGAGATCCTCCTCCCCCTCGGCGGCGGCCGGAACCACCACGTCGCCACGTTCTCGCGGCAGGGGTTCTTCGGGGACATGGCCTTCCTCGACAAGGGGACGCGGTCGGCCGACGCCGTCGCGGTGAAGGAGACCGATCTCTTCGTCCTCTCCCGGCGGCGGTTCGACGAGCTCTCCCGCCGCCATCCCGCGCTGGGGGCGATCGTGTTCGCGCGCCTGGCCCGGATCCTCGCCCACCGCCTGCGCCAGACCGACGCCGAGCTGCAGGCCCTCGAGGGGGCGTGACCTCCGCAACCGCCCCTTCCGACCGGGGGTTCCACCCGCAAGGAGGAAGTCCATGCACGCCCTGATCGCCGTCCTCGCCCTCGCCTGCCAGTCCGCCCCGGAGCCGGCCAAGCCCGCCGACCTCGTCGAGATGATGAAGGGGAAGGACCCGGCGGTGAAGCGGGCGGCGGCGGAGGAGGCGGCAAGGAACCAGGCCCCGGAACTGCTCCCCCCCCTCGCCCGGCTGCTGGGCGACGACGACCTCGAGGTGCGCCGCGCGGCCGCCGCGGCCCTGGCCGCCCGCACCGACGACGCCGCGAAGCGCACCGCCGCCTCGGCCCTCGGCGAGCGCCTGCGCTCCATGGGGGAGAAGGGGGACCTCGGGGAGCGCATCGCCCTGGCGGACTCCCTCCACGACCTCGCGCAGCCCGGCAGCGTGAAGGTCCTCCTGGACGGGATCAAGGGGGACACCGCGCGCGAGGAGGTGGAGGCGCGCCTGCACGCCGTGGGGAACATCCCCGTGAAGGAGGCGGTCGAGGGCCTCATCGACTTCGCCGCCTCCGTGGGCCGCGGGAAGCGCGGGGACTGGCACGCCGCGGCCCGCGCCGCCCTGAAGTACGCGCTCCGCTACGACGTCGGCGGCGCCGACCCCGACCTCTGGCGGGCGTGGTGGCGGGAGCACGGGAAGGAGTTCGACTTCCAGGCCGCCGCCGCCTCGCGGGCGGAGGAGCGGAGGCTGGCCGCCGAGAAGGCGCGGAAGAAGAAGGAGGCCGAGGAGAGGGCCGAGGAGAAGCGCAAGGCGCGGGAGGAGAAGAAGAAGGAGAAGGAGTAGGAGAAGGACGGGGATCCGAAGTGATCCCCCGGCGGCGGAGTTCGCGGGTCATCGAAGGTACGGCTACAATCCCGCCCATGACCACCCGAACCCTGATGCTCGCCGCCCTCGTGCTGGCCGGCTGCTCCGCCGGCTCCCCGGAGACGCCCCCCGCGGAATCCACGGCCTCCGCCCCGGCCCCCGCACCCGCCGAGGCCCCCGCCTTCCGGCTCGCCGCCGCGGACGGCTCCGGCGAGGTCTCCCTCGCCGACACGGTGAAGGCCTCCGCCGGCGCGCCGACGGTCCTCGTCCTCGGCTCCGCCTCCTGCTCCTTCAGCCGGCAGGAGGTGGACGAGTTGGCCGCCGCGAACCCGGCCTACCGCGTGCTCGCGGTCGTCCAGGGCTCCGCCGCCGAGGTGAAGGGCACCCTCCCCGCCAGGATCCCCTTCCCCGTCCTCGTGGACGCCGACGGCGCGGTCCTCTCGAAGTACAACGTGACCGCCACCCCGAGCGTCGTCATCCTGAGCGGCTCCGGCGCCATCGCCTACGCCGGAAAGGGCGGCTACCTGCCCCCGGCCACGGTCGAGGAGCTGGCCGGGAAGGTCTCCCGCGGCGAGGCGGTGGACGCGTCCGCCGTCAAGCCCCAGGGCGGCTGAGCCAAGTAACGACGGCCGCCGTCGGCGGCCTCTTCGGCACAATGGGGGGATGCGGACCGCATCCCCCCTCCTGATTCTCGCCGGCGTCCTCCTCCCCCCGGGACCCGCGCCCGTGAAGGACGGCGTCCCCGAGGGCTGGGAAGTGCGCGTCGGCGCCACGTCGGGCACCGACCGCCCGTCGGAGGTCCTGCCCGGCCCGGAGGGCGGCGTCCTCCTCCGCGGCGGCCCGGGCACGGGCCGGTGGAGTCTGCTCGCCCGCCCCGTCGACGTGGAGGCGGGGGCGACGGTGCGGCTCTCCTTCGAGGCGCGGGCCTCGGGGTTGAAGCTCGAGCCGCGCCAGTTCGACAACGCCTACGTCGGCGTGTCGGTCCCCATGCCGGGCGGGAAGACCGTGGACCGGCGGTTCGTGTCCCTCTCGGACCGGGGGTGGACGCCGGAGGAGATCCTCGTCCGCTCCCCCGCCGGGGGGAAGGCGGAGGCGTGGATCTTCCTCTCGAAGACCGGGACCGTCGAGGTCCGCGCCATGTCGGCCGAGCCCCTGCGCCCGGAGGACTCCTACGACGCCCTCGTTGGGAACATGGGGCGGTACTACTCCCACCTCGAATCGAAGAGGGTCGACTGGCCGGCGCTCGCCGCCGCCCGCCGCGCGGAGGCGCTGGCGGCTAAGGACGAGGCCGGCTTCGTCGAGGCGGTCCGGGGCCTCCTCGCCGCCCTGAAGGACGTCCACGTGGTGATCCGCCGCTCCGACGGGAGGACCGTCCCCACCTTCGTCCACGCCCCGGAGTCGAACGTCGACGTCCGCGCCGTCCGCGGGGCGCTCGCGGACGCCTCGACGCCGGGCCGGATCGCCCTGGCCGGGACCGCCGGGAGGGACCTCGGCTACCTGGCCGTCTTCTCCCTCCCGCAGACGGAGGCGGAGTTCGCGCCGGTCGCGGGGGCGCTGGAGGGGATGCTCGGGCGCCGCGGCATCCTCCTCGACCTCCGCGCCTGCTCCGGGGGGAACGAGCGGCGCGCCCTGGAACTCGCGTCGTTCTTCGCGAAGGAGCGCACCGTCTACGCCCGCACCCGGGTCCGCTCGGGCCCCCTCCCCTCCGACCTCACCCCGCCCGCGGATCGGGTCCTCGAGCCGCGCGCCGGGCGCCGTTACGCCGGCCCCGTCGTCTGCCTCCTCGGCCCGGGCTGCGTCAGCAGCGGCGAGGGGTTCGCCCAGATGATGGCGGCGATCCCCGGCGTCGTGACGGCGGGCAGGCCCACCGCCGGGCACAGCGGGAACCCCTCCCCCGTCGATCTCCCCAACGGGGTCTCCGTCGGGTTCTCGCGGTGGGTCGATCTCCTGCCCGACGGGACGCCGCTCGAGGGCAGGGGCGTCGTCCCCGCACGGCCGATCGAGCACGCCGGCCCCGGCGATCCGACCTTCGAGAAGGGCCTCGCCGCCG
>CAZWGT010000045.1:0-16277 GCA_964633345.1 uncultured Planctomycetota bacterium
ACCTTGAGGCCGCGATCCGGGCGGGGACCATGGGTCCGATGACGGCCCGGTTGAACGGGGCGGTGATCGACCGCTACGGGACCGCCGCGTGCGAGACTAGTCTCGCCTCCGTGACCGCGGACGCCACGTACACGGTCGAGATTGCGACCGTCGCGCCGCTCGGGCCGTGGGACTACGTGACTGACGGTCGCTCGACGGCGATTCCGGCCGCATGGTCCGTGACGGCATCGGTGACCGCGAACGGTACGACCACGATGCGGGACCTCCATGTCGCGCCCCAGGACGGCGCCGTGAGCTGGTTCACGGACTGCGGCGACCCACTCCCCTGAGGCGTGGCCATCCGCGCGGACGGGGGCGGCCTCAATCCGACGGATCAGCAGCTCGTGCGGTAGTCGTCCATCGCGCGAAGGTTCGATTCGGCGCCGTTGAGGGCCGTCCGTGCGTCTCGCCAAATCTTCCTGACGTCCTCGATCGTCCGCGCCGGCCCGTCGACCGCATAGCGGCCGGCGTACGGATCAGGACCCGATTCGAGGACCCGCGTGGTCTTCGTCGGGACATACACCCCATCCGTGCAGACCCACTTCCGCTCGCATTCCAGGCGGTACTCGTCGAGACGGAATTCGATGACCCAGTGGATCTCGAGGTCTCCGCTGGGGAAGGCCCCGAGGAGCGCGTCCAGCTCGTCGTCGTCTATCCCGACGAAGTCGTCGAACGGGGCGCCACGTGGGAATCCGAACCCGTCGAGCCACGCATCGAGCGCCGGCGTCGTCGGTTCGGCGGCGATCTGGACCTTGCCGTCCGCCGGCGGCACGAGGAAGGTCGCCGGCGCCTTGTCGTTGCGCCATTGCTCATCGCCATCCACGCACGGCGGCGGGGGTGGTGGCGGGGGCGGCGGGGGCGGGGGCGGGGGCGGGGGCGGCGGGGGCGGCGGCGACCCAGAACGGCTTCCCGCAGCCTCCGCAGGAGACGGCGCTCCCGGGAGGGACGTGGGTGAGGTCCAGCGACGCCCCGCAGTGGGGGCACTTCGCGAGTTTCATCCGGCGGTCCTCCCTCTCCCCGTTTCCGTTTTCGGCGGCGGAGGCGAGGTTAGGCTAATCGCCCCCGGTCGCGGGAGTCAATGGCGGCCGGGACCCTCCGGAGGAATCATGGCTCGACCCGCATCCAGGGCCCGCCGCGGCCGCGACGAGGACGAGGACGCCGGCCGGCGCGGCCGGGGTCCCGCCCCGCGCAGGCCCTCGGGCCCGCCCCCGTTCGTGCTCCTCGGCGGGATCGGGTTCGTCGTGGCGGCCGTCATCCTCGGGTTCGTCATGGGCGGACCGAAGAAGCCCGTCGAGGTGCCCAAGCCGGTGGTCGCCCCGAAGACGGTGAAGGCGGAGCCCGTGGCGGCCAAGCCCCTGGGCCCGGTCAAGCCGGCGCCGAAGCCCCTCACCGACCAGGAGAAGGCCTACATCGAGGACCTGTTCCGGAAGGCGGATCCCCACATCCAGGCGTTCCGCAAGCATGCCAAGGCGGGCTGGGACCTCAAGAACAAGGAGGACAACGTCGCCGCCAACGAGGAGTGGATCGACGCCAAGCACGACTTCCAGAAGGCGGTGCAGATCGTCTCCGAGGCCCTGGAGGACGCCGAGCGCTTCCCCGAGGAGCGCCCGGGGATGAAGTACTTCAACGAGCGGCTCGGGGCGTGGCAGAAGGAGTTCTCGGCGCTGCCGAAGGTGAACGTGACGCGGTAGGGACGGGGAGGGAGGCGCCCGCTGTGAGGTGCGAGGCGGCGTTCGGAAGCGGCGTCGTCGCCTTCGAGCCCCCCCGCGGACTCGAGGTGGAGATCCCCTCCGCGCCGGACCTCCCCGAAGAGCCCGGCGGCGCCGCCGCCGCCCGCGCCCTGGCCTCCCCCTCCGGCTCGGCTCCGCTCGAGGCCCGCGCGAAGGGGGCCCCCGACGCCGTCGTCGTCGTCCCCGACGCCACGCGGCCCTGCCCGACCGGGGAGATCCTCCCCCTCCTCCTCGACGCCCTCGACCGGGCCGGAATCGTCCCCGCGCGGGTGACGGTCCTCGTCGCCCTCGGCCTCCACCGCGGGACCACGGACGCCGAGCGGGCGGCGATCCTCGGCGCCGCCGCGGCCCGCGGGGCCGCCTTCGCCGAGCACGACCCCCGCGGGGGGATCCGGGATCTCGGCGCGGGCCCCCACGGGGCGCCCCTCGGCGTCGCGGAGCGCGTGGCCGCGGCGGGATTCGTCGTCTCCGTCGGCGTCGTCGAGCCCCACCAGTACGCCGGCTTCTCGGGCGGGTGGAAGACGGCGGGCATCGGGTGCGCCGGGGAGGCGACCATCGCCTTCACCCACGCGCCCCGGTTCGTCGACCACCCCCGGTGCCGCCCCGGGATCGTGGACGGGAACCCGTTCCAGGACGTGATCAAGGAGAACGCCCGCCGCGGCGGCCTCCGGTTCGCGGTCAACGTCGTCCCCGGCGTGTCCGGCGGCGTCGTCGCCGCGGCCGCCGGGGACCCGGGCGTCGTCCTGCGCGTCCTCGCGACCCGCGCGCGGGAGGCCTTCGCCCTGCCGGTCCGCGCCCCGGCCGACGTCGCCGTCGCGGGGACCGGGGCGCCCAAGGACGGGAACCTCTACCAGGCCAGCCGCGCCGCGACGAACCTCGTCCTCGGCGCCTTCGAGGCGGTGAGGCCCGGGGGCACGATCCTCCTCCCCGCCGCCTGCCCCGAGGGGGTCGGGCTCGGCACCGGGGAGCGGCGGTTCGCCGAGGCCCTCCGCGGCGGCGCCGCCGCGCTGCTGGCCGACCGCGACCGGCCCTTCCACGGGGGGGAGCAGCGGGCCTTCGCCGTCGCGAAGGTCCTCGCCTCGCGGCGCATCGTGGTCGTCGGCTCCTCGATCCCCGCGGCCGAGCTCGAGGCCATGGGGTTCGGCTCCGCGGCGACCGTGGAGGAGGGCCTCGCCGCCGCCGTGGCGCGTGGGGCGAGGAGCCTGCTCGTCGTCCCGAGGGCGCTCCGCGCCCTCCCCGTCCCCGCCGGGGGAGGAGGCCGACCGTGAAACTCCGCTTCGGCTACAACACCAACGGACTCGCGCACCACCGCCTCGACGCGGCCCTCGAGCTGCTGGCCGCCGAGGGCTACGCGGGCGTGGGGCTCACCCTGGACGTCCACCACCTCGACCCGTTCCGCGCGACCGCGAACCAGGTGCGCGCGGTGCGGCGCCACCTCGGCTCCCTCGGGCTCTCCTGCGTCGTGGAGACGGGGGCCCGGTTCCTCCTCGACCCGGCCCGCAAGCACCAGCCGACGCTCATCTCGCGGGAGGGGGCCGCGGTCCGCCACCACTTCCTCGTGCGGGCCGTCGAGCTGGCCGCCGACCTCGGCGCCCCCGTCGTGTCGACCTGGTCGGGGGCGGCGGACCCGGGGACGACCCGCGAGGAGAACATGGGGCGCCTCGCGCGCTCCCTCGAGATCCTCTGCGCCTCGGCGGAGGAGGCGGACGTGACCATCGGCTTCGAGCCGGAGCCGGGGATGTTCATCGACACCCTGGCCGGCTGGCGGGAGCTGCGGGCGATCCTCCCCCACCCCCGCCTCGGCCTGACCCTCGACGTGGGCCACGTCCTCTGCGAGCCCGGGGGCGATCCGGCGGCGGCGGTGGCCGCCCACGCGAAGGAGATCGTCAACGTCCAGATCGAGGACATGAAGCGCGGGGTCCACGAGCACCTCCCCTTCGGGCAGGGGGACCTCGACCTACCGGCGGCGCTGCGGGCGCTCGCGGAGGCGGGGTACGGGGGCCTCGTCGGGGTGGAGCTGTCCCGGGACTCCCACCGGGCCGTGGAGGCCGTGAGGGAGTCGATTCGGGCCCTCCGGGCCGCGGCCCCCCCCGGGTAGGATCGGGGGGATGGAAGACTACTACATCCTCTGCCCGACCCGCCCCACGCAGGAGCCGGCCCTGATCTCCCACCTGATCAGCCGGGACATCTGCGCGAAGCGGCAGGACGAGAACTTCCACAAGTGCCCGACCTGCGTGCTTTCGCGGATCTGGAAGGCGGGCCACCCCGAGGGGGCCGCCGCCGAGGCCGGGAGCGCCTAGGAGACCGCCGCCTTCGCCTCCTCGTCGGTGAGCACGTGGTCGCTGCGCTTGCCCGCATCGAAGAGCCTCTGCACCGTCGCCTCGTCCGTCGGCAGGCCGTGGCGCTCGAGCCAGAAGGCGGCGTTCGACTTGCCCCCCATCGGGCCGACGCGGATGACCTGCTCGAGGCCGAACTCGTCGGCCGGGACGCCGGAGTAGACCCGGTTGGCGAGGAAGCTGTCCCCGCGGCGGAGGGCCTTCACGACCGCCGCCGCGTGGACCCCGGTGGCCGTCTCGAAGGCGTCCTTGCCCACGACCGGGTAGTTGGTCGGGATCGGCACCTTCACGTACTCCGACACCTTCCGGCAGTAGCGGGGCAGCGTGCGCAGGTCGTTCTGGATGTAGCCCATCAGCTTCGCGTTGACGAGCAGGTGCTCCATGGGCGCGTTGCCGGCCCGCTCCCCGATGCCGATGCCCGCCCCGTGGATGCGGTCCGCCCCCGCCTCGTAGGCCGTGAGCGCGTTCCACACGTCGAGGCCGCGGTCCCGGTGCCCGTGCCAGTCCACCTTCACCTTGTGGTCCTTCACGACCTCGCGCTTGACGAACCGGATGAGGTTCCAGGCCCCCCGCGGGTCGGAGTGGCCGACGGTGTCGCACACCACGATTCGCTGCGCCCCGTGCTCGATGGCGGCCGTGTAGAGCTGCTTCACGAGGGCGGGGGGCGTGCGGGTCGTGTCCTCGGTGACGTACATGATGCGCAGGCCGTTTCGGGTGCAGAACTCGCAGGCGTCGATGGTCAGCTTGAGCAGCCGCTTCACGTCCCAGTCCTCGACGAGCTGGCGGATGGGCGAGCAGCCGAGGAAGATGGCGGTCTCGATGTCCACGCCGGTCTTCTGGGAGATGTCGGCGATGGGCGCGATGTCGGCCTCCAGCGTGCGGGCGGCGCAGTTGGCCTGGATCTTCACGCGGCCCGCGGCGATCTCCCTCGCCAGCGCCGTCACGTCCTTCACCGCGTGCGGGCCGGCACCGGGCAGGCCCAGGTTGACGGTGTCGATGCCGAGGGCGGCGATCTCGTGGAGGATCTCGATCTTCTTCTCGATCGAGGGGGAGTGGACCGAGGGGGACTGGAGCCCGTCCCGGAGCGTCTCGTCGTCGAACTCCAGGCGGTGGGTCGGCCGCTCGTAGGCGGCCTCGCGGTTCCAGTCGTGGATCAGCTCGTCGTGCGCCGGCTCGGACATGGGGCTCCTTCCGGCCCGTCGCGGGGGCGGGCCCGGTTCCAGGGGGCCATCCTAGCCACGGGACCCCCGGTCGAAAATGCTTTGCCCCCCGGGGGCCGGACCGATGGGATGGCCGGCTTCGATCCCGCCTCCCCCGGAGATTCCCCATGCTCGTGATGAAGTTCGGCGGCACCAGCGTCGCGGACGCGGTCCGCATCCGCACGGTGGTGCGCCTCGCGGCGGAGCGGCTCGACCGCCGGCCCGTGGTCGTGGTGTCGGCGATGTCCGGGGTGACGAACCTCCTCATCGATCTCGCCCACCGCGCCCTCAAGGGTCCGACCACGGCGCAGGAGGTCCGGAACCGCCACGCGGGGGCGCTGGCGGAGCTCGGCCTCCCGGCCGACCTCCTGCAGGAGGAGCTGGACGACCTGCGCTCGCTGCTGAAGGGGATCACCCTCGTCGGCGAGCTGACCCCGCGCTCCCTCGACTGCATCATGTCCTTCGGGGAGCGGCTCTCCTCGAAGGTGGTGGCCGCCGCCTTCCGCGCCGCCGGCCACGCGTCCACCGCCTGCAACGCCTACGACCTCGGCCTCGTCACCGACGACCGCTTCGGGTCCGCCAACCCGCTGGAGTCCTGCTACGAGCCCCTCGGCCGCGCGGTGAAGGCGGTGGAGGGCATCCCGGTCGTCACGGGGTTCATCGGGAAGGACAGGCGGGGGAACATCACGACGCTGGGCCGCGGGGGGTCGGACTACAGCGCCTCGATCCTCGGCCGCGCCGTCGGCGCGGAGGAGATCCAGATCTGGACCGACGTGGACGGGGTGATGACGAGCGACCCGAAGATCTGCCCGAAGGCCCGGTCGCTGGAGGTGCTCTCCTTCATGGAGGCGAGCGAGCTGGCCTACTACGGCGCCAAGGTGGTCCACCCCTCGACGATGATCCCGGCGGTGAAGGCGAAGATCCCGATCCGCGTACTCAACACCTACCGGCCGGAGCATCCCGGCACCGTCATCCTCGACCGCGCGCCCCGTTCGAAGGAGGGGGTGAAGTCGATCGCCCACCGCGCGCACCTCTCGCTCATCACGGTGTCGTCGATGCGGATGCTCATGCAGCCCGGGTTCATGGCGCGGATCTTCGAGGTGTTCGGGCGGCACGAGGTGGTCATCGACATGGTGGCGACCTCGGAGGTGACGGTGTCGCTCACGACGGACACCCGCAAGGACATCGGGCCGGCGATCGAGGAGCTGCGCGAGATCGCCGAGGTCGAGGTGGAGAAGAAGCAGGCCATCGTCTGCCTCGTCGGCGAGGGGATCCGCGAGGAGCCGGGCGCCGTGGCGCGGATCTTCGAGACGCTGCGCGATGCGAAGGTCTCCACCCGCATGGTCTCCTTCGCCGCGTCGAACGTGAACGTCTCGCTGCTCGTCGCGGAGAAGGACGTCACGAAGGCGGTGAAGGCGCTGCACGAGAGGTTCTTCGAGGGAGGGACGGGCACGGGGCGGACCCGGAAGCGCCGAACTCCCCCGGCACGCCCGTGAGGTAGGATCGCCCCTGTCCCGGGAGAAGGAGGCTGCCATGGACACGAGGCGATGGGGCGCGGCGGTCGGACTGGCCTGCGCGATGGGCGCGGCGACGGTGGCCCCTGCGGCCTCCGACGAGGCGGCGGAGAAGGCCCCGGCGCGGTTCGCGCCGCCCGTGCGGCTGCGGGCCGGGGACCGGTGGCTCGGCGAGGGGCGGTACTACCCCTCTCCAGTCCTCCACGACCTCGACGGGGACGGCGTCCGCGAGGTCGTCGTCGCCGACCTCCCCGGCAGGCCCACCTGGGCGAAGGTCGCGCGGGGCGCGGACGGCGTCGTCGCCGTCTCCGCGGAGAAGCCGCTCCTCGACCGCGACGGCCGGCCCCTGGACTTCTCGAACTGGTGATGCATCGGCATGGGTTCACAGTTCGTGGACCTCGACGCCGACGGCCACCTCGACTACCTCGCCGCGACGTTCGACGGCTCGCCGCATCTCTCCCGGGGGTCGAAGGAGGGCTTCGGGAAGCCGGAGCAGCTCCTCGACGCGAAGGGGCGGCGCATCCTCATCTCGCACATATGGGACTGGGAGGCGAAGTCGCACAAGGTCGACGGCCGCGCGCTCGACGCGTCGCCGCCGCCGACGGAGCGCTGCGTCTCGGCGTGGGCCCACGACATGGACGGGGACGGCGACCTCGACCTGCTTCTCGGCTCCTACGAGAACGGGCGCCTCTACCTCCAGGCGAACGAGGGCACGCGTGAGAAGCCCGCGTTCACCGGGAAGAACGTGCCCGTGACGGCGGGCGGCGCCCCCTTCGCGCTGCCGGAGAAGATGACCGCCGCGCGGATGGTCGACTGGGACCGGGACGGCGACCTCGACCTCGTCGCGGGTTCCTTCGGGGAGTGCTACTCCCAGGACGGCGAGGGCGGGCGCGTGGTCCTCGCGCGCAACGTCGGCAGGGAAGGGAAGACTGAGTTCGCGGCCCTGGAGACCCTGATCCCGCCGAGCCCCAAGGGGTGGAAGGAGCCCACGCGCCCCGACGCCGGGCTCTACGCCGACGCCGTGGACTGGGACGGGGACGGAGACCTCGACCTCCTCGTCGGGGGATACTCCATGTGGACGCCGGCGGGCCGGAACCTCTCCGTGGAGGAGCAGGCCGAGGCGGAGAAGCTGAAGAAGGAACGCGACGCGGTCCAGCAGGAGCTGGACCGCGCGGGCCAGGAGTTCGGCAAGGCCCACCAGGCCGTCACGGCCGGGAAGGACCCGAAGGACCCGGAGGTCGAGAAGGCCCTGGCGCAGGCCCGCAAGAAGTACGGGGATGCGACAGCGGCCCCCCGCGCGAGGATGGAGGAGATCACGAAGCGGCTGGATCTCCTCGTGCCGGGCCCCAAGCGCGAGACCTTCGTCTGGCTGTACGAGAGGAAGTAGCAGAGGCGCGCGGAGGGTCGGGATGAGGGCTGGGCCCTAGACGATCCCGTCAGCGGGACCGCCCCCGCCCGCCGCGCCCGCGGCGGCCGCCACGGCCCGGCTGCTGGGGCCTCCGGCGCTCCGGCTCCTCCTCCTCGTCGGGCTCGCCCATGTCGCGGAAGAACTGGTCCGAGTCCTTGAGCTGGTCGAGGTAGGAGGCGAAGTCCTTGCGCGCGGCCTCGGTGATGCCGGCCTTGCCCGTGGAGCCGAGCAGCTCGTCCACGATCCCCGCGGGGAGGTACGCCTCCGCCGAGAACTCGCGCTCGAGCGGCTCCTCCTCCACGACGACGAGGCCGGATCGCACGAGGGGCGCGTCCTTCCGGAAGAGGCCGCGCTTCTCGATGAGCTCCTCCTCCGTCGCCGACAGCGCCTTGACGATCTCCACCACGGGGACGTAGGAGGACCCCGTGTAGACCTCCTGGAACAGCAGGATCGCCACGGCGGCGATCTCGTCGTTCTTGAGGCCGTTCGTCCGAGCGTGGCGGAGCAGCGGGAACCCCGCCGAGGCCTCCGTCGCCAGCAGCCGCCGGTGGATGCGCTCCTCGGCCTCGCGGACCCGCTCCGCCAGACGCTCGATGCTCTCGAAGGGCGGCCGATCCTCCCCCTCCGGCGCCGGCCCGAACAGCCGCATCGCGCGCCTCTGGTAGAGCGAGGTGAGCCGCGCCATGTCCATGAGGTGCTCGCGGTGGTCGCGGTAGGGGCGCACCGGCTCCCGCCGCGTCCCGCGCCGCGCCGGCCCCCGCCGCGCCTCGCGGCGCACCGCGCGGTGCAGGCGGTCGGAGAGGATGAACCACTGGTCCAGCACGTCCGCCGCCTCCCCCCCCTCGACGGCGGAGACCGCCCCCGAGGCGCGGACCGGGGCCCCCTCCTCGAGGAGCTCCGCCCCGTCGAGGATGCCGTAGGACGTGTCGAAGACCACCTCGAGGATCTCCCGCCCGCTGAGCCCCTCCTCGCCCCACTGGATGCGGCGGGAGAGGAGGAGGAGGAGCACCAGCACCTCCTCGCGGGAGAAGCGGCGCCGCTACTCCAGCCGCCCGAGGGCGCCGGGGAGGGGGGCGTCGAGGATCCCGTCGGCGGTGGCCTGCTCGACGGCCTTGCGCATGCGCTCCCGGACGGAGCCCTCGGGGCGGCGCCCCGACATCTCGTCGTCGATGGCGCGCTGGAGCCGGTTCAGCCGGTCCCCGAGGTCGAGGAGGCGCTCGAGGTGGGCACGGTCTTCGTCCTTGAGGGGCACGCCCGCATCGTACCCGCTGCCGGCTCCAAACGGGTGTTCCGGCGCGGAACGGGTTTCCGTACCATGGCGGCGAATGACCCGATCCGCCATCCCTCCGGGAGCGCGCCTCGCGGCCGTGGACATCGGGACGAACTCCGTGCTGCTCACCGTGGCGGGGCGCGGGCCGGGGGGTCGCCTGGCCCCCGTGCACGACACCGTGCGCGTCTGCCGCCTCGGCCAGGCCATGCGGCGCAACGGCGACATGATCTCCACCGAGGCCGCCGAGCGCACCCTCGCCTGCCTCCGCGAACTGAGGATCGAGGCCGGCGCCCACGACGCCACGCGGATCTTCGCCGTCGGAACCGAGGTCCTCCGCTCGGCGAAGAACGCCGGGCGCTTCCTCGCGGAGGCCGGCGCCATCCTGGGCACCGGCGTGGAGATCCTCTCGGGGGAGCGCGAAGCGCGCCTGGCGTGGCTGGGCGTCACCGGCGGCCGCTACCCCTCCAAGCCCACCGCGCTCCTCGACGTCGGCGGCGGGAGCACCGAGTACGTCCGGGCCACGACCCGGGGCGTCCTGCAGGCCATGACCGTCCCCGTCGGCGCCTCCACCCTCGCGGAGCAGATGGAGAGCGGCGACCCCGCCGCCCTCTCCCGCGCCGCCGCCGAGGCCCTCGTCGGCGCCGGACTCGTACCGCGCCCGAAGGACCGCCTCGTCACCTCGGGGGGGACCGCCACCACGCTGGCGGCGGTGCTCAAGGGCCTGAAGACCTTCGATCCCGCGCGGATCGAGGGGACCCGGATCGGCATGGCCGACATCCTCGGCCTCCTCAACCGGCTCTGGTCCATGGAGCCCTCCGAGCGCGCGAAGGTCCCGGGCATGGACCCGGAGCGCGTGGAGACCATCGGCCCGGGCGCGGTGATCCTGGCCGTGGCGATGAAGCTCGTGGACGCGCGGGAGACCACCATCACGACCCGCGGCCTGCGCCACGGGCTGCTGATCGAGGCCTTCGGGATGCCGGGCTCCGAGGGCGGCGAGGTCCCCGCGGCGGGCTAGCGGGACGGCGCCCCGAGCACCGCGCGCGCCACCGCCTTCTCGTCGAACCGCCCCTCGCTCACGACGACCCCGTCGATCTCCACGGCGGGGATGGTCGTCCCGAACCGCGCCTCGAGGGCCGGGTCCGAGAGGATGTCCACCTTGACGATCCCGAACGGGCGGCGCTCCGCCAGGAGGCGGAGGCGGGACTCCGCCACGTCGCAGAGGCAGCAGCCCGGCTTTCCGTAGAGGACCACGCGCATCCCCGTAGTCTGCCGCCGCGCGCCGCGGGGGACCTACAATCCCCCCATGGGCCGGCGGAAGTTCACCCACAGGATCGGGCCGTTCCTCGCGCGGGCCCTCGGCCCCCTCGTCGTCCGCGCCCTCGGCGCCTCGTGGCGCCTGCGGCTGGATCCCCCCGACCTCCGCGAGCGGTCCCGCGAGCGGAACGCCCGCATCTACGCCTTCTGGCACGGGAACCTCCTCGTCCCCTCGGCCGCCATCCGGGGATCGGGGGCCGCGGTTGTGATCTCCCGCCACGCCGACGGCGAGGTCATCGCGCGGATCGTGAAGAGGCTGGGCTACGAGGCGGTGCGGGGTTCCTCCACCCGCGGGGGCGCCGCGGCGCTCCACGAGGCCGTCGAGGTCCTCCGATCCGGCCGGGTCATGGTCTTCACCCCCGACGGACCGAAGGGACCGCGCCACGTCGCCCAGCCCGGGGCGGTGTTCGCCGCGTCCCGGGCGGGGGCGGAGATCGTCCCCCTCGGGATCGGGGTCCGGGGGGAGTGGATCCTCCGCTCCTGGGACCGGTTCCGGATCCCGCGCCCGTTCACGGTCGTCGCCATCGTCGAGGGCCCGCCGCTGCGGCCGCCGCCGGACATCGCCGGCGCGGACCTCGGGGAGTGGCGGGCACGGCTGGAGTCGGCGCTCGTCGAGGCCGACGCCCGGGCAGCGGGGATGGTCCGGTGATCGGCCGCGTCCTCGTGGGGACGGCGGGCTGGTCCTACGCCGACTGGGCCGGCCGGGTCTACCCGGCGCCGCGCCCGCGGGGGTTCGACGAGCTGCACTACCTCGCGGGCTTCCTCGACTGCCTCGAGATCAACAGCACCTTCTACCGCGTCCCCTCGCGCAGGACCGCGGAGGACTGGGCGCGTCGGACGGCGCCGCTGCGGGACTTCGTCTTCACCGCCAAGGTCCACCAGTCCTTCACCCACGAGGACGAGAAGGCCACGGGCCCGGCCGAGGTCCGCGCGTTCCTCGAATCCCTCGCTCCCCTGCGCGAGGCGCGCCGGCTCGCGGCGCTGCTCCTCCAGTTCCCGTGGTCGTTCCGCGACGGGCCGGAGTCCCGGCGCCGGCTCGCCCGGCTGACGGAGCTGTTCGGGACGGAGCGGCTGGTCGTCGAGGTGCGGCACGCCTCCTTCGGAACCCCCGACGCGCTGGCTTTCCTCGGCGCCCTGGGGATCGGGATCGCCGACGTGGACATGCCCGCCTCGAAGGACAACCTCGGGCCCCTCGGCCGGGCCCTCGGTCCCACCGGGTACGTCCGCCTCCACGGCCGCAACGCGGCGGCCTGGTTCTCCCGGGAGGCCGGCCGCGACCAGAAGTACGACTACCTCTACGCGCCGGGGGAGATCGACGCCGTCGTCGCCCGCGTCCGGCGGGCCGCGGAGACCGCGCCGCTGGTCTTCGTCGTCACCAACAACCACTTCCGCGGCCAGGGCCCCGCGAACTCGTTCATGCTGAAGTCGCGGCTGCTGGGACGCCCGATCCCGGTCCCGCCGGACCTGCTGCGGGCCTACCCCGGCCTGGCACCCGACGCCGCCCCCCCGCCTCCGGGCGTGCAGGGGGATCTCTTCGGGTAGGGGCGGAACGGACTCGGCTATCTTCGTCCCCCGTGCCCCCCTCCTCCATCACCGAGAAGCTCGATCGCGCCGCCGCCGCCGGGATCCGCGCGAGGATGGAGTCCCTCGGTTGGACCTTCGACGGGACGCCCCCGGACTACGCGGCCTGGTCGGCGCGGCTGCCCACCGTCCGGGCCGTGTACTACTCCTCGGGCAAGCTCGTCCTGCAGGGCAAGGACGCCGCCCTCGCGGCGGATGAGCTGTTCGGCGGATCCGTCCGGCCCTCGCACCCGGGGCTGTCGGTCCGCGTCCCCACGGTCGGGAGCGACGAGACCGGCAAGGGGGACTACCTCGGCCCGCTGGTCGTCGCGGCGGCCTTCGTGCGGCCGGGCCAGGAGGCGCTGCTGGCGGAGTACGGCGTGCGCGACTCCAAGACGATGGGCGACCGCGAGGCCGCGGAGGTCGCCGAACTCCTCCGGGTCACGCTCCCCCACGCCGTCGTCGTCATCGATCCGCCCCGGTACAACGAGCTCCACCGCGAGATGGGCTCGAACCTGAACCGCCTGCTCGCCTGGGCACACGGGAAGGCCATCGAGGAGGTCCTCGCGAAGAAGGAGGCCTCCGGCGCCGCCCTCCTCGTCGTGGACCAGTTCGCCCGGGGGCCCCTCCTCCCCCGCGCCCTCGGCCCCCTCGGCCGGGCCCTGAAGCTCGAGATGAGGACCCGGGCGGAGGACAACCCGGCGGTGGCGGCGGCATCCATCCTCGCGAGGGCGGCCTTCCTCGCGGGGCTCAAGCGGCTCGGCGACGGGATCGGCGTCGCCCTCGCCAAGGGCGCGGGGCCGCCCGCGGACCAGGCGGCGCGGCGCGTCCTCGCCCGCGGGGGGCCGGCCCTGCTCGCGCGCGTGGCCAAGATGCACTTCAAGAACACGCAGAAGGCCGGGGCGTGAGGGTCCGCTTCCTCGGCGGGGTGCGCACCGTGACGGGCTCCATGCACCTCGTCGAGACCGAGGGGGGCTCGATCCTCCTCGAGTGCGGCCTGTTCCAGGGCCGCCGCGAGGAGGCGAACCGGCGCAACCGCTTCCTCCCGGGCCCGGCGAAGCACGCCGACGCGGTGATCCTCTCCCACGCGCACATCGACCACAGCGGGGCCCTGCCGATCCTGGTGAAGGGCGGGTGGAAGGGGGCCGTCCACCTGACGGAGGCGACGGCGGAGCTCGCGGACCTGATGCTCCGCGACTCCGGCGCCATCCAGGAGAAGGACGCGGAGTTCCTGAACCGGCACCGGGGGGGCGGGCAGGAGCCGGTCGATCCCCTCTACACCCCGGAGGACGCCGCGCGGGCCGCGACGCGGTTCCGCGCCCATCCCTACGGGAGGGAGTTCGAGCCCGTGCCCGGCGTGACGGCGCGCTTCGCCGACGCGGGGCACATCCTCGGATCCGCGGTGGTCCACCTCACGGTGCGGGAGAAGGCGGGGACGACGAGGCTGGTCTTCACCGGGGACCTCGGGCGGGGCGGGATGCCGCTGCTGCGCGATCCCGAGCCCGCGGGCCCCGCCGAGGTGGTCCTCACCGAGTCCACCTACGGGGACCGGGACCACGAGCCGCCCGAGGACACGGAGCGGCGGCTCTTCGACGTGGTGGACCGGACCGTCCGCCGCGGGGGGAAGGTGATCGTCCCCTGCTTCGCCGTCGGCCGCGCGCAGGCGGTCATCTACCTCCTGCACCGTCTCCGGGCGTCGGGCAGGATCCTCGACGTCCCGATCTACGTGGACTCGCCGATGGCGGTGAACGCCACCCGCATCTTCGCGGCGCACCGGGACCTCTTCGACGAGGAGGCGCGGGAGTTCGTGCAGGGGCGCGGGCCGCTGTTCACGGCCGCGCGGACGAGCTACCTCTCCGACGCCGAGGACAGCCGCGCGCTCAACGGGCTCCGGGGCCCCGCGGTGATCCTCTCTGCCTCGGGGATGTGCGAGGCGGGGCGCATCCTCCACCACCTCAAGCACGGCCTCGGCGACGCGCGCAACACGATCCTCTTCGTCGGGTACCAGGCGGAGCACACGCTGGGCCGGCGCATCCTCGAGAAGCAGGCGGAGGTGAGGGTCTTCGGCGAGATGCACCGCGTGCGCGCCGAGGTGGCCAAGGTGAACGGCCTCAGCGCCCACGCCGACCGCGGCGGGATCGCGGGCTACATCCAGGCCCTCGGCGGGCGGCCGAAGCGCGTCTTCCTCGTGCACGGGGACCTCGAGCGCTGCGAGTCGCTGCAGCGGTTCCTCGCCGCCCGCGGGCTCCACGGGGCGGAGATCCCCTCCCCGCGGCAGGAGGTCGACCTCGCCGCCTGCGCCGTCCAGGGGTAGGATCGGGCGCATCCATGGCCCGACGCGAGCGCTGCCCGATCTGCGGAGCGGGGCGGGAGCCCGGGGCCGCCGCCTGCACCGCCTGCGGCCGGTCCGGCGACGCCGACTCCGGCTCCGCGGACAGGGTCCGGGTCGGGCGCGAACTCGACCACCTCCTCTCCGTCCTGGAGAGCCTCCGCAGGATCTACTTCCTGTTCGCGATCCTCCTCGGGGGCCTGATCTTCGACGTCATCCTGTTCGCGGCGCACGCCATCCGCGGCAGCACCCTCGCCGCGGCCTTCACCGTCCTCCTGGGGGTCTCCGCGGCCTTCAACGCCGTCGCGGCGTGGGACGTCTACGCGCATCCGCGGTTCTGGTCCCTCCTGCTCGCCGTCCTCGCCACGCCCCTCCTCCTGCTCTCGGGACTGGGCCTCCTCGGCGATCCGAGCGTGCTCGCCGCGCTGCGCCTGGTCCTCGTCGCCCTCGGCGCCTCGGGGCTCTGGTACGGGGCCTACCAGACCCTGCGCCTGGGGGACCGGCTGCGCACCCACCCCGACCTGGCGGCCGCCCGGCGGCCCCGCGCGCGGAGCCGGACGACCCCCGAGGGGAAGGCCTCCCGCCACCTTCGGGAGAAGGGGCGGATCGGGGACGCGGAGAGGCGGCGCCACGCCCTCGTGTACGGTGGGGGCGCCGTCGGCGTGGCCCTCCTGGTCGCCGCCGGGATCTACTCCTGGCTCCATCCGGCGCTGGAACCGGCGGCGGAAGGCTTCCGCTCCTCCTGGAACTCCGCCGACTGGGCCGGCATCGAGGCGCGCTTCGAGCCGGGCCAGCGGGAGCGGATGGGGAAGGGGCTGGCCGTCCTCCTGAAGCGCCGCGGCTGGCTGGCCGCCCCTCCGGCCCTCGAGGCGCCGCGGATCGAGGAGCGGCGGGCAGGCCGGTCCGCCGCCGCCTTCCCCGTCGGCGGCGACGCGGTGGAGACGGAGTGGGTGCTCCGCGACGGGACGTGGACGCTGGCGACCGTTCGCCTGCCCGAGCGGTGACCGGGGCCGGAACTCGGCGGCGCCGCCCCGCCCCCGCTAGGATCCCGCCCATGCGGTTCACCAAGCTCGAGGGCTGCGGGAACGACTACCTCTTCGTGGATCTCACGGGGGGGAGGACGCTCCGCGATCCGGGGGAGTGCGCGCGGCGCATCTCCGATCGGCGATTCGGGGTCGGCGCCGACGGGCTCATCCTGATCACCGACCCGCCCGCGGGGTGCGGCACCGACCTCGGCATGACGATGTACAACGCCGACGGCACGGCCTCGGAGATGTGCGGCAACGGGTTCCGGGGGCTGTGCAAGTACGCCTTCGAGCACGGGCTCGTGAAGAAGGAGGAGATCCGGGTGACGACGGGCGCCGGCACCCGCGTCGGGAGGCTCCATCTCGACGGCGGGAAGGTCGCGCGCGTGACCGTGGACATGGGCCCGCCCGGCCTCAACCGCGGGGACCTGCCGATGGACGGGCCGTCGGGGCCGGCCCTCGACGTGCTGCTCAAGGCGGCCGGCCGGGAGCTGCGCGGGACGGCGGTCTCCATGGGGAACCCGCACTTCGTGATCTTCGTGGACGGCGACCT
>CAZWGT010000046.1:0-16263 GCA_964633345.1 uncultured Planctomycetota bacterium
CACATGGTATCATGGGTGGGGGCGGATTCCCGTCCCGCGGGATCCGGAGATTGACGGGACCGGCGACCTCGAACCGACCCTGGACCTGCGGCAGGGCGGACCCGGCCCTATAATCCGGCGGCATGGACCCCATCATCGGGATCGATCTGGGGACGACGAACTCCCTCGTGGGGATCTTCCGCGACGGGAAGCCCCGGCTGCTGCCCAACGCCCACGGGCGGGTGCTCACCCCCTCGGTGGTCGGGGTGCTCGCGTCGGGGGAGGTCCTCGTCGGCGAGGCCGCGAAGGAACTGCGGGTCACCGAGCCGGAGGCCACGGCCTCCTGCTTCAAGCGGTTCATGGGCGGCGAGCGGACCATGGAGCTGCGGAACCGGCGGTTCACCGCCCCCGAGCTCTCCTCCCTCGTGCTGCGCTCCCTCAAGCAGGACGCCGAGGCCGCCCTCGGCGGCCAGGTCACGCGCGCCGTCGTCACCGTGCCCGCCTACTTCAACGACCACCAGCGCCAGGCCACCCGCCTCGCCGCGAAGCTGGCGGGCCTCGAGGCGCTGCGCATCCTCAACGAGCCGACGGCGGCCGCCCTCACCTACGGGTTCCACGACCGCCACGGGGACAAGAAGGTCCTCGTCGTGGACCTCGGCGGCGGGACCTTCGACGTCACCCTCATGCAGGTCTTCGAGGGGTCCATCGAGATCGTCTCGACGGCGGGGGAGTCCATGCTCGGCGGCGAGGACTTCACCAACCTCCTCGTGGCCGCCGTCCTCGAGCGGAGGGGACTGCAGTACGAGGCGAGCGAGCTCTCCGCCCCTCTCCGCGTCTCCCGGCTCCGCGAGGAGTGCGAACGCGCCAAGCGGGCCCTCGGCGAGCAGGAGTCGGTCGAGATCCGCGTGCCCGAGGCCGACGGGACCTTCCGCGAGGACGCGCCCCGCGAGCGGGTCGGCGCCGACGAGTTCGCCGCCCTCGCCGAGGGGTTCCTCGGGAGGCTGGCGGCCCCGGTCTCCAAGGCGCTGCGCGACGGGAGGACGGAGCCGCGCCAGGTGGACGAGCTCGTCCTCGTCGGAGGCGCGGTCCGCATGCCCCTCGTCCGGCGGTTCTTCGAATCCCGCCTCGACCGCCCGGGGCTCATGACCCACGACCCCGACCAGGCCGTCGCGCTGGGGGCCGCGGTCCAGGCGGGGCTGCTCGCCAGGGAGCGCAGCGTCGAGGACATGCTCGTCACCGACGTCTGCCCGTTCACCCTCGGCACCGACGTCGTCCGGACCGTCGGACGGGAGAAGGTGGACGGCTACTTCATGCCGATCATCCACCGCAACACCACGATCCCCGTCTCCCAGGTGGAGGAGGTCTTCACCGTCTACCCGAACCAGACCTCCGTGCGCGTCGGGGTCTACCAGGGGGACGCGCGGCGCGTGAAGGACAACCTCGAGCTCGGCGTCCTGATGGTCAACGGCATCCCCCCGGGGCCCGCGGGGGTGGCGATCCTGATCCGCTTCACCTACGACCTGAACGGGATCCTCGAGGTCGAGTGCCTCGTCCCCTCCACGGGCAGGAAGTACGCGGCGGTCTTCACGAACCACGTGAAGGAGCTGCAGCCCGACGCCGTCAAGGCGGCCGTGGCGAAGATGCAGAAGCTCAAGGTCTATCCCCGCGAGGACCTCGGCAACCGCCGCCTGCTCCACTTCGCGGAGCGGGTCATCGGGGAGATCCCCCCCTTCCGCCGGGACGAGCTGGATTCCGCCCTGATCCAGTACGAGGCCGGCATGAAGTCCGGGGACCGCCGGAGCTTCGAGGCGGTGAAGGAGACCCTCCTCGCGCTCCTCGACCAGCTCGGCCACCCCTACGAGGAGCGGCCGGGGGAGGACGGCCACGCCGGGACCTGATCCCGGGGGGGACCGGGAGGGGCGCTACCTCGCCTCCGTCCTGGCCCTCGATCCCGAGGAATCCGCCGCGGAGATCCTCCGCCGGCGGAGGGAGTTCCTCGGGCGCGCACCGGCCGCCCGCCCCGCCGGGGACCCCGCGGCCGCCGCCGAGGAGCGGGCCGCCGCCGCGCGGGGGCGGGAGGAGGAGGCGCGGGGGAAGGAGGCGGCGCTCACGAAGGTCCACCGGTACCGCCGGCCGATGCGGTCCACCCGCACGGCGTCGAAGCCGCGGTCCGAGGGGTTCGACTGGCGCTGGGGGATCGCGATCTACCTCCTCCTCCAGGTCATCCGCGTCCTCGTGAAGGACCGATGACGGAGGAGGGCGGGTTCGACGGGGGCCTCCTGCGCCGGGACCCCGCGGCGTTCTTCGGGCTCGGGGAGGGGTTCGACGCGAAGGACCTGCGGCGGGCCTACCACGCGGCGATCCGGCGGTTCCGCCCGGAGACCCATCCGGAGGAGTTCCAGCTGCTGCGCGAGGCGCACGAACGGCTGGCGGCGTGGCTCACCTTCGGCGGGGGGCGGGGCGGGCCGGCGCCCGCCGCGGAGCCCTCCCGTCCCGGCCCCTCGTCCCGGCCCGTGGACACGCCGGCCCGGCGCGCCGAGGCCTACCGCGAACTCGCCCGCGATCCGGGGGATCCGGCGGACTTCACGGCCCTGGCCCTCCTCGCGGACGCCGTCCCCGGCGCGGACCGCGACTTCGAGGCGTGGCTGCTCGAGGGGCTGGCGCGCCACCCGGGGGACGACGGGCTGGACTCCCTGCTGCGCATCTACCAGCAGGAGGACCTCCCCGCGCCGGAGGTCCCGCGGTTCCTCCGGCGCGTCGCCACGGCGCTCCCGCCGCGACTGCCGTGGACCGTCGCGGCCTACTCGTGGGAGACGGCCGCCCTGCGGCTGCCGTTCGAGGAGTTCCTCGCGCTCTGGGAGCAGTGCCGCAGCCCCGGGGACGACATCGACGAGGGGCCGCGCGCCGCGCTCCTCGCCTACCTCCTGCCGCTGCTGGCCCCCGCGGCCGACCCGGAGTGGCTGCGCGAGACGCTCGCGTGGCTCGGCGAGCGCCACGACCTCCTCCCCGACGGGGGCGCGGGGATCGACGCCGTCGAGGCGTGGCTGCCGATCCGCGAGGCGGCCGAGGCGGGCCGCCTGCCGTCCCCGGACGGCCCGGTGGGGGCGGCGGTGCTCGGCCTCCTGCGCGCGCTCCTCGGTTCGGGCTGCCGCGACGGCGGGGAGCGCCTGTCGCGGGCCGCGGAGGAGGTCGCCGGGCGCTCCCAGGGGGTCCTCGCCGCCTTCGACCGCCCGGACGGGGAGACGGCGAAGGCCCTCGGCAGGTTCATCCGCTGGGCGGACCACCTCGCCGCGCGCCACCCCTCCTTCGACCCGGCCCGCGAGCGGAAGGAGGAGATCAAGGTCGTCTTCGCCGTCCACCGCCAGGCGGACGCGGCGCTCCGCCGGAGGATGGCGACGTTCCTGTGGAAGGCGAGTTCCTATACCGGTCTGCGGTTCCTCGACACCTTCGCCGCGGTCCTCTGCGGGATCCTCCTGTTCATCGTCTTCATCGCCGGAGTCATCGGGGTCGTCCATGGATGGCAGGGGACCGTCGATCGCGCCTTCCTGAGGGGGCTCGTGGGGGCCGTCGAGATCCTCGGCGCCCTGGCCGCCGCCTACTTCCTCTACCGGCGCCCGTGGACCTTCTGGACGCGCCGCCAGGAGAGGTTGACCGCCGCCGCGGGGCAGCGGGCCTACGCCCGCCACGTCCGGCCCGTCGTCGTCGAGGCGGTGCGCGACCTCGGCCTGCCCCCGGAGGTCCTCGTCGACCCCGAGGTCGTCGCCGAGGAGGACCTCAACTCCCTCGTCGCCCACGGCGTCGCGACCGACCGGGCGCTCCCGATCCTCCGCCTCGCCCACCGGTTCGCCCCCTGACGGAAGCCGCCGTCAGGGGATCCGGACGGTGACCGTCTTCCTCTCGCCGGCCGCGAGGGAGGCCGAGGCCTCCGCGGTGCGCTCCCCCGAGGAGGCGCGCACCGTCCAGGTCCCCGCGGGGAGGTCGGCGCGGACGTACTTCCCGTCGCCGCCCGTGGCGGGGGAGGACAGGAGGTCCCCGATCCCCTCCGCGGTGATGCGCGGCGCGTAGGGCTTCCCGGCGGCGTCGAGGATCTGGACGCCGGCCCCGGCCAGCGGGCCGCCACCGGCGTCGGTGACGAGGACCTCGAGGGTCGACCCGCGCGGCAGGGTGATCACCACCTCGGCGCCCGCCTCCGCCGTGGCCGTCGTGGAGCCGGGGGCGTGGCCGCGCACGACCGCCTCGAAGAGCACCGCCCCCGGCGGGGCGGACACGACCGCCTTCCCGTCGGCCCCCGTCCGATCCGTGTCGAACATCTCCATGTCCGAGAGGTTGATCCCGCGCGGGTCGGAGAGGTAGACCCCCGCCCCGGCGACCGGCTTGCCGTCGGCGTCCACCACCTTGACCGTCACCTCCACGCCCTTCACCAGCGTCAGGCGGACCTCGGTGCCCCCCTCGCCGGGGACCACGTCCTCGAGGATCGCCGTCCCCTTCCCGTCCGCGGAGGCCTGGATGGTGAAGGAGCCCGCGTTCATGTCCTCCAGCGCGAAGCGGCCGTCGTCCCCGGTCTCGGCCTGCCCGCCCATCGAGGAGAGGGCCTCGCCGAGGTCGGCCGACCGCGAGACGTCCCTGCCCGTGGCGACGGCGTGGACCTTGGCCCCCTCGACGGGTTCGCCCGCGGAATCCACGACGATGCCGCGCACGGAGTTGCGCGCCAGCACGATGTCCCGCTTCACTTCCTTCGCGCCGGCGGGGATCTCCACCGGATCGCCGGGGGCCGGGACGCCCCCCATGCCGACCTGCACCATGGCGGTGTAGACCCCGGGCGCCAGCCCGGTGATCTCGTAGGAGCCGTCCTCCTTCGTGGAGGCCATCGCGAACCCGCTCCCCCCGGTCAGGGCCGCGGCGGCGTCCTTGCGGCCGGCCCCGGGCAGCAGCATCACCATCACCGACCCGGCGGGCTTCCCGCCCCGGGTGACCTTCCCCGTCAGGCGCGTCCCCTCGCCCATGCGGTGATCCTTGACGAGGGTCTTCCCCTCCTCGAGGACGACGGTCTCCGACTTCAGGTTGAGCCCGCCTCCGCCGCCGAAGGGGTTGTCCTTGTCGCCCATGACGAAGAAGAGGTACTTGCCGGGGGCGAGGCCCTTGATGTGGTAGTGGCCCTTCGCGTCGGTGGTGCCCATCTTCATCGACATCGGCGGCCTCTGGAGCATCACCATCACCCCGGTCCGGGGGTTGCGCAGGGCGTCGTAGACCGTCCCCTCGATGGCGGCCGCGTCGGCGAGGAGGAGCTTCACGTCCCCCTCCGCGGGCACGGCGACCCCCCGCTTCGTGGCGGGGGCGAACTCCTTCGCCTTCACCTTGAGGGTCACGCTCCCCGCCTCGAGCCCCTTGAGGACGAAGCGCCCGTCGGCGTCCGTGGTCGCCGTGCCGGGGCCCCCTCCGCCCATCGCCTCCATGATGGCGTCGCGGCGGGACTTCGCGGCCCCGCCGTCGTCGTTCCCCAGGTCCTCCCCCTCGCTCCCCTCGCCGGATCCGCCGCCGAACCCCTCGAGCCCCTCCATGTCGAAGTCCATGTCCATCTCGCCGAAGGGGCCCGCCTGCGCCACCGACACGGTCGCCCCGGCCACGGGGGACTCGTCCGCCCTGCGCACCACGATCCCCTGCAGCACGAGGCCCGGGACGAGGACGACCTTCGTCTCCGCGGTCGCGCCCGCCTCGACCTTCACGTCGGCCGCGTGTCCCGGGCCGGACTCGGGGGCCTTGGCTGTGATCGTGTAGACCCCCGGCACGAGGTTCTCGAGGAGGAACTTCCCCTCCGGGTCCTTCACCTCGCTCCCGCCCCCGCCGAACGCGAAGTCCATGCCCCGCCCGCGGCCCTTCGGGGCGTCGGTGCGCTTGGCGGAAACGGTGAACGAGGGGGCCGGCTTCCCCTCCTCGTCGACGACGATCCCCTTCACCGACCCCGCGCGGGAGAGGGCGAGGGTCACCGGCCCGGCGGCCGGATCCACCTTGCTGAGGGAGGCGTTGACGAACCCCTGCTTGTTCCCGTTGACGTCGAAGCCCTTGCCTTCGAGGCCGCCGACCCGGAAGGAGCCGTCCTCCCCGGACTGGCGGGTCTCGTGGACGAAGCCCTCCTTCCCCCGGTACCGCGACACGGAGACGGCCGCCGCCGGGACCGGCCGTCCGGCCTCGTCCACGACCTTCCCGGCGATGGAGAGGCCCGTCGCGAGCCGCAGGGTGACGGGCGTCTCGGCGGAGGCCGCGGCCGCGGCCGTCTCGCGGGCGGCGATGAAGTCCTGCTTGTCCGCGGAGACGACGGTCGGCCCCGGGGGGACGGGGCGGAGGCGGGCGACGCCGGAGGCGTCGGTCGTGGCGGACGTGCCGCCGGCCTGCCGGCCCGGTCCGAAGAAGGGGGCCGCGGGCCCGTCCTCCCCGTCCCCGTCCTCCCCGCCCTCCCCCTCCTCCTTCGCCGCCTCCGGCGCGTGGGAGACGGACGCGCCCTCGACGGGCCTGCCCGCCTCGTCGAGCACGGTCACGACGAGGATCGCGGCGGGGGAGAGCTTCAGGACGAGGTCCGCCGCGGGCTCCCCCTTCTGGAAGGGGCCGGCCTCCACCGTGTCGGAGATGCCGGTCTCGCTCCGCGCGTCCACCTTGATCCTGAGCCCGAAGGGGACGCCCTCGATCCGGAACCTCCCGTCCGGCCCGGACGTCGCCTCCTTCGAGCCCGTCTGGACGGACCCGGCGATGGCGATGTCGCGGAACTCGCGCAGGGTGACCGAGGCCCCGGCGGCGGGGGCGCCGTCGGGGGCGAGCACGATCCCGGAGACCGTGGACGCGGGGGTGAGGAGGAGGGTCAGGCCGGTCCGGCCGCGCTTCGTCTCCGGCAGGTGGCGGTCCAGCTCCGCGTAGCCCGGGGCGGTGGCGGTCAGGACCACGGGGCCGGCGGGGATCCTCTCGAGGCGGAACGCGCCGTCGGGCCCCGTCTCCATCCCGACCGCGTCGCCGCACACGACCCGCGCCCCGGGGACGGGGGACTTCGTCTCGGCGTCCTTGACGGTGCCGGCGGCGAAGGAGGCCGGGAGGAGGCGGATGTCCACGGGGTCGCCTGCGCCGGTCGCTTCCCCGCAGGTCGTGCTCATCCCCTCCTTGGCGGCCCGCACGCGGTAGGCGACGTCCTTCCCGAGGCCGCCGACGCGGAAGCGCCCGTCGGCGCCGCTCTCCCCCCGCGCCAGGGGGGCGAGGAACGGCACGGGGCCGCCGTCCGCCGCGTACACCTCGACGATCGCGCCCGCCACCGCCTCCTCGCCCTCGGCCCCGTGGAGGACGCGGCCGGTGACCGCCTCCTGGCCCGCGGGCTCGACGGCCGGCGCGGGGGCGGGGGTCGGAGCCGGGACCGGGGCCGGGGCCGGAGCCGGGACCACGGGCGCGGGGACCGGGGGCGCCTCGCGGAGGAAGACGTACACCCCGACACCCGCGGCGGCCAGGGCGGCGACGAGGGCGACGGGCACGAGGGCGGAGGCGCGCGGGGTGGAGGACATGGGGGGCTCCCTTCCGTGGAACGCCCCATCCTACATCCGCGGGGTAGACTGGCCGCCACCCCGGAGGTTCCCATGCGCCCATGGACGGCCGCCGCACTCGCCCTGGCCCTCGTCTCCTGCGCCGCGGAGGAGACGAGGCCCGCCCCGCCGGCGCCCGCCCCGGCGCCCGCCGCGGCGAAACCGCCCGAGGTCCCCGTCCCCGCCCTGACCGGCACGCTCCCCGGCGACCGGATCCCGGAGTTCCGGGCGAAGCTGGCCGGAAGCGGCGCGGTCCTCGATCCGCGGGCGTCCGCGAAGCCCGTCGTCCTCGTCGTGATGAGCACGACCTGCCCCGACTGCGCCGAGGCGGTCGAGCCGCTCCGCCGCGCGGAGGCCGCGTTCCTCCCGCGGGGCGTGGAGTTCGCCTACCTCTATCCCGTGAGGGCCGAGAGCGACGAGGAGAAGGCCGCCTGGCACGCGGGCAAGGGGTTCCGGGCCGGCCAGGTCCTCGACGCCGGGGCGGAGGTCTCGAAGCTGCTCTCGGTGAACAAGACCCCGACCGCCTTCGTCGTCGGCCCGGGGGGAGGGATCCTCTACCGGGGCGCGGTGTTCGCGGCCCCGGAGGGCGGCGGCGCGGCGAGCCACTTCCTCGCCGACGCCCTCGACGAGCACCTCGCGGGGAAGGCGATCTCCGTCCCCTCGACCGAGCCCGCGGGCTGAGCGACCGACTTCTGATCCGCCCGTCGGGCGGACCTCAGGGGGCGGCGAGGACGAGCCTCTGCCGCTTCCCGCCGCGGATCACGGTGAGGGACACCGGGTCCCCCTTCGCCCTCTCCTGGTAGAGGAACTCGTACCAGCGGGTCTCGGGGATCCGCGCCGCGCTCCCGTCGATCTCCACCACGAAGTCCCCGACCGCCAGCCCCGCCCTCTGCGCCGGGCCGACCTTCGGGAAGCCCCGCACCCGCACGCAGAGGGCGTCCTCCGCCACGCCGAGGGCGCGGCGCTGGTCGGCCGTCGCCTCCTCCCAGCCGAAGGGGCGCAGCGCCCCCGTCGAGGCCCGCCACGAGATGTCCTCCCCCTTCCGCCAGCCGGGCTCGAGCCGGAGCGTCAGGGTCTCCCGCTTCCCGCCGCGCTCCACCTCCGCCGCGAGGTCCGCGGGGGTCTTCGCGTGCTGGAGCACCCACTGGACGTCGGCGATGGAGAGCAGGGGCTGTCCGTCGAGGGAGAGGAGCCGGTCCCCGGCCCGGAATCCCGCGCGCGCGGCGGCCGACCCCTCGGCCACGGACTTCACCGTCGCCCGCTCGTCGAGGTCGAGGCGCAGGCCCAGGCGGTCGGGCTTGGGGTAGGGGAGGAGGAGGTCCTCGGGCATGGGCCTGCGGGCCTCGCGCGGCACGCTCCGGAGCGCCTCCCACACGTGGTGGCAGTGGGCGCAGCCCTTCGGCGGGGCCACGGCGAAGCGGCTCTTGAAGATCGGGAAGGAGCGGATCTCCTTCGCCGGGGGGGGCGCGGCGCGCTTCCCGGCGAGGGAGGCCCGGTTGCCGGGGTAGCCGGCGTGGACCTCGAGGGCCGCCTCGAGCGCCTTCTCGAAGCCCGCCACGGAGACGTCCACGCCGGCGTCGGCGCCCCCGCTCGCGCGGGTCCCGTAGCGGCCGTAGATCGTGCGGTCGGCGTTGAGGAAGAAGGCGCACCAGGTCTCGTCGTAGTCGAACTGGAAGAGCGAGAGGTCCACCCCCTCCATCTCGACGGCCCGGACGCAGACGAACCGATCGAGCAGCTGCGCCATCCTCGGGGTCGAGCGACGCGCCACCTGCGCGTCGATGGTCCTGCAGGACCCTCAGGGCACTCAGCGGAAGACGACGCAGACCGGCTTCTTCTCCCGGGCCGCGCGGGCGAAGGCCCCGTCGATGTCGTCGTAGTTCCAGTCCCCGACGAGCCCGTCGTCGCGGAGGTCCTTGCGGAGCTCCTCCTTCACGTCCTTCACCAGGCCGAGTCCCGCGGCCGCGGCGACGGCGACGAGCGCCGCGGCGGCCATGCGCGCCCATGTCGGAAGCATGCCCCGTCCTCCCGGTGGTTCCCGCGGGGGAAGGGTACCACGTAGGATCTCCCCGATGACCGCGCGACTCCACGCCGCCGCCCTGCTGCTGCTCTGCGTCCCGCTCTTCTTCGCGGGCCTCGGCGGGTACGACCTCGATCTCAAGGGGGAGTCCCGCGAGGGGCTCACGGCGTGGGAGATGATCCACGGCGGAGACTGGCTCCTGCCCCGCGTGAACGGGGAGGCCTTCCTGCAGAAGCCGCCGCTGTTCCCGTGGATGGTCGCCGTCTCGACGCTCCTGCTCGGGGAGCGGAACGAGTGGGCCGTGCGCCTGCCCGCGGCCCTGTCGGCCGCCGCGGCGGTGCTGGCGGCGTGGGCGGTCGGGCGGAGGCTCCTCGGCGATCGGGGGGGGCTCCTCGCCGGGGCGCTGTTCGCCGGGACCCTCGTGGTCGTCTCCCTCGGGCGGAGCGCACGGGTGGACATGGCGCTCACCCTGTTCGTGACGCTGTCGATGCTGTGCTTCCTCCGGATCGTCGGCCGCCCCGGGGTGGAGGAGCCCCCGGCGTCCCCGCGGCTGCTCGCGGCGGGGTGGCTCTGCCTCGCCCTCGGCGTGCTGGCCAAGGGGCCCCTGGGCGTCGTCCTTCCGGCCGCGGCGGGAACCGCGGCGCTCGCCCTGCAGGGGAGGCTCCGGGACCTCCGGCGCCTGCGCCCGTGGCCCTACGCCCTCGTCTTCCTCGCGGCGGCGGTCCCGTGGTACGCGCAGGGACTCGCGCGCGGCGGGGCGGAGTTCGGCTCCTTCTCGGTCGTGCAGGAGAACTGGCGGATGTTCCTCGGCGAGAGCGGGGTCCACGCCCACGGGCCGTTCTACTACGTCCCCCGCGTCCTCCTCGTCGCCCTGCCCTGGATCCTCTTCGTCCCGTCGGCCGTGGCCCGCTGGCGCCCGCGGGAGGAGTCCTTCGCGGTCCCCTTCGCGTGGTTCGCGGCGGTGTTCCTCGTCTTCTCGATCGGGAGCGCCAAGCGCACCGACTACCTCCTCCCCCTCGTCCCCGCGGCGGCGCTTCTCGTCGCGCGCCTGGTCCTCGAGGGGGAGGGGGCTCCCCGGGACCGGAGGCTGCTCGTCCCCGCGGCGATCCTGGCCGCGGCCGGGCTCGCCGCCGCGGCGGGGTTCGTCCTGCTCCTCGTCATGCCCCCGGAGCGCCTCGCGGACCTGGCCGGAGCCCGCGCGCCGCGGGACCTCGCGATCGACTTCGCCCGGAGGGCCGCAGGGCGGCCCGCGTTCCTCGTCCTCGGCGCCGCGTCGGCCCTGGCGGCGGGGGTCCTCCCGCTCCTCGGCGCGATCCGCGGACGGCCGGCCCGGGGGTTCCTCGCGGCGGCGGCGGCGACGGCGGGGGTGGCGCTGGCCGCGGCGTTCACCGTGCTCCCCGCCGACGGCGGAACCTCCTCGCTCCGGCCCTTCGCCGAGGAGATCCGCCGCGTCGTTCCCGCGGAGGCCGGGATGTTCCACCACCGCGCCTTCCGCTTCCAGGTGGCCTTCTACGCGGGGCGGAGGATCCCGACCCTCGACGACGCCGGGTTCGCCGCGTTCCTCGAGGCCCCCGGGGACCGCTGGGCCCTGGCGCCGGAGTCGGTCCTGTCGGCGCTGCCGCCGGAGCGTCTCCGCCGCGTCGAGGAGGCCGCGCGCTCCCGCCGCCCCGGGCAGGGGCCGGCGGAGGAGTTCATCCTCCTCCGGGCGGCGCGTCCTTGAACAGGTCGTCGAGGGAATCCAGGAAGTCGTCCCGGTCCCTCTCGGGGGCGGCGGCCTCGGCGACGATCCGCTCGTACTTCGACTGGACGGTCTCGCGGGCGATGGCGCTCTCGTCCCCCGCCTGCGCGGCGAGGGCCCTCTTCCCCGCCTCCAGGAAGCGCTCGCGCCACTCGGCCAGCAGCTTGTAGGGGACGAGGAAGACCTGGGAGAGCACGGCCTGCTCCTCCTTGGCGAAGAGGCGCAGCACGATGTCCAGCCGCTTCTCCTGCGGGGTCCGGTCCGGCTTCTCCGGGGGATGCTCGGGGTCCTCGGCCCTGCGGGCCGCCAGGAGGGCCTCGTCGGACAGGGCGGCGAACCCGGCGTCCACGAAGGTCTTCTGCCAGTACTCGATGATGGGGACCGGGAGGAACACCTCGTTGGAGAGCTTCTCGGCGTCGCCGTCGCGGAGGAGCCGGAGGACGATCTCGGTCCGCCGGGGCAGGGGGTAGATGGCCGGGTCGGGGACCTCCCAGACGCCGTCCCGCCCCTCCCCCGTCTTCTCGTCGAGCGGCTTGACCGATCGCACGGTGGACATGACCACGAAGATCCGCAGGTTGTTGCTCCGCGGGTCCGGGGGGACGATGTAGAAGCCGATCCTCTCCTTGTGGAAGATCTCCACCATCCCGACCATGCGCTCCCCGTCGTGGAAGACGACCTCGAAGGGGCGCCCCCAGCGGCGCCGCTGGGTGAGCTCCGTCTTGTTCTCCCGGTACTGGGGGTTCCCGGTGAGGGAGCGGACGAAGAAGATCGCCTTGATGTCCTTCAGCTTGATGAGCTGCGCGCTGGTCTCGTCGGGGGCGTCGCTGGCGTAGAGGTGGAAATCCCCGCGCTCGGTGTGGACGTCGTAGACGAAGCCCCGGACCCGGGTCCCGTCGAGGAACGCGACGACGACCCTGTTCACCAGCCGTTCGCGGTCGGTCGGGGGGGGAGGCGGCGGGGGCGGCGACATGCCCGGCGGCCCTTCCGACGAACTACCCCCCGATCCCGACGCCACCCCACTCATGGATCGGATCTTCGCATGCGGGAACGCGGAGGCAAGCCGATTCGCAAATGGAGGCGCGGTCTACCTCCCGTGATCGCCAATCAAGGCCGCGGCCGCCGCGTCGCATCCCTTCGCGGCGTCGTCCCCCCCGCGGTTGCAGCAGACGAGGACGGCGAAGTCCCTCGCCGGGGCGAGCCACGCAACGCAGAACCACATGGTGTTGCTCCCCGAGTGGGTCAGGACGGGGCCCCCTCCCCAGGGGCGTTCGAGGACGGCCCACCCCATGGCGTACCCGCCCGGGGGGGCGTCGTGGAGCCTGCGGAACGACTCCTCCCCGAGGAGGGGCCCGCGGCGGAGGTGCATCGAGACGAACTTCCCCCAGTCGGCGATGGAGGCGTGGACCGTCCCGCCGGGGCCGATGGCCGCGGGGTTGTCGGAGCCGGGGCCGGGGGGGACGGGCTTCCCCCCGGCGGTGTGGCCGCGGGGCTGGTCGATCTCCTTCGCGGACCCCGGCGCCCCGAAGCCGGCGGAGTCCATCCCGAGGGGCCGGAAGAGGCGTTCGCGGAGGAGCTCCTCCCACGGCTTCTTCGCGGCCCGCTCCGCCATGGCGCCGGCGAGGGCGAAGTTCGCGTTGGCGTACTGGAACTTCGAGCCCGGTTCGTGGAGGGGGGGCTTCGCGAGGACCCCCTCGGCGAGGGACAGGCGCTGCTCCGCCGCCGTCCCGGTGTGCGCCCACAGCCGGGCCCACAGCCCGCCGGCCGAGAGGTCGGGGGGAGCGCCGGCCGTCTGGCGGCAGAGCATCGCGAGGGTCGCCGCCTTCCACTTCGGGTCCACCTTCGGCAGATCGGAGAACGCCTCCGCCACCGTCCCGTCCCACGAGAGCGCCTTCTCCTCCACGAGCATCGCGCAGAGCGTGGCGGTCATCGCCTTCGTGCACGAGCCGAGGTGCCAGAGGTCCCCGGTCGTGACCTTCGCGTCCTTCCCCTTCTCCCGCACGCCGGCCGCGCCGACGGCCTCGAGCCCCTTCGAGGTGACGATCGCCCCCGCCATGCCGGGGATTCCGTGCTTCTCCAGCAGCGGCTCGAGGAGCGCGGAGACGTCGCGGGGCGGCGGCGGATCGCCGGCGGGGGCGAGGGGGAGGAGGAGGGCGGCGATGCACAGGCGTCGGTCCATGAATCCATCGTAGCCGTAGCCCCCCCCCGCTTCGCCACGGCGGCTGGTTCCTCCCGATCGCCATGGCGGCGTTGTGGATCGCCTGCGTCGTCATGGCCGCGGTGAAGGCCGGCGAGGGGGACTTCTACCGCTACCCCCTCACGGTCCGCTTCCTGAGGTGGGCGGCCCCGCCCCTCGCTGGAGCGTGGACTTGCCGAACTTCGCCCGGATCTCGTCGAGGGCGGAATCGAGGCGCTTCTGCCGCCCCGCCTCGTCGTCGGGGAAGAGCCACGCCTGCGCCGGGCCGGATTCCAGGTGGCCCGCCGTCATCCCGATGAGCCGCACGGGGCGGAAGGACTCCCGCGCCCACCGGTCGAAGACCTCCGCCGCCGCCCGCTGGAACTCCGCCGTCACGTCGGTCGCCGCGTCGAGGACGCGGGATCGCGTGATCGTCTCGAACTTCCCGTAGCGGATCTTCAGCGTCACCCCCCGCGCCCGGATCCCGTGGCGGCGCAGGCGCCGGGCCACCTCCTCGACCTGCTCCCGGAGCACCGCGCGCACCTCCTCCGGGTCCTCGAGGTCGGCCTCGAAGGTGCACTCCTGCCCGTGCTGCTTCGCCTCCCGCGCGGGGACGACGGGCCGGTCGTCGAGGCCGCGGCACAGGCGGGCGAAGTGCGCCCCCGCCTCCCCGAAGCGGGCGGCGAGGGTCTCCTCCGGGCAGGCGCGGAGGTCGGCGACCGTGTGGAAGCCGAGCTCGTGCAGGCGCGCGGCCGTCTTCGGCCCCACCCCCCACAGGCGCTCCACGGGGAGCGGCAGGAGGATCGCGTCGAGGTTCTCCGCGTCGAGGACGAGGAGCCCGTCGGGCTTGCGGAGATCGGAGGCGATCTTCGCCAGGAACTTGTTCGGCGCCACGCCCACGGACGCCGTGAGCCCCGTGTCCCCGCGGACCCGCGCCTTCAGGGACCGCGCCACCTCCTCCGCGGGCCCGAGGAGCCGCTCCGTCCCGGTCAGGTCCACGAAGGCCTCGTCGATGGAGAGCGGCTCCACGAGGGGGGAGACCTGCTCGAGCAGCGCGAAGACCCGGTCCGACATCTCCCCGTAGCGCTCCATGCGGGGCCGGACGACGATCGCCGACGGGCAGTGCCGCAGCGCGACGGCCATCGGCTGGGCCGAGCGGCAGCCGAACTTCCGCGCCTCGTAGGACGCCGCGGCGACGACGCCGCGCGGACGGTCGGAACCCACGAGCACCGGCTTCCCGCGGAGCTCCGGCCGGTCCAGCATCTCCACGGACGCGTAGAAGGCGTCCATGTCCAGGTGCAGGATGCGGCGGGGCGGGGGGGGCTCGTCCACGGGACCATGCTATAGGATCGGGCCATGCGGGCTCCCACGGCGCTGGCGGCGCTCCTCGTCCTCGGTGGATTCGGGCGCGGCATCGACCCCGGCGAGGGGCCGCGGGCGGTCGAGGAGGTGCGTCCCGCCCTGGCGCGGATCGTGAAGGGGGAGCCGGGGGCCGTCGAGGCGTTCCTCCCGAAGGCCGACGGCTCCTGCGAAGGGTGGAAGCGGTTCCGCAACCCGGAGCTGAAGCCGCTGCTCCTGAGGCTCACCGACGCCTCCGACTGGCAGACCGCCCACCGGGCGCTCCTCGTCCTCGAGTACCTGCGCGATCCCGCCGCACTGCCCGCGGCGTGGAAGCACCTCTTCCACGCGGAGCGGCGCCTGCGCGAGAAGGCGGCCATCGCGTGCATCAAGCTCTGGGACGGGCGGGCCGCCGCGGGGCTGTCCCGGGGCGACCCGCGCGGGGGGCTCCTCTCGGCGATCGACCTGGAGGGGGACCCCCACGTGAAGGCGGCCCTCGAGGCGCTGCTCCGGCGCATCGACGGGAAGCTCCCGGTGGAGCGCGTCCACGAGGAGGAGCCCGTGAAGGGGGCGGACGGGCTCCTCGGCGTCCCCTTCGTCTCCGGACTCGCCCGGCCGCCGAAGGGGGTCTCCCAGTCGGGGGGCGGCTCCGCGATGAAGCTCCCCCCGGCCGCGGAGTGGACGACGCCGGTCCTCGGCTACGGCGAGGAGGTGGTCCCGGGCGCGGGCCTCCAGCCGTTCGGCAACCCGCGCGAGGGGGGCCGCGTCCACACCGGGCAGGACTTCGCCGCCGCCCTCGACGGGTCGGGCTTCTACGCGGCCGCCGAGGGGATCGTGAAGCTCGTGCACTCCGGCAGCGACATGGGGACGCTCCTCGTCCTCGAGCACCGCCTCGACGAGAAGGGGATCGTCTGCGCCGTGTACATGCACGGGGGCGACACGGTCTTCGTGAAGGGGGGGGAGCGCGTCGCGTCGGGCCAGCTCCTCGGCACGATGGGGATGGGCTTCTCGCCGGAGAACGGGGGCCACTTCGCCCACCTCCACTACGGGCTCTACCCCGGCCCGTTCCAGGGGAACCACAACTACGGCTACAAGGCGGCCAAGGACGGGCTCGCCGACTGGCTCGACCCGGCGAAGTGCCTGCCGCGGTGGAGGGACGGAAACCGGCCGGCGGCGGGGGAGACGGCGGAGTCGATCGTCGCGCGCGCCACGCGCCTCCGCAAGTCGGGCTGGCCCTCGAAGGGGATGGAGGTGCTCGCGGCGGGGAAGGCGGCGACGGCCCCGGAGGCCGCGCGCTGGAAGGCCGACCCCGCGTTCCAGAAGGCCCTCAAGGGGGAGAAGGCGGTCGAGGCGGCCGAGGACCTGGCGGCGAAGGCGGGCCCGAAGGACGCCGCGAAGGTGAAGGCGGCGTGGGACGCGCTCCAGGCCGCCTACGGGGACACCGACCTCGCGCCGCGGATCAAGG
>CAZWGT010000047.1:0-12876 GCA_964633345.1 uncultured Planctomycetota bacterium
GTGAAGGAGTGGGAGGCGAAGCAGGCGGAGGTGAAGGCCGCCCCCACGGCCGTCCTCCTCGACGCCGACGGCACCGTCGGCCGCGCCTACAAGGCCGCCCGCACCCCCCACATGGTCGTGATCGGCAAGGAGGGGGAGGTCCTCTTCCAGGGGGCCATCGACGACAAGCCGGCCGCGAAGAAGGACGAGATCAAGGACGCGCGGAACTACGTGGCCGAGGCCCTCGACCTCGCGATGGCGGGCAAGCCCGTCGCCGTCGCGGCGGTGCCGGCCTATGGCTGACCCGTCAAGTACGGCAAGAAGTAGCGGGACCCGGGTGGTCCCGTCCGTGAAGACGAAGCACGCGTTCGGAGTCCTCGACATCCGCATGGAGATCCGCCTCGCCGCCCCGCGGCGGCGGGTGTGGAGGGCGCTCACGAAGGACATCGGGAAGTGGTGGCCCGAGGGGTTCGTCTCCCAGCGGACATCCACCCGATTCGTCCTCGAACCCCGCCTCGGCGGCCGGGCCTACGAGGCCGGCCCCGGCGGCCAGGGCCTCCTCTGGTGGACGGTGACGGGCATCGAGACCGGCCGCCGCCTCCAGCTGGCCGGGGACCTCACCCCCTCCTTCGGCGGCCCCGCGCGGATCTTCGAGGACTTCGTCCTCGAGGACGCCGGGAAGGGCACGGTCCTGAAGTTCACGGAGACCGTCCACGGCTGCATCGGCAGGGGACTCGAGAAGAGCCTGCGGGGCGGCTGGGCCGTCGTGTTCGAGAAGGGACTGCGGCCGTGGGTGGAGACGGCCCGTTGAGCCGCCTGTGGAACGTCTACCCGGGGTACCGCATCCCGCCCGGTGTCGAGCCCCCGGTGGTGGAACTGGTCGGCGACCCGATGACCGTCGGCGCCTTCGACGTCGCCGACCTCCGCCGGCTGCTGGACCGCATGGACCTCCTCGGCGGGGCCGCGGTCCGGGAGGGGGAGAGGGTGGCGCTGATCTTCGACGGCGGGCCGGAGGGGCCCCCGCGGACGCTTCCCGTGAGGGGGGGCGGTGGTGGTGGAGCCGAGGGGAGTTGAACCCCTGACCTCCTGAATGCCATTCAGGCGCTCTCCCAACTGAGCTACGACCCCACCGGGCGCGTCGTCTGGGAGGAGACCCGGCATCCTAGGCCCGCCGCGGGGCTCCTTGGAGGAAATCCGGCGCGGGCGGTACGCTCTCGGGCTTCCCGCAGCGGAACCCCCCCATGAGCGACGACTTCCAGGCGATCGAGGACAAGTGGCGCGCCCGCTGGGCCGAGCGGGGCGAGGACTTCACGCCCGCGCACCCGGAGCGGAAGTTCTACTGCCTGGAGATGTTCGCCTACCCCTCCGGGGACATCCACCTCGGCCACTTCCGCAACTACTCCGTCGGGGACGTCGTGGCGCGGCTGCGCCGCATGCAGGGGTTCGACGTCCTCCACCCCTTCGGGTGGGACTCCTTCGGGCTGCCCGCGGAGGAGGCCGCCATCAAGCGGGGGATCCACCCGCGCGAGTGGACGATGAAGAACATCGAGGTCTCCCGCGAGACCCTGAGGAAGTGCTCCATCTCCTACGACTGGGAGCGGGAGGTCGTCACCTGCCGCCCCGACTACTACCGCTGGAACCAGTGGCTGTTCCTGCTGCTGTACCGCCGCGGACTCGCCTACCGCAAGGTCGCCCTCGTCAACTGGTGCCCCGGGTGCAAGACCGTGCTCGCCAACGAGCAGGCCGAGGACGGCACGTGCTGGAAGTGCGAGGCGGCGGTCGAGAAGCGGGAGCTCGAGCAGTGGTTCCTCCGGATCACCGAGTACGCCGACCGCCTGCTGCGCGGCCTGGACGGCCTGAAGGACTGGCCCGAGGACGTGAAGGCGATCCAGCGCAACTGGATCGGCCGGTCCGAGGGGGCGGTCGTGAAGTTCCGCGCCCGGCAGATCCCCCACGACTTCGAGGTCTTCACCACCCGCCCGGACACGCTCTACGGCGTGTCCTTCCTCGCCATCGCCCCGGAGCACCCCTGGGCGCAGATGCTCGCCGCGGGGACCGACCGCCAGAAGCCGGTGGAGGAGTACGTCCGCCGGGCCCTCCTGCGCACCGAGATCGACCGCTCCTCCACGGTCAAGGCCAAGGACGGCGTGGACACGGGGGCGGTCGCGGTCCACCCGCTCACGGGCGAGCCGATCCCGATCTGGGTGGCGGACTACGTGCTCGGCCACTACGGGACCGGGATCGTCATGGGCGTCCCCGCCCACGACGAGCGGGACTTCGCCTTCGCGCGGCGCTACGGCCTGCCGATCCGGGTGGTCATCCGCAAGGACTCCTGGTCGGAGGTCCCCAAGGGAGAGGAGCTGGAGCAGGCCTGGACCGGCCCCGGCACGATGGTCAACTCCGGGATGTTCGACGGCACCCGGGACGACCAGGGGCGCGTGAAGGTCCCGACCATCCTCCGCAACAAGGGGCTCGGCGGGCCGAAGGTCACCTTCCGCCTGCGCGACTGGCTCGTCAGCCGCCAGCGCTACTGGGGGACCCCGATCCCCATGATCCGCTGCATGGCCTGCGGCGACGTGCCGGTCCCGGAGAAGGACCTGCCGGTGCTCCTGCCGGAGGGGGTCCAGAACTGGCTGCCGAAGGGGCGCTCGCCCCTGGCGGACGTGCCGGAGTTCGTGGACGTCCCCTGCCCGAAGTGCGGCAAGGCGGCCGAGCGGGACGCCGACACCATGGACACGTTCATGGACTCCTCCTGGTACCACCTGCGCTACCCCGACCCGAGGAACGCGGCGGCGATCTTCGACCCGGCGAAGGTGCGGGAGTGGCTGCCGGTGGACCTCTACGTCGGCGGGCGCGAGCACGCCACGGGCCACCTCATCTACTTCCGCTTCCTGACCATGGTGCTCCACGACGCGGGCCTGCTCGACTTCGACGAACCGGCCCTGCGCCTGTTCAACCACGGCATGGTCAACGACGCCGAGGGGAAGAAGATGTCCAAGTCCAAGGGCAACCTCGTGTCGCCCATCGAGACGATGAAGCGCTACGGGGTGGACGCCACCCGCGTGGCGATGTGCTTCTTCGCCCCGAGCGACGACGCCATCGTCTGGAAGGACGAGGGGGTGGCCGGGGCCCAGCGGTTCCTGAAGAGGGCCCGGGAGTTCGTCGCCGGCGCGGCGGCGGCGGTGCGGGCGGTCCCCGAGGGGACGGCGGCGGGGGATCCCCCGGCCCCCGTCCGCGAGGCGCGCCGCCTGTGCCACGAGGCTCTTCGGAACATGTCCCGCGCGGTGGAGAGCGATCTCGCCTTCAACACGGTCGTCTCCGACCTCATGAAGGCCCTCAACGCGCTCGAGGCGCTGGAGGCCCCGTCGGGCCCGGCCTTCGCCGACGCGGTCCGGGTCTTCGTCCGGGTGCTGGCGCCCATGGCCCCGCACCTCGGCGAGGAGATGCACGAGACGCTCGGCGGGACGGACTCCGTCTTCCGCGGCCCGTGGCCGGAGTTCGATCCCGCGGCCCTGAAGGTCGCGGACGTCGAGTACGCCGTCCAGGTCAACGGCAAGGTGCGCGGCCGGGTGACGGTGCCCACGGGGACGGGCAGGGACGCCGTCGTCGAGGCGGCCCGGAACGTCGCCGAGATCCGCCCGCTCCTCGAGGGGAAGCTCATCATGAAGACGGTCTTCGTCGAGGGCCGCCTCGTCAACTTCGTCGTCCGCTAGAGAGGAATCCCATGGCGCAGGAGAACCCCATCACCCCGCGGGAGAAGGACTTCTCCGCGTGGTACGGCGACGTCATCGCCGCCGGCGAGCTGGCCGACTACGCCCCGGTGAAGGGGTGCATGATCATCCGGCCGAACGGGTACGCGATCTGGGAATTCCTCCAGCGGGAGCTCGACGACCGGATCAAGGCCACGGGCCACGAGAACGCCTACTTCCCGCTCCTCATCCCGAAGTCCTTCTTCGACAAGGAGGCGGACCACGTCGAGGGGTTCGCCCCGGAGTGCGCCGCGGTGACCCACGGGGGCGGCAAGGAGCTGGAGGAGACGCTCTACATCCGCCCGACGAGCGAGGCGATCATCTGCTCGATGTACGGGAAGTGGGTGAAGTCCTGGCGCGATCTCCCGGTGATGATCAACCAGTGGGCGAACGTGGTGCGCTGGGAGATGCGCACGCGGCTGTTCCTGCGGACGGCGGAGTTCCTCTGGCAGGAGGGGCACACGGCCCACGAGACCCACGCGGAGGCGGAGCGCGAGGTGCAGGCGATGCTCGGGGTCTACGCCGACCTCGCGGAGAACGTGCTCGCGATCCCGGTGCTGAAGGGCCGGAAGTCGGCGGCGGAGCGCTTCGCCGGGGCCAAGGAGACCTTCTGCATCGAGGCGATGATGCAGAACGGCTGGGCGCTCCAGGCGGGGACGAGCCACGACCTCGGGCAGACCTTCGCGAAGGCCTACGGCATCGAGTTCCAGGGCCGCGACGGGGCGCTGCAGCACGCCTGGTCCACGTCGTGGGGCGTGAGCACGCGGCTCGTGGGCGCCGTCATCATGGTGCACGGGGACGACGCCGGGGTGGTGGTGCCGCCGAAGCTGGCCTCGGTGCAGGCGGTGGTCCTGCCGATCCCCGGGAAGACGGACGAGGAGAAGAAGGCGGTGGCCGACGGCGCGGCCGCGATGCTCGCCGACCTCAAGGCCGCCGGAGTCCGCGCGCGGATCGACGATCGGGAGCATCTCCGGCCGGGCGCCAAGCACTACGACTGGGAGCGGCGCGGCACGCCGGTCCGCATCGAGTTCGGGCCCCGGGACGCCAAGGCGGGAACCTGCGTGGTCGTCCGCCGGGACGTGAAGGGGAAGAACCCGGCCCCGGTCGCCGGCCTCGGCGCGGCGGTGGCCTCGCTCCTCGTCACGATCCAGTCCGACATGCTGGCGAGGGCGCGGGCGTGGATGGCGGAGCGGACCTACGCCTCCGACGACTACGCCGCGTTCCAGAAGGACATCGAGGCGAAGCCCGGCTTCTACCGCATGCGCTGGTGCGAGTCGCCCGAGTGCGAGGCGAAGGTCAAGACCGAGACCAAGGCCACCATCCGCTGCATCCCCGAAGGGGAGAAGGACGACCCGGGCCCCTGCGTGGTCTGCGGGAAGCCTTCGCCCCGCCGCGTCGTCTTCGCCCGATCGTATTAGAGGCCGGGCGACCCATAGGGTCGCCCCTACGAGGCCCCCGTCGCGGCGCTGTGTAGGGGCGACCCTCCGGGTCGCCCGGCCGTGGACGTCTACCCGAACACGGTTCCGTCGCGGAGGCAGTTGGCCAGCCGGATGTAGGTCGCGCGGAGGTCTGGCCCCGCGGCGACGATCCGCTCGGCAAGGGTCCCGTTCCGGAGGACTCCGTCAATAGTGGGGCGGAGTTCATCCGCTCCCGTGACCTGCCTGAACCCGACATCCACGAGATGGCGCCAGAGGTCCCCGGCGCGGCAGGGGACCGCGCCCGTCCACCCCAGGGTGCGGAGGAAGGCGGGGTCGGCGATCTCCGTTCGGCTGCCGTCCTTCATGCAGGCGCGGAGGATCGGCTCCAGCGCCCGCTCGTGGAGGTCGGGGAGGTCCCGGTCGATGACGGACCGCACCGCGCCCGTCACCGCCGCCGCCACCGCGAGATCGGCCCGCGGGCACTCCTGGGCGTCGAGCAGCCGGATCTCGATGGCGTCCCGGTCGAACCGCGCGATGGCGCCGCGGGCGTTGGCCCACTCGTCGCGGAGCAGCCCCTCGGGATCGTGCGGCGCCATGTCGGCGTAGATGGGGCCGAGGATCCGCTCCCGGTACTCCTCCTCCGAGGAGACCCGCTCCGGCACGACGTGCCCGGTCACCGAGGGGATCCGGGCCGAGTTCGTCCGGTAGTGCTCGAGGCGCGTGTCCAGGAAACCCGTGAGCCGCCCCTCCGCGGCGGGGGAGGCGGCCGCCAGCGCCGGCAGGATCGGGAGCACCACCCGGATCGCGTCGTGCAGGCGCGCGAATTCCGCGTCCCCCGCGAACGGCAGGTTCAGGTGCACGCTCTGCACGTTCGACCAGCCGTGGCCGCGCGCGTCGAAGATCCGGTCGAAGGCCGCGTAGATCTCCCCGTTCCCGTGGGGCCACAGGCGCCGCTCCGTCGCCGGGTCCATGAACGGGTGCATCCCCGTCCCCAGCATCCGCGCGCCGCGCGGCGCGAGGATCGCGTGCATCCGCGCCACCGACTCCTCGAAGGCGGCCGCGAGGCCCGCGAAGGACGGCGCCGGACCGCTCGTCTTCATCTCCAGGACATGCAGGACCAGCTCGTTCGACCAGGTGACCGCGCCCCGCACCGCGTCGTCGTGGGCGCCCCCCTCCTCCATGAGCACCAGGTCGGCCAGCGGGAGCGGGGAGAGGGTCGCCGCGTCCACGATCATCTCCTCGATCTCGATGCCCACCGCCTCGAACAGCCCGAGCGTCACCGCGGGGCCCCCGGCCGCCCCTGGTTCTCCAGCCGGTCGAGGAAGGTGCGCATGATCGAGCGGTAGAGCTCCGTCCCCAGCACCGCGTCCTCGACGCCGGCGTCGATGTTGGGGTTGTCGTTCACCTCGACCACGTAGAACCGCCCGCGGGCCTCCTTGAGGTCGACCCCGTAGAGCCCGCGCCCCACGAGCGACGCCGCCCGCTCCGCCAGGCGCACCGCCGCGGTGGGCACCTCGTCGAGGGGCAGGGTCTTCACGCGCCCGTACTCCCGGCCGTTCGTGTGGAGGCGGGCGATCTGCCAGTGCCCCCTGGCCATGAAGTACTGGCAGGCGAAGAGGGCGCGCCCCTCGAGGATCCCGATGCGCCAGTCGAACTCCGAGGGGATGTACTCCTGCGCCACCACGAGGTCGGAGTCCCGGAAGAACTCCTCCATCCGGGCCCGCAGCGCCTTCTCGTCGGCGGCCTTGACGACGCCGCGGGAGAAGGAGGAATCGGGGCGCTTGAGGACCACCGGGTAGCCCAGCATCCAGCCGGCGTCGGAGGCGTTCTCCCGCCCGAGGATGACCGACTGCGGGTGGGGGACTCCGTGGTGGGCGAAGACCTCGGCGAGGAAGACCTTGTTGCTGCACCGCACGATGGACCCGGGGTCGTCGATGACCACGAGCCCCTCGGCCTCGGCGCGGCGCGCGAACCGGAAGGTGTGGTGGTTGACCGCCGTCGTCTCCCGGATGAAGAGCGCGTCGAACTCCGCCAGCCGCCCGTAGTCCTCCCGGTCGATGATCGTGGCGTTGATCCCCAGGGAGCGCGCCGCCCGCACGAACCGCCCGATGGCGAGGTCGTTGGAGGGCCGGTCGGCCGCCGCCGGGTCGAGGAGGATGGCCATCTGGTGGCGCCAGGCCCGGCGGCGGTCCCCCGAGGCGGGACGGGCGAAGTGGCGCCGCGCCTGGGCGCGGACGAAGGGGCGGTGGGGCGCGGGGATCTCGCTCGTGGCGATGGTCTGGATCCGCTCCAGGCGCCAGCGGTCGGTCCGCTCGAACTCCGCGCGCAGGAACGGGGCGGGGAAGTAGTTGAAGAGGGAGCGGGAGAGCCGCTCGTAGCGCCGCGCGAGGTTCCGCCCGAAGTAGACGGACAGGGTGAACCGCTCCCCCTTCAGGCCCGCGAGGCTCCGCTGCATGAGATCGTCGAGGTCCCCGGAGACGACGCGCACCATGGCGCCGAGGCGCAGATCCTGCACCGTCGAGACCGAGGGCATGGGGCGGTGGCCGCGCGCCTCGGCGAGCAGCGACACGTAGTAGCCCAGCGACTGGTACCCGTAGCGCCGGCAGAAGTTGAAGACCCGCGTGCGCAGGTGATCCCCGTAGCGGGGGTCGGTGAGGTAGTCCCGGGCCGAGACCACGGTGACGCCCGGGATCGACAGGCGCCAGAGGCGGGGATTCTCCAGGACCACCAGGGCGGACATGGGCGGGAATCGTACCGGGGCGTTGGTCGTTGACAGGCCCTCGATCCCGGCGTACCCTCCGCACCGTTCTTTCGCAATCGCGCTGCACACCATCGCAGGTGTCGGGAAGGGGGTGCGAATCCCCCGCGGACCCGCCGCTGTGACCGGAGACGAAGGCCGTCGTGGTCCCACTGCCCCCCGCCTAGGGGGGGCGGGAAGGGGACGGCCCGAGGACGACCCGGGAGCCAGAAGACCGGCCTGCGATGACGACGCTCCGACTCGCTTCTCCGCGGAACGAGAAAGCAGAGCCCATGGCCGTCCTCCGATTCCTCCGGGCGCTCGCGATCCTCGCCGCGGGCGTCCTCAGCGGCGCCTGCGGCGGGAAGGCCGATTCCCCGTCCCCGTTCCCGGCGCCCCCCTCCGCCGCCCGGCGCGTCGTCTCGCTGGCCCCCTCCCACACCGAGCTCCTCTTCGCCCTCGGCGCCGGGGACGCCGTGGTCGGGGTCACGCGCTTCTGCGACCGCCCCCCCGAGGCGAAGACCCGCACGGTGGTGGGGGACTCCCGCTCCCTCTCCCTGGAGACCCTGGCCGCCCTCGCCCCCGACCTCGTGGTCCTCAACGCCGAGGGGGTGGCCGCCGCCCTCGGCCCCATGAAGGACCGCGTCCGCACCCTCTCCGTCTCCACGGACACCCTCCCCCAGCTCCTCGACGCGGTGGGGATCCTCGGAGCGGCCGTGGGGCGGGAGGAGAGGGCGCGCGCCCTGCGCGCGGAGATGGAGGGGGCGCTGGAGGAGGGGCGCCGGCGCAACGCCGCCCGCCCGCCGACCCGGGTCCTCGTCGTGGTCCAGCGGGAGCCCTTCTTCGTGGCGGGGGGGGCCTCCTACGTCGACGCCCTCCTCCGGGCGATCGGCTGCGCCAACGCCGCCGGCGACGTCCCCGGGGCCTGGCCCACGCTCTCCGCCGAGGCCCTGCTGCTGCGGGCCCCGGACGCGATCATCGACGCCTCCTTCGACCGCACGGGGAGGGACCGGGAGTGGTGGGCGGCGCGCTTCCCCACGCTCCCGGCGGCGCGGGAGGGCCGGGTCCGGGCGTTGACCGACGAGGCGGCGCTGCGGCCGGGGCCCGGCGTGGCGGCGGCGCTGCGCGCCCTCGAGGAGTCCCTGCGGTGAGCCCCCGCGCGACCCCGGCCCGCCTCCTCGCCTCGGGGGGCGTCCTCCTCGCCCTCCTCGCCGGGGCGATGGCGGCGGCGGCCCTCTCGGGCCCCTCCGCCCCGGAGGGACGGGCGGTCTCCGAGGAGACGCGGCGCTTCATCCTCCTCCACCTCCGCATCCCCCGGGCCGCGCTGGCGGCCCTCGTGGGGGGATCCCTGGCCGTCTGCGGCACCTCCTTCCAGGCCCTGCTCCGCAACCCGCTCGCCGATCCCTACCTGCTCGGGGTCTCGGGCGGAGGCTCCCTCGGCGCCGTCGCGGCGATCGTCCTCGGGTTCCCCTCCCTCCCGCTGGCGGCCTTCGCCGGCTGCCTCGGCGCGCTGGCCCTCATCCACGCCGTCGCCCACCGCCGCGGCCACCTGCTGGCCCAGGACCTCCTGCTGACGGGGGTCGTGGCGAACTCCTTCTTCCTCGCCGCGCTGGCGGTCCTGCAGTACCTGGCCAACCCCCACCAGTCGGCGGAGATCCTCCACTGGACCCTGGGCGCGGTGCGGACCGGGACGGAGTTCCCCGTCGTCCCCTCCATCGTGGCGGCGGCGGCCTTCCTCTCCCTGGTGCGGGACGCGGTGCCGCTCAACCTCATGTCCGTCGGCGACGAGACCGCGGCCCTCCTCGGGGTGGACGTGACCGCCGTGCGGAGGAGGACCTTCGTGGCGGCCTCGATCCTCACCGGCACCGCCGTCGCGGTCAGCGGGCCCATCGGGTTCGTCGGCCTCTTCGTCCCCCACGCGGTGCGGCGCGTCCTCGGCCCCGACCACCGGATCCTCCTGCCGGCCACCTTCCTCGCGGGGGCCGCGTTCCTCGTGATCGCCGACACGGCCGCCCGCTCCGCCTTCGGGGCCCGGGAGATCCCCGTCGGCGTCCTCACCGCCGTCGTGGGGGCGCCGGCCTTCGTCCTCCTCCTCGCCCGCCGGGAGAGGGGGGGCGCGTGAGCGGCGCGGCCCTCCGCTTCGAGGGGGTGACGCTGGGGTACGGGGGGAGGCCCGTCCTGTCCGGCGTGGCGCTCTCCGTGGGCGAGGGGGAGCTCGTCGGGGTGATCGGCCCCAACGGGAGCGGGAAGACGACCCTCGTGCGCGGGGCGACCCGGGTGATCGAGCCCTCGGCCGGGTCGGTGACGCTGATGGGCCGGCCGCTCGGCCTCTACGACCGCCGGGAGCTGGCCCGGACGCTGGCGGTCATCCCCCAGGAGGGGACGCCGATCTTCCCCTTCACCGTACTGGAGACGGTCCTCATGGGGCGGGCGCCGTGGCTCGGCCCCTTCTCCTTCGAGGGGGAGGAGGACCTCCGCGCCGCGCGCGGGGCGCTCCGCGCGGTGGGGGCGGAGGACCTGGCGCTCCGCGACCTGTCGGAGCTCTCCGGCGGCGAGCGCCAGCGCGTCGTCGTGGCCCGGGCGCTGGCCCAGGGGACGCGGGCGCTGCTCGCCGACGAGCCGACGGCCCACCTCGACATGAAGCACGCCGTGGCGGTCTTCGGCCTGCTGCGCGCCCTGAAGGCGGAGCGGGGGCTGGGGATCGTCGTCGTGACGCACGACGTGAACCTCGCGGCCCTCTTCTGCGATCGCCTCGTCCTCCTCGGACGGGGCGGCGTCGCGGCGGAGGGGGCGCCGCGGGACGTGATCCGGGCGGATCTGCTGGGGGAGATCTTCGGCACGCCCGTCGTCGTGGAGAGCCGGCCCGACGGGACGCCCTTCGTGGCGCCCGGGGCCCCGACAGGAGAACGACACCGATGAAGATCGCCGCCCTGATCCTGGCCGCCGTTCTGGCGGAGGAGCCGGCGCCGGAGCCGAAGAAGGAGGCGGAGACCGTCGTCCCCGCGATCGAGGTCGTCGCCACAGGGTTCGCCGAGGAGCCCGGCCGCTCCACCCTGGCCGTCTCCACGGTGGACGGGAAGTGGTACGAGGAGCACCAGGTCTCCTCGGTGGCCGAGGGCCTGCGCCAGATCCCCGGCCTGACGGTCTCCCGCGGAGGCACCGCGGGCGGGGCGACGTCGCTGTTCCTCCGCGGCGCGGCGTCCAACCAGGTCCTCGTGCTCCAGGACGGGATGCCCCTCAACGACCCGACCATCGGCGGGCAGTTCAACTTCTTCGACCTCGACGCGCTGAACCTCGCGCGGGTGGAGGTGCTCCGCGGCTCCTACGGGGCCCTCTACGGGTCGAACGCCATCGGGGGCGTCGTGAACCTCGTGAGCCGCCGCGGCGAGGGGCCGGGGACCTTCGACCTCTCCCTCGAGGGGGGCTCGTTCCTCTCCCACCGGGAGTCCCTCTCCGGCAGCGGCGGGGACGGGAAGGCGGACTGGTCCTTCGGCGTGGCCGAGTCCGGGACCGACGGGCCCCACGACCGCGAGGCGTTCCGCTCCCGCTCCTTCTCCGGGCTCTTCGGGGCCGAGGTGGCCGGGGACGGCCGGGCCGAGGTCGCGGTGCGCTGGCTCGACTCCACCGCCGAGGACCCCTACGACTTCGGCACCCCGCTCCCCCCGGACGGCAACATCCGGCGCGAGCGGCAGGTCGCCGCCATCGGGCTCACCGTCGAGAAGCCCCTGGCGCGGATCCTCACCCTGAAGGTCCGGGGCTCGGTGACCGACGCCGACAGCGCCTTCCGCAACGGCGGGGACTCCCCGGGCGCCGCGGCGGAGTTCGTGAGCAGCACCAGCGCGACGACGACCCAGGGCGGCGCCTCCGTGAAGGCCGACTTCCACGAACGCCTGTCGGCGGTGGCGGGCGTGGACGGGAAGGAGGAGGAGTCGATCTCCTTCTCGGAGTCCCCCTTCGGCGGGGGCCAGGACCTCGACGCCACGGACCGCAACGCCGGCGCCTACCTCCTCGTCCGCGCCCGCGTCGGCCCCGTCTCCGTGGACGGCGGGGGCCGCCACGACGACCACTCCCAGGCCGGCTCGGAGTGGAGCCCCCAGGCCGGCGCGATGGTGGACGTCGAGGCGACGCGCACGACCCTCCGGGGCAACTACGGCGAGGGCTTCCGGGCCCCGACCCCGGCGGAGTTCACCGATCCCTTCGTGGGCAATCCCGATCTCGTGCCGGAGAGCAGCGCCTCGGTGGACGCGGGCGTCGAGCAGCGGTTCGGGGACGCGGTGACCGCGGAGGCCACCTGGTTCCGCCTGCGCACCGAGGATCTCATCGCCTACGACCCGGCCACCTTCCTCCTGCAGAACCTCAACCGCACGGAGACCGAGGGGTACGAATTCGCGGTGAAGGCCGAGGCCGGCGCCGGGTTCACGGTCCGCGGCGCCTTCACGAAGCAGTTCCCCCGGAACCTCGAGACCGGGGATCGCCTTCCGAACCGGCCGGACGCCTTCGCCTCGGGCGGCGTCGAGTGGAAGCGTGGGAACTGGACCCTCACCCTCGACGGGTACTGGCAGTCCTCCGTGGACGACCTGGGCCAGACGGGGCCCGACCAGGATCTCCGCGACCGCGCGGGGCGGCGGTTCCTCCTCAACCTCGGCGGCCGGTGGAAGGCCACCGACGCGCTCACGGTCTTCGCCCGGGTGGAGAACCTCCTCGACGAGGAGTACGTGGAGACCCCGACGGCGCCGAAGGGGCCGCCCCTCGCCTTCTTCGCGGGGGTGACGCTGACGTTCTAGGCCCGGGACAGGGCCAGTCCGAGGAGGAGCAGTCCCGCCCCGATCCGGTACCACGCGAACGCCGTGATCGGGCGGCGGGCGAGGTACCCCATCAGCCAGTGGATGGCCCCGTAGCCCACGACGGCCGAGGTCGCGGTCCCCGCGACGACCGCCGGGACGTCCTCGACGACGAGGGAGCGGAGGCCCAGGACGCCGGCTCCGGCCATGAC
>CAZWGT010000047.1:12976-15748 GCA_964633345.1 uncultured Planctomycetota bacterium
GAGGCCGACGGCGACCGCCGGCACCGTGCCCAGCACGATCCACCACCCCAGGCGCGACTCCGGCGTCGAGAGGGGGGCCCGGAACCGAACGCCCCGGAGGATCGCCAGCAGGTCCCCGCGGAAGTAGGCCACCACCGCCAGCAGCGTCCCGTCCTGGACGAGGATGAGGAAGGACTCCGGGGGCGCGGGCCAGCCGAGGACCCACGGGACCAGGATCAGGTGGGCGGTGGAGGAGATCGGCAGCCACTCCGTGACGCCCTGCACGATCCCGAGGAGGACGGCCTGGAGGAGGGTCACGGGGGAGAGTTGTACCCGCCGCCGCGGAGGCGGAGGAAGTCCACGGCCGCCAGCGGCAGCGCCGTCGCCGCCCAGAGGAAGGTCGCGCCCGCCGCGAAGCTCCCCTCGCGGAGGACGAACAGCGTCCGGTAGAGGAGGGCCCCGGCGAACAGCGCCGCCAGCGCCGTCACCACCGAACCCCCGACGGCCAGGCCCCGGGCCCGCTCCCCCGAGGCGGGGGTGACGAAGAGGCCGAGGATCGGCCCCGGCTGGGCCACGATCGCCACCACGGCGCCCAGGGCGACGTGGCCGCCCGAGAGGTCCCGGGGGGCGGCGGCGAACCCCTGATCGAGGGCCCGCACGAGGAGCGGGCCGCAGGCCAGGCCGAGGCCGAGGACGACGAAGCGGTAGACCCGGGGCATGGACCGTATCATCCCCCGTCCCGAGGAGGGCCCCATGAGGATCCGGATCGTCGCGGCGGCGGCGCTGGCGCTGCTCCCCGTCGGGGAGGCCCCCCCGGCCCCCCGGAGCGTCGTGCTCGTCCTCGGTGACGGGACGGGCTGGTCCCAGTGGGGGCTCCTCGTCGCGGCCCGCCGCGCCGGCGGGGAGAAGGGGAAGACCGCCTTCCATCGGCTGGCCGACCAGGGGGTCGTGGGCTGTGCCGCGACCTTCTCCGCCGATTCCCTCCTCACCGATTCCGCCGCCGGGGGCACGGCGCTCGCCACGGGGACGCGCACGCGCATCGGGTCCGTGGGCGTGGACCCCGCGGGGGCGGCCGTCGGGAACGCCTTCGAGGCGGCCGTGCGGCGGGGGATGGCCACGGGGTTCGTGACGACCTCCGCCCTCACCGACGCCACGCCCGCCGCCTTCACCGCCCACGTGCCCGATCGCCGCCTCCAGTCCCGGGTGGCGGAGGAGCAGATCCGGGCGTCGGAGGCCCGCGTTCTCCTCGGCGGCGGGACGGCGCACTACGTCCCGCGCACGAGGACCTGCGCCGCGGCCGGGGAGCCGGGACGGGGGATCGCCGACGCCCCGTCCCAGCGACGGGACGACGTCGATCTCGTGGCCGAGGCGCGGGCGGCGGGCTTCGCGGTCGCCACGAACCGCCGGGCCCTCCTCGAGGGGGCCGCGCCCGGGCGCCTCCTCGGGCTCTTCGCCCCCTCCCATCTCCCCTTCGCCCTCGACCGCGACGGCCCGGACGAGGCCGAGGCCCCGACGCTGCCCGAGATGACCGCCCGCGCGCTGGAGATCCTCGGGCGGTGGGAGAAGGGGTTCCTCCTCGTGGTCGAGGGGGGGCGCGTCAACCACGCCTGCCACTTCCAGGACGCCGGAGCGGCGCTGGGCGAACTGAGGGAACTGGACGGGGCCATCGAGGTGGTCCTCCGGGAGCGGGAGCGGCGGAAGGACCTCCTCGTGGTGGTCACGGCGGACCACGAGACGGGCGGTCTCGCGGTCTGCACGGGAAGGGGGGAGGACCTCCTCCGCCTCTCCACGCAGGTCCGGAGCCTCGAGGCCGTGGCCGCGGAGGTGGGCGGCGGGCGGCCGACCCTCGAGGCGGCCCGGGCCGCGGTCCCGTGGCTCGCCGACGACGCCGTGGCGCTGACGGACCCGAAGGGGGACGGGCGGGGCCCGTTCCTCGGGCGCCTCCGACGCCCCTACGGGGACGCGTCCTCGGCGGGGGCCGGGGTCGCCTTCACCACCGACGGCCACACCGCCGCCCCGGTGCCGATCGTGGCCGCCGGGCCCGGGGCGGAGCGGTTCGGGGGCCTCCGGGAGAGCGCCGACGTCGGGGCGGCGATCCTGGACCTCGTCTCGGGGCGCTAGGGGGTCCGGCGGACGACCGTCAGGCGGTCCACGGGAGGAGGGGGCACGACCTCGACGCGCCCGTCGGGCCAGCGGATCTCCAGTCGCTCCACGGAGGAGGCCGACCCCAGCCCGAAGTGCAGGACCCGGGAGGACTGGGAGAGGTAGCCCCCCGCCGCCTGGACCATGCGGACCCGGGTCCTCCCCCCGGCCGTCAGGCGGGCGACGGCCCCGACCGCGTCCCGGTTCGCCCCGGCCCCCACGAGGCGGAGTGCGCACCAGCGGGCCGGGGGGGAGACGTTCCGGTAGTAGAGGACCCGGTCGTTGAACGTGCTCACGACGACGTCGAGGCGCCCGTCGCCGTCGAAGTCGGCCGTCGCGGCGCACCGGGCGCTGCGGTGGGCGGGGGCGCCGCGGAGCGGCCGCGGCCACGCGGTCCCTCCCGGAGGCGCGGCGGTGCCGGAGGCCGCGGCGACGTCCTCGAACGTCCCGTCCCCCCGGTTGCGCAGCAGGGCGTTGGGCCAGAAGAAGAACGGGTACCCCATGCCCGAGGGGAGGAAGGCGTCCTCCCACCCGTCCCCGTCGAAGTCCCCCTCGGCGATTCCCCAGGGCCAGAAGGTCTCCGCCCCCGCGGGCCCGGAGACCTCCTCGAACGAGCCTTCCCCGCGGTTGCGGAAGAGGGTGTTCCCGAAG
>CAZWGT010000048.1:0-15560 GCA_964633345.1 uncultured Planctomycetota bacterium
CGGCCGCGGCGAGGACGACGTGGTGGTCTCCGTTGCGGAACGTGATCCCCTGGACGACGACGTCCGCGGCGTTGATCGTCAGGCAGTCCCCGTCCACGCCCGCGAGGTTGCCGTCGAGGATCGCGCCCTTCCCCACGATCTTGATCCCCGGGGTCGACACGACGACGTTCTCGAAGTAGACGCCCTTCGACACGGAGACCGTGTCCCCGGTCGCGGCGGCGGTGACGCCGGCCTGGATCGTCGGCTGGTCCTGCGGCACCCGCACGGTCGCGGCGGAGGCCGCGGCGGCGAGGACGAGCACCGAGACGGCGGCGGCGGCGATGCGCATGATCCCTCCTCTTTCGATTGACGTCCGCGGCGGACCTTCCCGTCCCCGCGGTCGAGAGAGCCTATCACATCCGCGGAATCCGTGGAGCGCGTCGCCGCGTACGCATAGAATGACCGCGCACACGGCGCGGCGCGAATGGTGCAACGGAAGGTGCGATGAACGACGCGGTGCTCGTGCGGTACGAGGCCTCGGAGGGAATCGCCCTCCTCACCCTCGACTCCCCTCCGGCCAACACCTACTCCTACGATCTCAACCGCCGCCTCGACGAGGCGATCCTCCGCGCGCGCATGGACGACTCGGTCCACGTCGTCGTGATCCGCGGGGCGGGCGACCGCTTCTTCTGCGCCGGCGCCGACATCGCGATGCTCCGGGGCGCGGAGCCCTCCTTCAAGTACTGGTTCTGCCTCCACGCCAACGAGACGCTGCTCCGCCTGGAGAACACGCCGAAGCTCGTCATCGCCGCCCTCAACGGGCACACGGTCGGCGGCGGCCTCGAGGTCGCCATGGCGGCGGACCTGCGCTTCGGGTGGAGGAGCACGGCGCCGAACGCGAAGCCCGCGATGGTGGGGCTACCCGAGGTGACCCTCGGCGTCCTCCCGGGCACCGGCGGCACCCAGCGCCTCGCGCGGCTCGTCGGCAAGTCGAAGGCCATCGAGATGATGGTCTCCGGCGGCAACGTGGACATGGCCGAGGCGGAGCGCCTGGGCATCGTCAACCGCGTGATCGAGGCGCCGACCGTGGACGCCTTCATGGCGGCGGTGACGGAGGCCGCGCGGGGCTTCTGCCCCCCGGGCCGCGCGTCGATGGCGGTCGGCCACATCAAGCGCGCGGTGCAGGCCGGGGCCGAGGTCCCCCTCGAGTCGGGCCTCGCGATCGAGCGCGAACTCCAGCAGCGCCTCTTCACCAGCGCGGACGCGAAGGAGGGGATCGCGGCGTACGTCGAGAAGAGAAAGCCGTCCTTCCGGGGCCGATGAACCGATAGAGGATGAAGATGACCGCCAAGGGCGTGGCCGTCGAGACGAGGGGAGGGGTCGCGATCGTCCGCCTCGATCGCCCGCCCGTCCACGTCCTCGACATCGCCGCCATCGAGGACCTGGACGCCGCCCTCGCCGCGGCCGAGGACTCCCCGGCCGCCGTCGTCGTGATCTCCTCGACCGGGGACCGGGCCTTCTCCGCCGGCGTGGACGTCAAGGACCACACCCCGGACAAGATCGAGAGGATGATCCGCACCTTCCACGGGCTCTTCCGCCGGCTGCACGCCTCGCGGCTCGTGAGCGTCGCCGCGGTGAAGGGTGCCTGCCTCGGAGGCGGCTGCGAGCTCGCCCTCGCCTGCGACCTGGTGTTCGCCGAGGAGTCCGCGAAGTTCGCCCTGCCCGAGATCAAGCTGGCCTGCTTCCCGCCCGTGGGGATCGCGGCGCTGGCCGACCGCTACGGCCCCCGCCTCGCGGAGATGTGCCTCACCGGCGACTCGATCGACGGCGCCGAGGCCCACCGCCGCGGGTTCCTCTCCCGCCTCGTCCCGGCGGGGAAGGCCGAGGAGTCCGCCGTCGCCGCGGGCGAGGCGATGGCGGCGGGCAGCCGCGCCGTCCTCGGCATCACGGTGCGCCGGCTCCGCGCGCTCGCGCTCCCCCACTTCGCGCACTCCCTCGAGAAGGCGGAGCGCGCCTACTTCGAGGAGCTCGCCCGGGAACCCGACATGCACGAGGGGATCCGGGCGTTCATGGAGAAGCGGGCGCCCCGGTTCGGCGCCCCTTCCGCCGCAGGAGGGCCTCCTCGATGAAGTCCCGACTCGTCCACCGCGTCCGCAAGGCCAGGCGCCAGGCGTCCACCACCGTCGAGACCTACCGCGCCAGCAGCCGCGGCCTCAACCGCGTCTTCGGCCACATCCTCCCCGGCGAGGACACGCGCGCCGGGACGGCGGCCGTCCGCGCCGCCCACCACCTCGCCGAGGTCGAGGCGCTCCTCCCCCGCCTCCGCGAGGCCATCCGCTCGTGCCGCTACCCCGGCGCCGAGCACGGGGATCCCGCGGCCCTCGTCTGGGGACTCTGGAGCCACCTCTCCGAGACCCTGCTCCACGTGAAGGGGGCCCTGCAGTCCCTGGAAGTCCTAGGGCAGAGGTACCGTTACCGCAACGAGGAGACGGCGGCGGCGGATCTCCGCGAGGCGGCGCTGGTGATCCGGGGGCCGCTGGCGAAGAAGCCCCGCGCGAAGGCCGCGAAGCCGGGCCGCTCCCGCGGGAGGAAGTGAAGGACCGGCAGGACAGCGTCAGGACAGTGAAGGGAGCGCGGGCTCGGTGCCCGCTTCCCGGAGTGGCGAGGGCGTGAAAGGGAAAGGAGGCCCCCGTGGCCGCCAAGAAGAAGGCGAAGAAGAAGCCCGCGAAGAAGAAGGCAGCGAAGAAGAAGCGCCGTTAGTCCTTCTTCTGCCGGATCCGCGGGCGCCGGACGACCGTCCGGCGCCCCGGCTTCGGGGGGCCCCCCGGCACGGGGGCCCCCCACCGGTGCCTCCCGGGCCCCGCGGACGCCCGTCCATCGTCGCCCTCCGGTACGATGTCCGCCCGCGCGCCGCCCCCCGGAGGTCCCCCCGTGAAATGCGTCGTCGTCCGCGAGCATGGAGGTCCCGAGGTCCTCCTCCTCGAGGAGCGCCCCGTCCCCGAGCCCGGCCCCGGCCAGGTCCGGCTCCGGGTCGAGGCCGTCGCGCTCAACCACCTCGACATCTGGGTCCGCCGGGGCGTGCCCGGCCACCCGTTCCCCCTCCCCATCGTCCCGGGCTGCGACATCGCGGGCGTCGTGGACGCCCTCGGCCCCGGGGGCCACCCGTCGTTCCATGCCGGCGACGACGTGCTCGCCGCGCCCGGCGTCTCCTGCGGGGCCTGCGCCGCGTGCGCCCGCGGGGACGACCACCTCTGCCGCGACTACGGGATCCTCGGCGAGACCTGCGACGGGGGGTGCGCGGAGTACGCCGTCGTCCCCGCGCGGAACCTCCTCCCCCGCCCGGCGGGCATGGCGGCGGAGCAGGCCGCCGCGCTCCCCCTCGTCTTCCTGACCGCGTGGCACATGGTGGTGGAGCGCGCGCGCCTCCGGCCGGGGGAGACGATGCTCGTCCACGCGGCGGGCAGCGGCGTCTCCTCGGCGGCGATCCAGATCGGGAAGGTGCTCGGCGCCCGGGTGATCGCCACGGCCGGGACCGATGCGAAGGCGGGGAAGGCCCGGGCGCTCGGAGCCGACGAGGCCGTGAACTACCGGTCTCTGGACTTCGCCGCCGAGGTGCGGCGCCTGACGGGCAAGCGCGGCGTGGACGTCATCGTGGACCACGTGGGCCCCGACACCTGGGAGAAGAACATCCGCTCCCTGGCGCGGGGCGGGCGCCTCGTCCTGTGCGGCTCCACGAGCGGCTTCGAGGTGAGGACGGACACGCGGCTCCTCTTCTTCAAGAACCTGTCGATCCTCGGGTCCACGATGGGGAGCCGCGGCGAACTCCACGAGGTCCTGCGCCTGGTCGCGGCCGGCCGCCTGCGGCCCGTGGTCGATTCCGTCCTCCCCCTCGCCGACGTCCGGGAGGGCCACCGCCGCCTGGAGGCCCGCGAGGCGTTCGGCAAGATCGTCCTCGTCCCCTAGCCCGGCGCGTACCGGGTGCCCGGCCCCCGCCCCTCGCGGCGGAGCCGCCCCTCGGCGACCAGCGCCGCCAGCGTCCTCTGCAGGGTGCGACGCGGGATCCCGGTCTCCAGGGCGAGATCCGCGACGGAGAGGGGCCCCCCGCGCCGGCAGGCGTCCACGACCGGCCCTCCCCCGGCGGCCGGGGGCCGGTCCGCGTCCTCCCCGGCGAGGTCCCCGCGCCGGACCACGCCGCCCTCGGCCAGCGCCGCGGCGGAGCGGACGCGCGCCCGCAGCTCCCGCACGTTCCCGGGGAACGGGTGGGAGAGGAGCCACGCCTCGGCCCCCGGGTCGAGGACCGCCGGGGCCGCGCCGTCGGCCGCCTCGGCGAGGAAGGCCCGCGCGAGCAGCAGCACGTCCCCCGGCCTCTCGCGCAGCGGCGGCAGCCGGAGCACGCGCCCGAGCCGGTAGAGCAGGTCCTGGCGGAACGCGCCGCCGGCGACGAGGCGGCCGAGGTCCCGGTGGGTCGCCGCGACGAGGGCGAAGTCGGTCCTCCGCTCCTCCACTTCGCCGAGCCGCCGGACCGTGCCGTCCTCGAGCACCCGGAGCAGCGCCGCCTGCAGCGGCGGGGCCATGTCCCCGATCTCGTCGAGGAAGAGCGTCCCGCCGTCGGCGGATTCGAGGAGCCCCGCCCTCGGCGCGTCGGCCCCCGTGTAGGCGCCCCGCGCCGCGCCGAACAGCTCCGCCTCGAGGAGCCCCGCGGGGAGCGCCGCGCAGTTCACCGCGCGGAACGGGCCCGCGGAGCGCGGGGACGCCTCGTGGAACGCCCGGGCGACGAGTTCCTTGCCCGTCCCCGTCTCCCCCTGCAGCAGCACCGGGCACTTCCGCATCGCCAGGCGGCGCGTCGTCTCCAGCGCGCGGTGCAGCGCGGGATCGAGGCCGAGGATCGGCGGAAGAGTCCGGATTCCGGGACGGTTCGGCGGCGGTGCGGGCATTTCCGCTCCTCCCCTGCGCGAGGCCGGAAACGTCGATCGGGCGCGCGGCCAGAGTCCCTGCGGCCCGCGTCCAACCCAGAGAACGCTCGGGGGGCGCGAATCTGTCGGGGAATCCGGGCGGACGGCGGGCCGGGCTTCGCCCGGCCCCTACCGGGCGGCGACGATCTTCTCGCGGTTCGCCCGCATCCACGCCCGCCAGGCCTTCGGGTCGTCGCCGATGTCGGCGCCCGAAAGGGTGCGCAGGGCGTCCACGATGGCGTGCCGCTCCACGCGGGTCGAGTACCACTCCGTCGCCACCACCTTCACGTCCAGCACGGCCCCGTCCTGGAGGACGCCGACCTGGGGGTCGGCGATGAAGGCGGTCTGCGCGACCTCGACGTCGAAGTCCTGGATGAAGGTGAGCTGGTTCGCGGTGTAGATGTAGGAGCGCTGCCCCCCGCCGTGGGCCTCGAGGGAGTAGACGAGGACGGCGACGCCGCGCAGGTTCCCGGTCCGGCCGATGGCCTCCGCCGCGGCGGCGCGCACCTCGGCGCTCTCCGACGCCGTGAACGTGCGGGCGAAGGGGGCGAGCAGGTTGGGATCCCCGAAGGCCTTCGCGGCGTCCACGCAGGCGGCGCGGACCTCGGCGTCGGGATCGCGGACCGCGCGGGCCACGAGGGCGCGGAAGGACCGGGGGTCCTTCAGGCGCCCGAGCTCCTCCGCCGCCAGCAGGCGCACGGGCTTCTGCTTCGCGCGGAGCGCGTAGGCCAGCGGGGCGACCTTGGCCTTCGCGTCCACCGAGGCCAGCGCCTCGCGGGCCATCCGGGACTGGCGCTCGTCGCCGCCGGCGACCGTCTCGAGGAGCCTCCGGGCGCGATCGGCCTCGCGGGCGAGGCGGGCCTTCTCCTCGGCGGGGGCCGCGAGGATCGCCTTCTCCTCGGGGAGCATCCAGCGCCCCTCGTGCCGCACGAGCCCCTTGGCGGCCATGGCCTCGTCGGAGGGGACCCAGCGCCCGTCCACCTTCCGGTCGCCGAGGGCCTCGCGGGCCGCGGCGAGGTCGGGATCGAGGCGCGCCGCCTCGCGGAGCTGGGCCGTCGCCTCGGGGAGGAGCCCCTTCTCCCGGCACCACAGGGCCACGGCGAACCTCTCCTGCGCCGTCTTCGCCCCGCAGGACTTCTCGGCGTAGGCGGACGCGAGGTCCTCGTCGGCGGGGACGAAGGCGAGCACGGCGGCGGCGAAGGCGAATCGCTTCATGGCGGCCTCCTCCAGGCGGGGACGGGCCCATCCTAAGGGGGCGCGCCGGGGAGTCAACCGGTCCCCCCTCCCCGCCGGGTATCCTCCGACCGAGGCCCCCCTTGATCCCCCCCTGGTTCCTCCTGGCCGCGGTCGGCGCCTCCGGCGCGGCGGTCATGATCGTGGAGATGACGGCGGTTCGGGCCCTGCAGCCGTTCTTCGGGTCCACCACCTTCGTGTGGACCAACGTGATCGCGGTGGTGCTCGCCGCCCTCGCCGTCGGCTGCGCCCTGGGGGGACGCCTGGCGGACCGGCGGCCCTCCGCGGCGGTGCTCTTCTCCCTCATGGCGGCAGGGGGGGTTCTCGTCGCGGGCGGGGCCTTCCTCGTCCCGCCCGTCTCCCGCCTGTTCCTCGCCGAGGGCGTGGACCTCGAGGGCCTCGCCTCGATCCTCGTGAAGGGGTCCCTCGGCGCCACGCTCCTTCTCTTCGCCCCGCCCCTGCTCCTCCTCGGGGCCGTCTCCCCCATCGCGATCCGGCTGCTGGCGGCCGGCGGCGTGGGCCGGGCCGCGGGGAACGTCTACGCCGTCTCCACCGCGGGGTCCATCGCGGGGACCTACCTCCCGACCCTCCTCCTCGTGCCCCACCTCGGATCCCGGGGTTCCCTCCTCGTCGCGGCGGGCCTCCTCGCGCTGCCGGCCGCCGCCGGACTGGCGCTGGCGGCGCGAGGGAAGGGCGCCGTCGCGGCGGCGGCGATCCTGGCGGCGTTCTCCGCGGCGGCGCTGGCAGGACCGCACGCGGGCCCCCTGCGCGGGGCCCCGGTGCTCCCCGGCGGCGGCACGTCCGTCGTCCTCGCCGAGAGGGAGTCCCCCTACCAGTACCTCGCCGTCCGGGACGACCGGTACCCGGGCGAGCCGGCCTCCCGGGTCCTCACCATCAACGAGGGGGTCCACACGTTCCACTCGCTCCGGGTGGAGGGGAGGGTCCTGACGGAATCCCGCCACTACGACGACTACGCGATGCTCCCCCTCCTCCTCGACCTCGAGCCGGGGGCGGAGCTGCGGGGCGCGATCGTGGGCTTCGCGTGCGGCGTGAACGCGGCGCAGTGGCGCCACTTCTGGGACGGGCCCTTCCGCCTGCGGGTGGACGGCGCGGAACTCGACCCCGGGGTCCTCGACCTCGGGCGGGAGTTCTTCGGGATGCCGGCGGAGGCCGCCGCCGCCGACGGCCGTCCATGGCTGGCCGCGCTCCCCGCGGGGACGCGCTACCACCTCCTCGTCGTGGACGCCTTCGCGAACGAGCTCTACATCCCCTTCCACCTCGGGACGCGGGAGTTCTTCGAACTCTGCCTGCGGAGGCTCGAGCCCGGCGGGGTCCTGGCGATGAACGTCCACGCCGTCGGCGAGGACTCCCCCAACCTCGCGGCCCTGGAGAACACGCTCTCCACGGTCTTCGGAGGCTGCCTGCGCCTGAGCCAGTACCGGGGGCGCGGCTTCGTCCTCGCGGCCCGGCGGGGGGCGGGCCCCCCGGACCCGGCGCGGCTCGACCCCGCCCGGGCCCGGGAGCGGTTCGGGGAGCGCGCCGGCGTGGCGGAGTGGGACCGCCTGCTCGACCATGCCGCGGCCGCCGCCGCGGAGGCGACCGCGGTCACCCCGCTCCCCGGGCTCCCCGTGCTCACCGACGACCACGCCCCCCTCGAGTGGCTGACGGACCGCTTCCTCGGGCTCCGGGAGGGGGGGATCGCCGAGGGCAGGGAGGAGGTCGCGGCCCTCGTCCGCCGGCAGGACCGGGCCCTCGCGGCCGTCGGCGCGGGGTGGATCCTGATCCTGGGCGCGGCCCTGTTCTCCATGGGTCGCGTCACACCCCCCGCCGGTAGATTGCCGGGATGAGAGACCCCGCCCGGACGCTCCCGGCCCTCGCCGCCGCCGTCTGCCTCGCGGCCTGCGCCTCCTCCCGCCCGCTGACCGCCCCCGTCGAGGGGGTCCTCGACGCCCGCACCGGGAAGACCGTGTCCTTCGAGGCCATGATCGACGACCTCGCCTCGGTCCCCATGGTGTACGTCGGGGAGAGCCACACCAACCCGGAGCACCACGAGATCCAGCGCCGGATCATAGAGGCCCTCTCGGCCCGCAACCCGCGCGTCCTCGTGGGGATGGAGATGCTCCAGCGCCCCTACCAGGCGGTCCTCGACCGCTGGTCGGAGGGCGGGATGGACGAGCGGACCCTCCTGCGCGAGGCGGCCTGGTACGACATCTGGTCGGACTGGAACCTGTACGCCCCCATCCTCCGCCTCGCGAGGGAGCGCCGCCTGCGGGTCGTCGGCCTCAACGTGGACCGCGGGATCATCCGCGAGATCAACATGAAGGGGCTCGCGGGCCTCGACGACGCGCTCCGCGTCCAGATCCCCGCCGACATCGACACGACGGTGAAGGCCCACGAGAAGGCCATCCGGGAGGTCTTCTTCTCCCATCCCGGGATGCCCAACGCCGAGGAGCGCTTCCGCCGCTTCTACGAGGCCCAGTGCACGTGGGACGAGACGATGGCCGAGACCGCCGTCGAGGCCCTGCGCGGGGCGCCGGAGGGGGCGGCCATCGTGGTCCTCGCCGGTTCCATGCACGTCATGGACTTCCACGCCATCCCCGAGCGGGCCCGGAAGCGCAACGGGCTCGGCTACCGGGTCGTCCTCCCCATGGAGAGGGACCGCGTCTCCGCCGAGGACCCCCTGCGGACGGGCATGGGCCGCCCCGCCGACTTCGTGATTTTCACGGCCCCCACGCCCCAGGGCCAGGGCGCCCGGATCGGGCTGGCTCTGCGCGGCGGCGACGCCTTCGTCAAGGAGGTCGTCCCGGGGAGCGCCGCCGCCGAGGCGGGCATGCGGGCGGAGGACGTCCTCCTCTCCATCGACGGGAACCCCGTCGCCGACCTCGTGGACCTGAAGGTCGTCCTGGAGGGCTTCTCCGCGGGCGCGAAGGTGCTCCTGAAGTGGCGGCGCGGGGAGGCGGAGATGGAGGGGAGCGGGATCCTCAAGGCCCCGGCGCCCATGGCCCCCGCCGCGGTCCCCGCCGCCGCACCCCCCGCGGAGCCGAAGAAGTGATCCGTTGAAGCGCGTCCGCCTCCGCACGACCCGGGCCGGCGGACAGCCCGTGGTCTTCCGGAAGATGGTGGAATCCGCCGACCCCGGAACGGGGAACGGGGAGGTCGTCGAGGTCGTGGACGACCACGACCGCGTCCTCGGGCGGGGCTTCTACAACCGCAAGTCCGAGCTGGCGGTCCGCATCCTCGAGCGGGGCGAAGGACCGGACCTCGACGCCGCGTGGCTCCGCCGCCGCCTCGCGGAGTGCCTCGCGCTGCGCCGCGACGTGCTGGGCGTCGAGAAGGCCACGGACGCCTACCGCGTCGTCAACAGCGAGGGGGACGGGCTCTCGGGCCTCGTCGTGGACCGCTACGCCGGGGTCCTCGCGGTGCAGATCCTCGCCCTCGGCTGGTACCGCCTCGCGGTCGACGTGAAGGACGCCCTCCGCTCCCTCCTCAAGCCCCGCGCGATGGTGGTGCGCGGCGACGCCGCGGTGGAGAAGATCGAGGGGTTCCGCATCTACGGCGACGCCGGGGACGCGGGGACCGTGGAGATCCGGGAGCACGGCGTGAAGTACCTCGTGGACCCGGCGCGGGGCCACAAGACCGGCTTCTTCCTCGACCAGAGGGAGCACCGGCTGCGGCTGATGCAGCGGGCGAAGGGGCGCCGCGTCCTCGACCTCTTCTGCTACGCGGGGGGGTTCTCGCTGGCCGCGATGAAGGGCGGCGCCGCCGAGGTGATCGGCATCGACCTCGACGAGGCCGCCGTGGCCCAGGCCCGCGAGAACGGGCGGCTGAACCACGCCCCCGGCTCCGTCTCCTTCGAGCACGGGGACGCCTTCGACGCGCTCCGCGGCGTGAAGCCGGGGAAGTTCGACGTCGTCGTCTGCGACCCGCCGAAGCTCGCCGCCAACCGGGACGGCCTGCCCGGGGCGCTGCGGAAGTACGAGGACATGAACGCGCTGGCCTACGAGAAGGTCGCCCCCGGCGGGCTCGTCGTCTCGTGCTCCTGCTCGGGCCTCGTCTCCGAGGGGGACTTCCTCGGCGTCCTCTCCCGCGCGGCGCTGCGGTCCAACCGCGACGTCCGCGTGCTCGAGATCGGCGGGGCCGGCGCCGACCACCCCTGGGCGATGCACCACTCCCAGGGCCGCTACCTCAAGGTCGTGTGGAGCCAGGTGGGCTGAGCCGCAGCAGGCCCTCGGCCCTCCCGAGGAAGGAGTCGGGCACGCCCAGCGCCCGCTTGAGGGCGACGTCCCGCTCGAAGAAGGACGGGATCGCCTTGATGCGGCGGGCCCCGCGGAAGCCGACGCGATCCACGAAGGCCATCGGCTGGGCCGGGAGCGGGAAGTCGCTCCCGTGGAGGACGCGCCCGTGGACGTCCGTGGATTCGAGGACCCGGAAGAGGCGGCGCCGGCGGTGGAGCATGCAGAGGGCGCTGTCGTCGATCCACAGGTTGCCCCGCCGCCCCATGTCGGCGCGGAGCGCCTCCCAGTCGGCGCGGTCGCCGAAGAGGCGGAGGTTCCCGGCGTGGGGGACGACGAGCTCCACGCCGGCGTCCAGGGCCCGGTCGAGCCGCGCGATCCCCCCGGCCGCCTTCGACACCGTCGTCACCGCCAGCTCGGTGCCGGTGTGGCTGAGCAGCGGCATGCGGAGCTCGCGCAGCCTCGCGTAGAACGGGTCGCACCGCGGGTCGGCCGGGTCGAAGCCCATGGCGGCCGGGATCCACTTGCAGAGCACGGCGCCGGCGGCGGCGCAGCGGTCGAGCTCGGCGACGGCGTCGACGCGGAACGGGTTCACGCTGCACGCGGGCAGGAACTTCGGCGACGCCTTCGCGCACCGGAGGACGTAGTCGTTGGGGATCCGAAGGTGGGTCCGGGATTCGTCGATGCGGCCGTCCGGCCCGCAGACCCCGTCGAAGGCCAGGAGCACCACGCGGTCCACCGAGGGGGCGGATTCGGCGTGGGAGACGAGGTGGTCGAGGTACCGCCGGTCCACGTCGGCGGGCGGGTCGGAGAGCCTGGCGCCCACGCTCCCGAGGACGAACCGCGTGGAGATCCGCCTCCGCATCCTCTCCGAGAGCACGCACCCGTGGCCGTCGCGGTCCAGCCCGACGAGGTGCGCGTGGACGTCGATGGAGAGGGCCATGGCGGGACCAAGGTCGCCCGCTCCCCCCGCGGGCGGAAGGAAAGGGCGGGCCCGGCGGTATCCTCGGGGCATGTCCTTCCCCGGCCGCTGCGACCACTGCTCCCACGCGCTGACCCCCGGCGTCCGCTACTGCCCCAAGTGCGGCGCCGTCGTCTCCGTCCACACCCCGACGGGCGAGGCCCCGGCCCGCGTGCCGGCCTTCCTCCTGGTCCGGCTGCCGGGGAGCGTGGTGCGCAAGGCGGTGCTCGAGAAGCCCATCATCCGCATCGGGAGGGGCAGGGACTGCGAGGTCGCCGTCGAACACCCCTGCGTATCGCGGATCCACGCGCTGCTGGAGATCCGGGGGGGGACGTGGCACCTCTCCGACGCGAAGAGCAGCGGAGGCACCTTCCTCGGCGATCAGCCGGTGCACGCGGCGGTCCCGGTCCCGTCGGGATCGACCATCCGCCTCGGGCGCCAGCCGGAGGACTCGGTATCCATGGTGTTCCACCTGGGGTCGTGAAGGGCGCGGCCCGCGGAGCGTCGTTGCCTCCCGCCCCCCCCTCCCGTTAGCCTCCTCCCCGGGCAGACGCAGAAGGAAGGCGGACGATGGGACCGTGCGGAAGACTCCGCGTCCTCGACGGGACGCTGGCCGGGCAGGTCCACGATCTCGGCGAGGGTGATCTCACCCTCGGCCGCGACCCGGGCCGGGACGTCCCGCTCGCCGAGCCCACGGTCTCCAAGGATCAGGCGGTCCTCCGGTGCCGGGCGGGCGCGGTGCGGATCGAGAACCACTCCCCCCGCAACCCCACCCGCGTCAACGACGAGCCGCTCTCCGGGCCGCGGGTCCTGAGGGACGGGGACCGGATCGCCGTCGGCAACCTCACCCTCGCCTACGACGCCCCGGCGGCGATCCCGGCGAGGGCGGCGCCGAAGCCCCCCCCCCGCGACCCCACGCCCTCCTCCCCCGACGGCGGCCACGGGACGCGGATGCTCCGCCGGCCCTGGTTCGTCGTCGTCGTCCCGGGCGAGCCCCCCCGGGAGGAGCCGCTCTACGGCGACGTGATGCGCATCGGGCGATCGATGGAGAACGAGATCCGGCTCGACTTCGCCGCCTCCTCGGGCCGCCACGCGCAGGTGGAGCTGAAGGGGGGCCGCTACGGCCTGAAGGACCTCGGAAGCACGAACGGGACCTACGTGAACGGGAAGCTCCTCGACGGGCCCCACGAGCTGCGCGACGGGGACATCGTCCGCATCGGCGACCCCTCCGGCAACTCCGTCTCCCTCACCTACCACGAGGAGGGCACGGAGCTGAAGGACGAGCTCTCCACCGTGGCGGTCCGGCGGCTGCAGGTCGAGGGGAAGGACTCCTTCGTCCTCGGCCGGGACCCCGCCTGCGACGTGAAGCTGGACGGGACGCTGGTCTCCTGGCGCCACGCGCGGGTGGACCGGACGGAGGGCGGACACGACCTCACCGATCTCCGCAGCACCAACGGGACCTTCGTGAACGGGCAGCGGGTCGAGGGGCGGAGGACGCTCAAGTCCGGGGACATCATCCACATCGGCCCCTACAAGTTCGTCTACACCGCCGCCGGCTTCAGCCAGTCCTCCAGCGCCGGGCGCGTGCGGGTGGACGGCGTCGGGCTCAAGCGGACGGTCGGGCGCGGGAAGACGGCGCGGGTGCTGCTGAACGACATCAGCATCACGATCAAGCCCCGGGAGTTCGTCTGCTTCGTCGGCGGCTCCGGCGCGGGCAAGTCCACCCTGATGAAGGCCTTCGCCGGCATCTTCCACGTGGACGGGAAGGTGCTCGTCAACGGCGAGGACCTCCTCGAGAACTACGACGCGTGGAAGGGGATGCTCGGCTACGTGCCCCAGGACGACATCGTGCACGGGGACCTCACGGTGGACCACGCGGTGCGGTACTCGGCGAAGCTGCGCCTGCCCAAGGACACCAAGCGCGCGGAACTCGACAGGGCCGTGGACCGCGTCCTCGGGGACGTGGAGATGCTGCAGCACCGGGACAAGCTCATCCGGTCGCTCTCCGGCGGGCAGCGCAAGCGCGTGTCGATCGCGGTGGAGATGCTCTCGGAGCCCTCGCTCTTCTTCCTCGACGAGCCGACGAGCGGCCTCGACCCGGGCCTCGAGAAGAAGATGATGTACACGATGCGGCGGCTGGCCGACGGCGGCCGCACGATCATCATGGTGACCCACGCGACGGCGAACATCACGCAGTGCGATCACGTGGCCTTCCTCTCCCGCGGGCGCCTGGTCTGGTACGGGCCGCCGAAGCTCGCCCTCGACCACTTCGGCGTGAAGGACTTCTCCGACATCTACACGGAGATCGAGAAGGACCCGGAGGGCCTGGAGAAGCGCTACCTCGCCTCGGAGGCCTGCCGGAAGTACGTGACCGAGAGGCAGAAGGCGCTGACGGGCCGCGCCGCGCCGACGGGGGTGCTGAAGTCCGGCGGCGCGAAGCCGGTCCTGGAGACGCGCACGGCGGGGACGGTGCGGCAGTTCTTCATCCTGACGCGCCGCTACGCGGAGCTGGTCTTCCGCGACCGGCTGCTGCTCGGGATCCTCCTGGCGGTGATGCCGGTCATCGGGCTGATGCTCGCCGCGATGGCGAAGCCGCACGATCTCACGGGCCGGACTCCCGAGGAGATCGCCGCCGTCCTCTCCTCCAGGGCCGGGGAGATCGCCTCCTACGAGGTGGTCGGCAGCGCGGAGAAGCTCCTGTTCATGACGGGGCTGGCGGTGGTGCTGCTCGGGCTGTTCGGCGCGGCCTACGAGATCGTGAAGGAGCGGCCCGTCTACCGGCGGGAGCGGATGGTGAACCTGAAGATCGGTCCGTACCTGCTGTCGAAGGTGTTCGTGCTGTTCGGGTTCGCGCTGGTGCAGTGCGCGGCGCTGCTGGGGGCGCTGTGGCTGGCGGTGCGGCTGCCGGAGCAGGGGATCCTGATGTCGGGGCCGCTGGAGATCTACGTGACGCTGGTGCTGACGGCGCTGGCGGCGATCCTGATGGGGCTGTTCGTGTCGTCGATCGCGCCGAACGCGAACACGGTCATCTACATGATCCTGCTGGTGGTGTTCGGGCAGATCCTGCTGACGGGGACGATCTTCAAGCTGCCGGACCTCGGGAAGCCGGCCTCCTACGCGATGGTGACGCGCTGGTCGCTGGAGGCGCTGGGCTCCACGGCGGACATGGAGGCGCTGAACGCGCAGACGCAGACCCGGATGCGGAAGACGATCAAGGTGGAGCACGCGCCGAAGCCGGAGGACCTCGGCCCCGCGTTCAAGGACCTCGTGGACAAGGGCGCGGTGCCGGCGCCGGGGCCGCAGACCATCGAGAAGAACCTCGACGAGACGATGATGACCCCCGTCGATCTCCAGCTCCGCTACCGCCACGACCGCAACCACCTCATCTTCCTGTGGGCGATCCTCGCGGGCTTCGCGGCGGCGTTCGCGGCGGCCACGGTGGCGGTGCTCTCGTGGAAGGACCGGCAGGAGGGGTAGGGAAGGGCCGTGGAAACGGACAGGAGGTGCCCATGCGTCGTCTCCTTCTCGGACTCGCCGTCCTCGTCGGCTTCGCGGCCCCTGCGGGGTCCGCGATCGAGGGCAGGACCTGGAACGGCACGGCGTCGTACGTAGTCTCGGGGTTCCGCCTGGGCATGACGGGCCGGGAGGGGTATGAGACCACCTATTCCTACCCGTTCCGGTACCGGGGAGAGTCCACGACCGTCGCCTTCTCCACGGGGGACGGGGACTGGACGCTCGATGGTCCGGACTTCGACTCCCTGGGCGGGAGCATGGCCCTGGGCACCCGGACCAGTTACGCCCTCGCCGGTGATGGCGACGCGGTGGGAGCGTGGATCCATGACCGCGTCCTCGCCCTCACGGTCAACGTCCCCATGGACGTGAAGGGAGCCTTTCTCTTCGGCCCCCTCCGGACGTCGCGGGACGGCACCTCGGTGAGGGCATCCGTGACGATTCTCTTCAATGCCGACGGCCCCTACTCGGAGTACTTCGGTCAGCCGGAGGACGTCATCTTCGGCAAGGCCAGAATCCGTCTCCGGGCCACCGAGCCATAGCATCCGGGGGCCACCCTGCGCCGCCGCGCCCTACAGCACCTTCGACAGGAACTCCCGGGTCCTCGCCTCCCGCGGCGCGTCGAGGATCTCCGCGGGCGTGCCCTCCTCGACGACGAGGCCGCCGTCCATGAAGGTCATCCGCGTGCCGACC
>CAZWGT010000049.1:0-13235 GCA_964633345.1 uncultured Planctomycetota bacterium
GAAAACTGATATAGCTGCAAGGCTATCGGGGGTTCAAATCCCCCCCCCTCCGCCAATGGCACTCCCGGATCTGGAATCCCGACATCACCCTTGACTTCGATTCGCTCCGTGTTCCATGATTCCGCCCGGGCATGGGCGGGCGCGGGACAGGGGCCGGGTGCGGTCCCGAAGGAGGGCATGGACATGGCGAACCACAACTGCCGGTCGAAGTGGGATCCAGGCACCAAGGCGGAGCTCCTGACGACCAGCCTGGGGCAAGCCACCACCCAGCACGGCAAGGGTTGGGCGCGGGACCTGGCCGACGAGGCCGTCTACATCAGCCTCAAGACGCTCAAATTCAAGGTGGAGGAGGCGCGGGGGGTCATGTCCGGGTTCGTGGTGCCCTTCCGCCTCGGCGCCATCCCGGACAACAACTACAGGTCCCATGCGGATTCCATCACGGCGGGTCTGCTGGATCATGCCACCGACTCCGACCACGTGAACGCGACCAACCCCATTGGTCAGTTCGGATGGATCACCAAGGTGGATCCCGACACCCCGTACACGATTCTCAACAACCTCATGAAGGCGGTCCGGGACTGCCTCGACAATCCCCCTGGCGGCGGCAAGGGACTGACGAAGGCCGCTCCCCAGGCAAAGGCGGCTTCGAAGGGCAAGACGGGAAAGGGCGGCAGGGGATAGGAATGAGTCTCCCGACGGGGATCCCGTTTCTCAGGCCTCCCGGCAAACCCATCCGTTTCGGGACCGGCTGGCGTGCGGATCCGGAAGCCGTCCGCAAGTCCTCCATGAAGGTGAGTTCCGGCGACGTGCAGGACATCCTGCGCAAGTTCGGCACCTACGCTTCCCTGCCCCCGGCACTGGGGGCGAACAAGAAGACTCATGCCGGCGGAGCCGGCCCCCCCGCCGACCTTGAACCGCAGTGCACCCCGGTGGAGAACCAGGGGGTCACGAACGCCTGCTCCGCGGCGGCCACCGTGGGCCTCTTCGAGTACTTCCTCCGGAAGTACTTCCTGAAGGACTACACGGACCTGTCGATTCGATTCTTGTACAAGGTCGCACGCGAGGAGGAGGGCGTGGTGGGGGACGAGGGGGTCTTCCTCAGCACCGCGATGAGGTGCGTGAGGACGACGGGCGTGGCACCCGACAAGGTCTGGAGTTTCGACCCCTTGAAGCTGGACGAGGTCCCGCCCCCCAAGGTACGGAGTCTTGCCAAGGCCTACTCTTCACACCTCCAGTACATCATCGACGAGGACGGCGCAGACCCGGCGCTGATCTTGGCGGAGATCCAGAGGCACCTGCGTTGCGGTTGGCCCTGCACGATCGGGTTCCCGCTCTACAACTCCGTGAAGGACGAGGTCCTGGCAGGGGAGGGACCTGGAGGTGCCAGGGGGCACGTTCGCCTGCCGGTCCAGGGTGACGCCGCGGACGAAGGGCACTCGGTCCTCATCGTGGGGTACGACGACACGAAGGACGTGGGCGGGGCGATCGGTGCGTTCAAGTTCCGCAACTCCTGGGGAGACGGTTGGGGGGAACGGGGCTACGGATGGCTCCCGTACCAGTACCTCCTCGACGGTGTCGCGAAGGACGTCTGGTCGATCACCGACAGGGGCTTCCTCCAGAGCGCGATGTAGAAACCGGGCGGGCGAGGAGTCGCTCCACGCTCCGGAGGAGGAGCGGAGTGCCGGCCATCCGTCGGGCGGCCCTCGCGAGTGCCTCGCTCGCCGAAGCGTCCCTCGCAAGCCGGGCGGCGATCGCGGCCGCCTCCGCCGAGCACCATTCGTCCGCCATCGGCGCCAGGTGGGCTTCGGGTCCCGGTCGATCGAGCGCCCGGAGTGCCCAGGCCGCCATCGCCTTGGCCTCCTGCCGGTGCTCCGCGTCACCGTCCTCTCCGAGGGCCTGCAGGGCCGCCCGCGACTCCAGGAGGACATCCTCGGGGAGGTCCAGTTCCATGAGAGCTCGGGCGGCGTGGATGCGGAGTTCCCCTTCGTACCGCGGATTGCCCTTCGCGTGTTCCAGTCCTGTTCGGATCCATCGGAGTGCCTCGCCCGGTCTACTCCTGGCCAGTTCGAGCGACGACCACGTGCCGGAGAACTGGACCTGCAGGCCGACGTTTCGAAGCCCCTCCTCGAACCTCCCGGCCTGCAGGAGCGCTGCTTCCGCCTCCTCCAGGGCGAGGTCGTGCGTCTGCAGGTTGGCCACCTGGAGGAGTCCGTGCACGAGGGGGCGGGAGGCTCCGAGGAGGTATGCCCGGTCCACCGCCTTCCGCGCGTAAAGAAGGGCTTCGCCGCGAAGGCCCAGGTCCTCGCAAGCAAGGCTGAGATTGCTCAGCAGGGAGGCCGCGGTTCCAGCGTCTCCCAGGGACTCGGCCTCCGCGAGCGCTTGGGTCCAGGTCTCCCGGGCACCGGACGCGTTGCCCGATCGCCAGAGGACGGATCCCTTCGTGAAGTGGAATTGCAGTCGAAGCGAGTCCGGCTCCCTTCCCTCGTTCTGTTTCCCGGCTTCCTCCAGGGACCGGAGCGCTTCCTTGAACTTCCCCATCTTCGAGGCCGTCTGGGCCCTGTCCACGGCGAGGCGAAGACGCTGCTCCGGCGTGCGGGCCAGCGGTCCCGCTTCGACCAGGATCTTCCAGGCCTTGCGGGTCGAGCCGTGGTCCCTCTCGAACCGGCAGAGAACCACCAGGGCGCGGAACCGATGATCACCCTCGGCCCCGTCGGCGAGGGCCCGCAGCTCCCGGCGAGCCGAGTCGGCCTCGCCCGTCGCCTCCAGGGCAAGGGTCCTCTCGACGGCCGCCTCGAAGTGGGCGCGTCCCTCGGGCGTGGAGCGCGCCTCCTCGATCAGCGCCAGCGCCTCCGCCGGCGACTGGGCCTCGCGGAGCGCGCGGGCCGCCGCCACATAGAGCGGCACGGCCTTCCCGGGCTCGCCGCCCAGGCGCCAGTGGCGGGCGAGGCGGGCCGGCTCGGCGGCCGAGAGGCCCGCCGCCTCGAGGCCGCGGGCGGCCTCGCCGTGGTAGGCGGTCCGGAGTTCCGGGATGAGGTCCGCGTAGACGGCGTCGCGGATCTCCGCGTGGGGGATCCGGAAGCCGCGATCGGACCGCGCCGCCAGCCCGCGCTCCGCGACCAGCCGCTGGAGGAGGCGGAGCACGTCGCGCTCCTTCCCGTCGAGGCAGGCGGCCAGGATCGCCGCGGGCAGGCCGGCGGGGTCCACGGAGACCGCGCCGAGGAGCTCCCTCTCCTCCCCGGACAGGCCGACAAGGCGGCGGAGGGCCACCTCCCGCAGGCGGGGCGGGAGCGCCAGCGAGGTCACCCGCTGCCGCAGGCGCCGCCCGCTGCGGTCCTCGGTGATGCGCCCCTCCTCCTCGAGGAGCCGCATGCACTCGAGCAGGTAGAGCGGGTTCCCGCCCGACTTCCGGTGGAGGAGGGGCCCCAGCCGGCAGGACTCCTCCTCGGAGAGGCGGAGCCCCCGGTGGACGAGGCTGGCCACGGCGCCCTCGGAGAGGGGGCCGAGGACGAAGGAGCGGGCCCCCGGGACGGCGCGGAGCCCCGGCAGGCGCACGGCGAAGGCGGCGTTCTCCCGCGCCAGGGCGGGCGGGCGGAAGGCCACGACGAGGACGAGGGGCCAGGACCGGGCCTCGCCGGCCGCGTACGCCAGCACGTCGAGGGTCGCCTCGTCGAGGAGGTGGGCGTCGTCCACCGCGAGCACCGCGGGCCGCTCCCCGAGCAGGGCGCGGAGCAGGGCGCCGACGGCGCGCACGAGATCGGACCGGGCCGGCGCCGCGCCGGGCGCCGCCGAGGAGTCGAGGAACCAGCGCAGCGCCGGCGCGGCCCCGGCCCCCTCGGGGGAGGCCTCCCGGACGAGGGAGAGGAGCGCCTTCGGCGTGGAGGCCCCGAGCGTCCGGGCGTGGAGGCAGAACGCCTCCCGCAGGGCCCGCAGGGGCGCCCCCGGGAACTCCGCGGCGTCGCAGGAGATGACCGCGGCGGCGCGGGATCGGGCCGCGCGCCCCGCCTCCCGCAGCAGGCGCGTCTTCCCCGTCCCCGGCTCCCCCTCGAGGAGGACGACGGCCCCCCGCCCCGCCTCGGCGCCCTCGACCCCGGAACGGAGCACCCCGACCTCCTCCGCCCGCCCGAGGAGCGGAAGCGGGTCCGAGGGATCCCGCGGGACCGGCCGGCCGCCGGGGGAGGACTCCGCCACCCGCGTCGCCTCGAGAGGGGACGTGCGGGTCCCGCGGACGGCCCGGATCTCCCCGAGGAGGGCGTCCCCGTCCTCGGGCCGGAACTCCGGGGCGCGGGAGAGGCAGCGGGCCAGGAGCACCTCGAGGGACCGCGGGGCCCCCGGGACCAGGGACCGCAGCGGCGGGGCGTCGCGGTTGAGGATCGCGTGGAAGAGGGCCGGGGCCTCGTGGGCGTCGTGGGGAGGGCGGCCGGCCACGGCCTCGAACAGCGTGGCTCCGAAGGAGTAGACGTCCGATCGCAGGCCCACCCTCCTTCCCGTCACCTGCTCCGGCGCCATGTAGTAGGGGGTCCCCATCCCGCCGCCGCTGTCCTGGGTCGTGGTGTCCAGGGGCTTGGAGAGTCCGAAGTCGATGAGGCAGACCTGGCCGCTCCCCGACCGCAGCATCACGTTCGAGGGGCTCAGGTCGCGGTGGGCGATCCGGCGGCCGTGCACCTCGGCGAGCGCCGAGGCGAGCTCCTCCGCCACGCGCAGGGCCTCCTCCACCGGGAGGGGGCCGACCCGCAGCCGGGCGGCCAGCGGGGTCCCCTCCACGTACTCCATGACGATGTAGGGCCAGTCCTCCAGGGCGCCGACCCGGTGGACGCGCACCACGTGGGGGTGGTTCACCGCGGCCAGCGCGCGGCCCTCGCGGCGGAACCTCCGCTCCGAGGCGGCGTCGCCGACGAGCCCCCGGCGGAGGAACTTCACCGCGACGGCGCGATCCAGGTCCTCCTCCCGCCCGAGGAGGAGGTGCCCCATGCCCCCCTCGCCGAGGACGCGGTCCACGACGATCCCGTCGAAGGAGGCCCCCGGGGCGGGGAGGAGCCGCCCGCCCCCGGTCGTGCGGCCGCCCCCGGTCCCGCCCCGCCCTCCCGTGGCCATGGGGACAGAGGCTACCACGGGCGACGCGCGCCCGGCGCCCGTGACGGCCGGGGCGGGTGCGGGTTGCCTTGGCCCGATCCCGGGGGTAGAACGGTCCGGGGCCGGGAGGGACCATGGAAACGACGGTGGGCACGCTGGCGCTCCTGCTCGCGCAGGCGGCGCCCCTGCAGGATGCCGCCGACGCGGACCTCACCTCCATCGCCCAGCGCGGGGCCGTCGCCATGCTGCTCGGGCTCCTCGTCGGGGCGGAGCGGCAGTACTCCCACACCGAGAAGGAGCAGCTCTTCGCCGGGGTCCGCACGTTCCCCCTGCTGGCGCTCCTCGGCTACACGGGCGGGCTCCTCTCCACCGCGGCGGGATCCCCCCTGGTGTTCGCCGGGATCACGGCGGGGGTCTGCGCCCTCGTCGTCGCCGCCTACGTCGTCACCTCCCTCGGGGAGGACAAGGGGGCGACGACGGAGATCGCGGGCCTGACGGTCTACTTCCTCGGCGCGCTCTGCTGGTACGGGAACCCGGACGTGGTCACCTTCGCCTCCGCGGCGGCCGTCGCGGCGACGGTCCTCCTCTCCATGCGGGAGGCGATCCACGGCGTGGTGGGGAAGTTCGAGAAGGACGACATCTTCGCCACCCTCAAGCTCGCCGTCGTCACGCTCATCGTCCTTCCTCTGCTCCCCCGGAAGGACGTGGGGCCGTACGACGCCTTCAACCCCTACGACACGTGGAAGTACGTCGTCCTCATCGCCTCGATCTCCTTCGCGGGCTACGTCGCGATCAAGATGGTGGGGGCCCGCAAGGGGGTGGGCCTGACCGGGATCTTCGGCGGCCTCTCCTCGAGCACCGCCGTGACCATCGCCTTCTCGAGGAAGAGCCGCGAGGAGCCGAGGCTCGCCCCGTCCTTCGCGAGCGCCATCGTCCTCGCCTCGACGATCATGTTCCCGAGGACCCTGTTCTACGCGGTCGGCATCTGCCCCCCGCTCCTCGACACGCTCTGGAGGCCCGTGGCGCTCCTCACGGCCACGGGGACGGCCGTGAGCGCCTACCTCTACTTCCGCAACGAGAAGGACGCGGGGGCGGGGGAGGGGATCACGCTCAAGAACCCCTTCGAGCTCGGCTCCGCGGTGAAGTTCGGGATCGTGCTGGCGCTCATCGGGTTCGCGAGCCGGTGGGCCTACGCCGAGTTCGGGGCGCGGGGCTACAGCCTGGCCGGGGTCCTCATGGGGCTGGCGGACGCGGACGGGTTCGCCGTGCAGGCGGCGCGGCAGGGGGCGCAGGAGGCCGCGGGCTCCCCCTTCCTCGCCGTCGCCACGAGGGCCATCCTGCTCGCCATGATCGCCAACACCGTGGTCAAGGGGGTGCTCACCGTGACCCTCGGTGCCCGGGAGCTCCGCCGCTGCACCATCCCCGCCTTCGCGGCCATGGCGGCGGTCGGCGCCGCCGCGGCCTTCCTGTACTAGGCCTTTCCCCTTGCCCATACATGACCGGAATGATAGACATTCCGACCATGATCAGCCGGCGGTGCGAGTACGCGCTCCGGGCGCTGGTGGACCTCGGCCTGGCCCGGGAGGCGGGCCGGCCGCTGGTCGGCATCCGGGAGATCGCCTCCCGGGAGCGGATCCCGGAGAAGTTCCTCGAGCAGATCCTCCTCGCGCTCCGCCACGCCGGGTACCTTCGGAGCCGCCGGGGCCGCTCGGGGGGGTACGCGCTGGCGAGGCACCCCCGCTCCGTCCGGATGGGGGAGGTGGTGCGGAAGATGGACGGGCCGCTGGCGCCCATCTCCTGCGTCAGCCGCACCGCCTACGCGCCCTGCTCCTGCCCGGAGGAGGACCTCTGCGGCGTGCGGATGGTGATGGAGGACGCCCGCAACGCGCTGGCCGCCTCGCTGGACGGCTGGACCCTCGAGGCGGCCGTGGTGCGGACGCTGAAGGCCTACCGCCGGGCCGGCCGGCCGGCGCCGTTCTCCGAGGAGGAGGTCTGAGATGCGGACCGCGGCCGCCGCCGTCCTCCTCGCCTCCCTCCTCGCCTCCTGCGGCGCCGAGGCCCCCGGCCCCGCCGGCCCCGTCGTCCTCCGCGTCGGCCACTTCCCCAACGTCACCCACGCCCACGGCCTCGTCGCCCACGCGCTGACGAGGGCGGGGAAGGGGTGGTTCGAGGAGCGCCTCGGCCCGGGCGTCAGGGTCGAGTGGTTCACGTACAACGCGGGGCCCGGGGCCATGGAGGCCGTCCTCACCGGCGCCGTGGACCTCACCTACGTGGGCCCCAGCCCCGCCGTCAACGCCCACTCCCGCTCGAAGGGGGCCGAGGTCCGGGTGCTGGCCGGGGCGACCCGGGGCGGGGCCGCGCTCGTCGTGCAGGGGGACGGGCGCATCGGGAAGCCCGCCGATTTCCGCGGCCGCACCGTCGCCACCCCGCAGCTGGGCAACACGCAGGACGTCGCCTGCCGCGCGTGGCTCATCGAACAGGGGTTCCGGGTGACCATGACCGGCGGAGACGTCCGCGTCGTCCCCACCCACAACCCCGACCAGCTCGCGCTGTTCCTGAAGGGGGGCCTCGACGCCGTCTGGACGGTGGAGCCCTGGGTCTCGCGCCTGGAATCGGAGGCGGGGGGGCGCGTCCTCCTCGAGGAGAGGGACGCCCTCACGACGGTGCTGGCGGCCCGCGCGGGGTTCCTCCGGGAGAAGCCGGACCTGGCGCGGCGGTTCCTCGCCGCCCACCGGGAACTGACCGCCTGGCTCGGGTCGCACCCCGCCGACGCCAGGGACCTCGTGCGATCGGAGCTGAAGGCGGAGACCACGCGGGAGATGAAGGCCGACCTCCTCGACCTCTGCTGGGCGCGGATGCGGTGGGACGACGCCGTCGCCCGGGCCGACTTCGACGGCTCCTCGAGGGCGGCGGTGAAGGCCGGCCTCCTCGCCGAGATCCCCGACCTCTCCGGGCTCGTGGTGGAGGTCCGGTGAGGCCCGAGCGCGATCCCGACGGCGCCCTTCCGGCGAAGCTGGCCGTCTCCGGCGTCAGCAAGACCTTCGCGGGCGCCCGGCCCCGTGGTCGCCCTGGACCACGTCACCCTCGACGTGGGGGAGGGGGAGTTCGTCTGCCTCGTGGGGCCGAGCGGATGCGGGAAGACGACGCTGCTCAACCTCATCGCCGGCCTCGAGATGCCCGACTCCGGCACGGTGCACTCCGACGGGAGGCCGGTGGACGGCCCCGGCTCCGATCGCATGGTGATGTTCCAGGAATCGGCCCTGTTCCCGTGGCTCGACGTGATGGAGAACGTGCTCTTCGGCCTCCGGCTGAAGCCCGGCCTGGACAAGTCGGCGCGGAGGGGATACGCCCACTACTACCTGCGGATGGTGGGCCTCGACCGGTTCCGCCACGCCTCGGTCCATGAACTGTCGGGGGGGATGAAGCAGCGCGTGGCGCTGGCGCGTTCGCTGGCGCCGGAACCCCGCGTGCTCCTCATGGACGAGCCCTTCGCCGCGCTGGACGCCCTGACGAGGGAGCAGTTCTACGGGGACCTCCAGCGCATCCAGCGGGAGCGCCGGCGCACGGTGATCCTGGTGACCCACAACGTGCGCGAGGCGGTCCTCCTGGGGGACCGGGTGATCCTGCTCTCCGCCCACCCGGGGCGCATCCGCGAGGAGTTCCGCATCGACCTGCCGCGGCCGAGGGACATCAACAGCGTCGAACTGGCCCGCTTCTCGGGGAGGGTCATGGCGGCGCTGAAGGGGCACATGATCGCGCCGGAGGCGGAGCCGGAGCCCGGACCCCGGGAGGGGCCGGAGTGAGGCGCCCGCTCTTCGCCTGCCTGTTCTTCCTGGTCCTCCTCGGGGCCTGGGAGGGGCTCTGCCGGTCCGGCTGGTGGTCGGAGGTCGTCCTCCCCTCCCCGCTGTCGGTGGCGAAGTACCTCTGGCGGTCGATCCAGGACGGGACCCTGGAGAAGGCGGCCCTGGTGACGGCGCGGCGCCTGGCCCTGGGCTACCTCCTCGGCGTCATCGTCGGCCTCCCCCTGGGTTTCCTCACCGCCCGGTTCCGCGCGGCGGCGGACACGCTCGGCGTCCTGGCCCTCGGGTTGCAGACCCTGCCGAGCGTGTGCTGGGTTCCCCTGGCGCTGCTGTGGTTCGGCCAGACGGAGACCGCCATGCTCTTCGTGGTGGTCATGGGGACGGTCTGGTCCATCGCCATCGCCACGGACGACGGCGTGCGGTCCATCCCTCCCATCTACGCCCGCGCGGCCCGGACCATGGGCTCGAAGGGACTCCACTCCCTCGTCCACGTCACCTTCCCCGCGGCGCTGCCGTGGGTGGTCTCGGGGATGAAGCAGGGCTGGGCCTTCGCATGGCGCTCGCTGATGGCGGCGGAGATCTACGTCACCATCCTCACGGGGTTCGGCCTCGGCCACCTGCTCCACTACGGGCGGGAACTCCACGCCATGGACCAGGTCTTCGGCGTGATGCTCGTGATCGTCGCCGTCGGTCTCCTGTTCGACCGCCTCGTCTTCTCCCCCGTGGAGAAGTGGCTCCGGCGCCGGTGGGGGACCGAGACGCGGGGTTAAGGGTTGACGGGACTTAGTCCAGGACTTAGTCTATCTCCGGCCGGGAGACCCTCCCCGGCACCTAGGAGGTGGCGGACATGCCGGACACCCCGGTCCCGAAGAAGGTCAACATCCACAAAGCCAAAACCCACTTCTCGAAGCTCGTCACCCGCGTCATGGCGGGCGAGGAGATCCTCATCTGCCGGGCCGGGGTGCCCGTGGCCCGCCTCGTCCCGGTGGAGGAGAAGCCGAAGGAGCGCGTCTTCGGCACGGGCGTGGGGAAGGGGCTGATCTGGTGCTCCGAAGACTGTTGGGATCCCATGAGCGAGGAGGAACTGAAGGAGTGGTACGACGGTCCGCTCTTTCCCGGTGAATGAGGGTACTTCTCGACACCCACCTGCTGATCTGGGTCTTCGACGGCCCCGACAGGATCTCCGCGCGCGCGAACGCCGTCCTCCGCGAGGAACGGAACGAACTTCTCTGGAGCGCCGTCGGCACCGCGGAGCTGGCCATCAAGGTGCGCCAGGGGAAACTGAAGGTGAAGGGCACGCTGGAGAGCTACCTGCAGGATCGCAGGGCCGAATTGGGATTCGTACACCTCCCCGTTGAGCACCGGCACGCGCTGGCGACGGCCGACCTGCCGCTGTTCCACGGCGACCCCTTCGACCGGCTGCTCGTGGCCCAGGCGAAGGTCGAGGGAATCCCGCTTGTCACGTCGGACACGGTGCTCCGGAAGTACGGCATCGAGGTGATCTGGTAGGGGACGCAGGGCTTGACGGGAATCAATGCCCGCGAACGCGCGCCCGCGGGGTGCGTTGAGGGGGATGGAACCGGGAGGGAATCCGCCCATGGCCGGAACGAGCGGTTCGTCCCGCGGACGGTCCGCGGCCGCCGTGGCCGCCCTGGCCGTCCTCGCCCTCCTCCTCGGGTGGCTGCTCCGGAACCCGGCGGGGGAGCCGCGGGCGGAGACCCCGGCGATCCCCGAACCACCGTCCGCCTTCCCCGTCCCCGCCGGACCCCCGGTGGGACCTCCCGTCCGGAGTGCGGAGGTCCCCGCCGCCCCGCCGGAACCCGTGCCGGAGCCGGCGCCTGTCCCCGCCGCCGCCGCGGAGGGCGGGGCCGGGGACGAGGAACTGGACTTCGACTGGGAGGTGACCGTGCTCGATCACCGGGACCGGCCCGTCGAGGGGGTGGTGGTCCGGCGGGACGAGACCGGGGGGCCGGTCGTCGAGACCGGGGCCTCGGGGCGGGCGCGGATCCCCTGGGCGAAGGAAGGGGCGCCGACCGTCCACCTCTCGGGCGCGGCCCCCGACATGAGCGTGCGGCTGGAGACCCGCAGCTCCGTCGTCCGCCTCCCCGCGCTGGCGGCCCTGGAGGTCGTCGTCGTGGACGGGACGACGGGGTTCCCGGTCCGGGGGGGGACCGTCGCCCTGCGGCGCCGCCAGGGTCCGCCCGCGGCGCTGCGGCCGGCGGGGGATCGGTTCGTCCTCGACGCCCCGCTGCTCCGCCGGGGATTCGAGGAGGCCCCGGTGTTCGAGGTCGGGATCCCGGCGGGCTTCGCGTCCCTGGAGCGCGGCATCCTGACCGTCAAGGGCACCATCTCCCGGTTCGCGGAGCGGGTCCGGGCGGAGGTGGTGATCTGGCCCGAGGCCCGCGTCCTCGTTCGGGTCCGGAAGGTGGACGGGACGCCGGCGGCGGGGGCGAACTTGACGGACGCCTTCCTCGGCGGATGGCACCACTTCCAGGCGGGAGTGGTGACGACGGACGGGTCCGGCTCCGCGCGCCTGCCGGCGATCCCCTTCATCCGGGGGGAGCGGGTGAACGTCATGGCCGAACTCGACGGCCGGATCGCACGGGCCACGAAGCCGGTCGCGCTCGTGGAGCCGGGAGAAGAGATCCTCGTTGAGATCACCCTCCCCGAGAAGGCCGGGGCGGCCGCCATCGGGATCGGCGGAGGTGCGGGCGGGATGTTCGGCGGCCGCAGGGGTTCGAAGCGGAATCTCCGGATGGCGTTCCCCGACGCGGTGCTCGAGGTCGAGGTGCGCCGGCGGGACGGCTCCCCGGCCGCCGACGCCCAGGTCGTGGCCACCCCGGCCGGCGGGATCCCCTGCCGGGCCCGCACGGGGCCGGATGGCACGATCTCGTTCAAGGGGGTCCTGCCCGCCGGCGAAGTCGTCGTCTCCCTGGAGGAGCCGGGCCTGCTGGCCGCTCCGGAGACGGTGGTCCTCGTGTCGGGGTCGGCCGGACGGGTCGTCCTCCGGGAGACGGAGGGGGCGGCGTCCGCGGTCCTCGTGCTCGACGCGGACGGCCGGCCCGCCGCGGGGGCGGCCCTCACCGTCGCCACGGGGAGCGGCCTTCCCTACGTCCTCGTGGACGGCGCGGTGCAGGTCCTGGGGATCCGCACGGGGCCCGACGGGCGCTGCGCCCTCCCGGGCCTTCCCCCGGGGACGGTGACGGTCACCGCGACCCTCGGCAGCCGGACCGCCTCCGCCTCGGCGGAAGCGGGGCTCCCCGTGGAGATCACCCTCCCCGCGCCGCGATGACCGCGTCGGCCACCGCCGCCAGCGAGGGGAAGCGCGGGCAGTCCACGTCGGTCCGCGTCCCCGGGGGATCGACGAGCACGCCGCGGATCCCCGCCGCGCGCGCCCCGACGACGTCGATCTCGTAGAGGTCCCCGACGTGGATCGTCGAGGGGGCGTCGGCGCCCGAGGCGCGCAGCGCCTCGCGGAAGATCCGGGGGTCGGGCTTCTCGACGCCCACGATCCCCGAGACCACGAGGCGGTCGAAGCGCCGCGCCAGATCCAGTTCCGCGAGGAAGGCCGGGAGGTCCGCGGCGGCGTTGGAGACGAGAACGAGCCGCACCCCGGCCGCGCGCAGGCGGTCGAGGGCCTCCGGCGCTCCCGGCGGGACCACCGACCAGAGGTTCCTCCGGGCGTGCTCGGCCACGAGTTCCCGGTCGGCGGCCGCCATCGCCGCGTCGTCCACCTCGAATCCCGCACAGCGCACGATCGCGTCGAAGAAGAGCCCCCCGCGGCGCCGGTCGTCGGCCCCCGAGAGGGACGGGGCGACGTCGATGGTCCGCTTGGCCGCGGGCTCCGCGGCCGCCAGCGCCGCGGCGGTGACGGCGATGCCGCGCCTGCCGAGGATCGCGGCGATCCGCCCCCAGTCGGGATCCACGATTACCCCGCCGGCGTCCACGAAGAGCGTCGAGGCCCTCACCGGCGCGCGGCCGTCCCCAGCACCCGGGCCACGGCGGAGACGAGTTCCCCCGCGCGGTAGGGCTTGGGGAGGAGCCCCGCCACCCCGGAGCGCACATCCTGGTCCAGCAGCCCGTCGTCCACGTTCCCGCTGCTGAGGAGGACGGGGAGGCCGGGGTGGGCCGCGCGCAGGCGCCGGAAGACGTCGATCCCGGACATCTTCGGGAGAATGAGGTCGAGGAGGACGAGGGAGAAGTCGGCGGCGGGATCCTCGAGGAGCGCCACGGCCCGTTCGCCGTCCACGGCGGAGACCACGGAGTACCCCTGGGACGAGAGGATCGCCACGGCGAGGTTGCGGACCATCTCCTCGTCCTCGACGACGAGGATCCGGGCGGCGGCCGGCGGGGGCGGGGGGGCGG
>CAZWGT010000049.1:13245-15556 GCA_964633345.1 uncultured Planctomycetota bacterium
CCCCCCCCCCCTGCGCGTCGTTGGGTGGGCGGGGGGGGGGGGGGGGGGGGGGGGGGGGCGCCCCCCCCCCCCGGCGGACCGGGCGGCGGCGGGGGGGGCGGGGGCCGGCTCCGCGACCCCTTCCGCGGCGGGAAGGAAGAGGCGGAAGGCGGTCCCCCTCCCGGGCTCCGAATCGACGTCGACCGCGCCGCCGTGGGAGCGCACCGTGGCGTAGACCATGTAGAGGCCGAGGCCCGTGCCCTTGCCCCTCTGCTTGGTCGTGAAGAACGGCTCGAAGATCCTGGCCCTCGTCGCCGGGTCCATCCCCTCGCCCTCGTCGCGGACGCCGAGGACGACCCACTCCCCGGAGTGCTTCTCCTCCGGCGGCTGGAGGGGCCCCGCGGAGGTCCGGGCGACGGAGATCCGGAGGCGCCCGCCGCCCGGCATCGCGTCCCGCGCGTTGATGCAGAGGTTGAGCACCGCCTGGTGGATGTCCGAGGTCCTGCCCCGCACGGCGGGGAGCCCCGCGGGGGCGTCCACCTCCACGGCGATGCGCCGGTCGAAGGTCTCCCGGGCGATGCGGCCGCAGTCCGCCGCGATCCCCGAGAGGTCCACGAGGGTCGTCTCCCTCGGGGGCTCGCGCGCGACGCCGAGCAGGCGCTGGGTCAGGTCGGCCCCGCGGGCCGCAGCGTCCTCGATGGCCCGGGCCGAGGCCTCCAGCGCGGTGCCCGGGGCGGCCGATTCCCGGAGGAGGGAGGAGTACCCGAGGATCGAGCAGAGGATGTTGTTGAAGTCGTGGGCGATCCCCGAGGCGAGGGTCCCGACCGCCTCCAGGCGCCGCGCCCTCTGCATCTGCTCCTCGAAGAGCGCGACCTCCGTCACGTCCTCGACGATGCCCAGGAGGAAGCCGTGGGCGGGGAAGCGCCGTGCCTTGAGGCGGATGCGGAGGGGCCGGCCGTCGCGGCGGACGGTGTCCACTTCCCGGGACGAGGCCTCGTCCCCCTGCCCGAGGGCGTCCAGGGCGCGCGCCACCTCCGGCGGCTCGAGGCGGTCCCGCGCCCCGGGGTCGGAGAGCATCTCCTCGGGGGTGGCGTAGCCGAAGACGGCCGCCAGCCGGCGGTTCACCGAGACCAGCCCCTCGGCGTCGGTCCGCCGGTAGATCCCGACGGGGGCGTCCTCGACGAGGGTGCGCATCTCGTCCTCCCCGCGGCGGAGGGACTGCTCGAGGAGCCGCGCCTGCAGCAGGTTCCCGCCGATCGCCAGGAGGCGCTCGGCGAGGCGGAGGCGGTCGAGGGAATCGGCGCGGGGCGCGTTCCCGTCCTCGGGGATGTCGAGGGAGAAGATCCCGATCTCGCGGCCCGCGGCCCCGCTGACGAGGATGAACAGCCGGTCCCTGGGGTCCCAGGTTCCCGCCGCGCGGGGCAGGTTCATGTACGTGTCGGAGAGGGGAGCGCGGTCCAGGTCCGCGCCGTGGGGCACGTAGCAGATCCCCGTGCCCGGGAAGGAGAACTGGCGGATCCGGCGGCGCTTGCCGATGCGGTAGTCGATGGCCGTGTTCCTCGCGCGGCGCTTGAAGAGGGCCCGGTCCGCCTCCGGCAGGTTGTAGGTCCCCACGAGGGCGCCCTCGGGGAGGGCGAGGGAGAGGAGGGAGGCGCGGTAGCCGGCGATCCGGGCGGACTGCTCGGCGAGGCGGTCGAGGAGGGCGTCCGTGTCGGAGATCCCGTTCAGCTCCTCCACCATCTCCAGCAGGCGGCGGGCCTCGTCGCCCTCGGCGTCGGCGGAGCGGCGGTTCTGGGTGCGCGCGTCGGCGGGCGGGTCGTCTCCATCGGCCATGGGCGGATTATCCCCGGCACCCTCCCGCGCCGGGGCCGAATCGGCGGGCGTGACCCCCGTCGCGTCCGCGGCCGGGACCGGCTGAGGTCGGGGAGCGGGGGCGGGTACGATGGACCCATCCCCGCGCCCAGGAGACACCCGTGGCCCAGCCCCGCAGGAAGCCCCGAGCCGCCGCCGGCCGTCCCGCCACCGAGGTCCTCACGGCCGGGTTCGACCCGCGCCTGTCCGTGGGGTCGGTGCGGCCCGCCGTCTTCCGCTCCTCGACCTACGTCTTCCGCTCGCCGGAGTCGGCGGAACGGGCCTTCGACGTCTCCTCCGGCAGGGCGGCGCGCCGGCCCGGGGAGGACGTGGACCTCATCTACTCGCGCATGTCCCACCCGAACGCGGAGATCCTCGAGGAGCAGATCCTCCCCCTCGAGGAGGGCGCGGCGGCGTCCGCGGTCTTCAACTCGGGGCTCTCCGCGCTCGGCGCGGCCTTCTTCCGCTACCTCCGCCCCGG
>CAZWGT010000050.1:0-15534 GCA_964633345.1 uncultured Planctomycetota bacterium
GGGTCGCCCGGCCGTGGTCGCCGTCGGGCACGTCGACGACCGGGCGACCCGACGGGTCGCCCCTACCGAATCACCCGTCGTTCAATGGCTGCACCCGCAGTGGGCGTTCGCCGCTTCCCCGGGCACGGTGTCGAGGTCCGGCCCCGCGGGGAGGCGGGTCCGATCCGGCACCTCCTGGTCGAGGGTGCGGGCGTCGTAGAGGCGGCCGTTCACCATGGTCCAGCGGATCCGCACCGAGTCCCGCACGTCCTCGAGCGGCTTCCCCTCGACGAGGATCAGGTCGGCCAGCATCCCCGGCCGGATCGAACCGAGGCGCTTCTCGAGGCAGAGCGCCTTCGCCCCGCCGAAGGTCGCGCAGCGCAGCGCCTCGTGGGCCGTGAGCCCCCCCTGGGCCAGCATCCACGTCTCCCAGTGGTCCGCGAGCCCCTGCAGCTGCCCGTGGGCCCCGATCTCGACGTTCCCTCCGGCCCTCACGATGGCCGCCGCCGTCCGCGCGATCCGCACGTGGTGGTACTCCTCGTCGTCCGTGGCGAGCACCCGCCGCCGCGCCTTCGGGTCCACCACGCTCCGCGGCACGAACCGCAGCAGCCGCTCGTCCTCCCAGACCTTCGTCTTGGCGTACCAGTAGTTCTCGCCCCACAGGCCGCCGTAGCCCACCACGAGGGTGGGCGTGTAGGAGGTCCCCGACTCCGCGAACAACCGTATCTCCGGCTGATACAATGGGGCGACGGGGATGGCGTGCTCCACCGTCGTGTGCCCGTCGAGGATGTGGGTCATGTTGTTCGACAGCGTCGAGCCCCCCTCGGGCATGCAGAGGACGCCGAGCTCCCGGCAGGCCTTCAGCACCTGCTGGCGCTGGGCCCGCCGCGGCTGCTGGTAGGACTTCACCGAGCGCGGCCCCCAGGCGATCGTCCGCGCGACCGCCTCGCGGGCGTCCTCGTAGGAGTTCACGACCGCCTTGAAGTCCCCCTCGGCGCCGTAGAGGATCGTCCCGGTCGAGAGCATCCGGGGGCCGAGGCGCCGGCCCGCGGTCACCATCTCCGACTCCGCGTAGAACCCCTGGGTGTCGTTGCTCGGGTCGTGGATGGTCGTCACCCCGAAGGCGAGCATGGCCGAGAGCGCCCAGGAGCGCTGGGCCATCACCCCGCCGCCGGCCGAGCCGTGGTGGGAGTGGACGTCCACGAGGCCCGGGATCAGCGTCATCCCCTTCCCGTCGATCACCGTCGCGCCGTCGGGGACTTCGAGGTCTTTCCGTGTCCCGACCGCCTCGATCCGGTTGCCGACGACGTGCACCACCGCGTCGGGGATCACGGTCATGTCGTCCATGGGCGCCACCGTCGCGCCGACGAACCAGAGGTCGGTGGCCGGGACGTCGGCCGTCTCCGTCCAGCCGAGGCGGATCGGCTTCGCGCCGACGCCGCGCTCCTCCCCCTTCTTCACCGGGAACAGGCCGGCCACCTTCGCCTCGAAGAGGTCGGGGCCGAGGGACCAGCGCACCGTGGAGGAGTCGGGGGACCAAGAGAGGTAGGTGCCCGCCACGGTCGAGAGGCGCACCACCGGCAGGTCCTTCATCTCCGGGCCGACCTTGAGCGGCTCCGGGCCCTGGGCGGGCGGCATCGGGCAGACGTACGTCTGCCACAGCTCCTCGAACGCGAGCCACTTCCCGTCCGGCGAGAGGGCGAAGTCGGTCGCGTGCTCCGAGGTCGCCAGCACCCGGCGGTCCTGCCCGTTGAGGTCGAGGCTGACGAGGGCGGATCGCTCCCCCTCGTCCACGACGATCAGCACCCGCTGCCCGTCGGGGGAGAGGACGGGCTTCCGTCCCGTGCGGGAGAGGAGGCGGGCCGCGTCCTGGCCCTTGCGCTTCGGGGCGATCCAGATCCCCGGCTCCTCGGCGAAGCGGCCGCCGCGGTAGGCGTCGGGGCCGGAGCGCTGGAAGAGGATGAAGTCCCCGGCCGGGGCGGCTCCGAGGAACTGGCCGGCGGAGGCGAAGGCGGGGGCCGGGTCGCTCCCGTCGAGGCCGGCCTGGCGGATCCGGCCCCCCTCGCGGTCGTTCCACGAGACGTAGAGGACGGCGTTCCCCGAGAGCCGCGGGGCGAACTCCAGGTCCTCCTCCTGCCTCGTGAGGCGCTCCGGCTTCCCGTCCGGGAGCGCCTTGCGCCAGATCCTCCCCAGCGCCTGGAACACCGCCGTCGCCCCGTCCGCCGTCACCTGCGGCCAGCGGATCACCTTGACGTCGAAGGTCGGATCCCCCATCGCCCCCTCGGTGCGGCACGTGGGCAGGAGCCTCTGGCTCACCCCGGCGCGGAACGGGACGTCCTCCGCCTTTCCGGTTCCGGCATCGACCTTGCGGATCTTCCCCTCCGCCCCGACGAAGAGGGCCTTCGAGTCCGCGGTCCAGCAGTACCCGGGGTAGGGGCCGAACACCGCCCACGTCTCCTGCTGGTCGAGGCTCATCCCGTCGTGGAGGTCGCGCACCGCGTTGGTCGCGAGGTCGAGGACGGCGAGCACGGAGCGGTTGCGCACGCGGCGCACGAAGGCCAGCGACTTCCCGTCGGGGGAGGGCTGGGGCCGGATGGCGCCTCCGGGGCGGTCGATCAGTTCGCGGATCTCGCCCGTGGCGATCTCGAGGCGGCGCACGTGGTAGATGGAGCCGTTGGGGTCCTTGTTGTATTCGAAGGTGGATCCGCCGGACATGTCCTCGGACCAGTAGAGGAACTTCCCGTCGGGGGAGAAGACCGGCTCGCCCGCGTCCTGCTGGTCGTTCTTGCGCTTCGTGAGCTGGACCCCCGCCCCGCCCTCGGGGAAGGGGACGAGCCACATCTCCCCCGCGCCCAGCGACCGGCGGGAGGTGAAGTGCCTCCTCCCCACGACCCAGCGGCCCGAGGGGTGCCAGGAGGGCTCGTTGAAGAGGCGGAACTCCTCCTTCGTGAGGGCGGCCTTGTTCTTCCCGTCGGCGTCCATGGTCCAGAGGTTGTCCCCGCCGCCGCGGTCGCTGGTGAACGCGATGCGCATCCCGTCGGGGGACCAGCGCGGCTGGTGCTCGTAGGGCAGGCCCGAGGCGATGCAGGTCGCCTCGCCCCCCGCCGCGGGCATCGTGTAGACGTCCCCGAGGAGATCGAAGGCCAGCGTCTTCCCGTCGGGCGAGAGGTCCACCGCCATCCACGCCCCCTCGGTCGCCTCCATCGCGAAGGTCCGGTAGGGTCCCCCCGGGTCCTCGACCGACCAGGGGGCGGGCTTGGGCTTGTCCTTCTCCGGCTCCTCGGCGGCGGCCGGGGCGAACGGGAGCAGGAGGAGGAGGGCGAGGGGGGCTCGGGTCATGGAGAGGGAGAATACCCGGGAACCGGTTCCCGCCGGGGTGCATCCTAGGGGCCATGAGAGCCCTCCTGCCTCTCGCCCTGCTCGCGGCCGGATGCGGGTCCCCTCCCGCCGCCCCCGGGCCCGCCGCCCCCGTCCCCGGCCGCACCGCCGTCGTCCCCCACCGCGGGGTCGCGTTCGATCCCGCGAAGGAGAACGCGGTGTGGTGCGCGACCTTCGAGATGGCCTGGCAGGCCTTCGGCCGGGACGTCCTGAAGGAGCCGCTCCGCCTCGGCCGGCCCGCGCCGGCGGCCTTCGTCGAGGGGATGAACGCCCGCCCTTACCCGGTGGATGCGGTGGACGCCGCGTCGTGCATCGCCGTGGCGGGACGCCTGGGCGACGGGATCCTCGAGCGCATTGTCAAGGAGGGACGGGAAAAGTTCGGGAAGGACCTCCCGCAGATGAAGGTCCACATCGACCGCCCCGAGGACATCCTCGCCTACGCCTTCCTCCGGAAGGACCTCCCCTTCGCCCGCCCCTTCGAGACCGTGGAGGGTGGAGTCCCCTTCGCGGGAACGGAGGGGCGCCTCCCCGCGTGGGGGATCAACTCCGGGGAACGCAGGGGAACGGACGCCCTCGCCGCGCAGGTCCGACTCCTCCACCGCGCCCCTCCCGAGGGGCCCGACGCCTTCGTCCTCGAGTTCACGCCGAAGGGCGGCGAGGACCGGATCCTCCTGGCCCTCGTCCCCGGGGCCGCCACCCTCGCGGACGCGTGGAAGGGGGTCGAGGATCGCGTGCGGTCGGGGAAGGCCCGCGGACTCCGCGCCCACCCGGTCCTCCAGGTCCCGCGGATCCGGTTCGACCTCCTGCGGGAGTTCGACGAGATCGTCGGGGCGCCGGTGGCGAACGCGGGGTTCGAGGAGTACCGGATCGTCGCGGCGGCCCAGTCGATCCTCTTCCGCCTCGACGAGGCCGGCGCGGTGCTGGAGTCCGAGGCCCGCATCGAGGCCAAGTGGCTGGCGGAGCCGGCGGAGCGCCCCGACGTCTTCGTCTTCGACCGCCCGTTCCTCGTCGCGCTGATCCGCAAGGACGCGAAGGAGCCCTACTTCCTCGCCTGGATCGCCAACGACGACCTGCTGGCGAAGTAGCCGCTACGGCCGCTCCGACCACGGCTCGACGGTCCCCACGACCGCCCGCGGCGCCGCCGCCGCGACCGCGTCGAGGACGCCGCGGGCGATCTCGGAGTTGTGGAGCCACCGCGAACGGCCCCCCTCGCGGACGAAGCCGAGGATCACCTCGTGGTAGGTGATCCCGGGGACCGCCTCGAACCGGGCCCGCCTCCCCGGTTCGGGCCGGGAGGGATCGGCCGCGGCGCTGGACAGCACGTGGAAGAACGGGCCCCGCACCGTGCGCGCCGCCGCCAGCGCGGCGTCCGGGGCGTCGGCGTGGATCCACGCCACCGCCGTCGAGAACGGCCCGCGGGCGGCGGCCGCCGCGGCCAGCGCCGCCTCGAGGTCCCGGGTCCTGCGGTAGTCCACGGAGACGGGGACGACCGTCTCCGCGTCCCGGGCGAGGACCTCGATGTCGTGCCGGGTGCGGGCCACGACGGAGACCGGCCCCTCGCGGGCCAGGGCGATCACCACCCCGCGGAGCATCCCGGTGCCGCCGATCACGAGCGCGTGGGGCCGGGTCACTTCCCCTTCACCGGGGCGTGCCTGCGGAAGTGGAGGGCCAGCCCCCCGCCGCTGATCCCCTTCTCGAGGAGGATCGGCTTCGCCTCCCCGGGGACGAGGAGCACCACCGCCGGGGCCGCCTCGACCCCGAGGGACTTCGCCAGCCGGGCCTGGTCGGGGTCGGAGCGATCGAGGGCGACGAGCACCCAGCCCGCGGCCGCCTTCTCCGCCTCGGCGCTCCCGAGGCTCTCCTTCGCGAACCTCCGCGAGGCGGACGCCTCCGCCTTCGCCTTCGCGTCGTCCCCGGGCGTCTCCTTCCGCCACACGTAGACCGCCGCGGGGACCTTCTCCGCCGCCGCGTCCACGAGCGCGCGGCAGGCGACCCTGCGCGCCTCGCCCTCCCCCTCCGCGGTGATCTCCGGGGGGAGGAACGGGACCCGCGTGCGCGCGTGGGTGCGGTCCCAGGCGTCGGCCTGGCGGAGGAGGAACGCGGCGAACTCCCGCGCCTGGTGGGCCACGGCGTCGGAGGCCCGCTCGACGAGCTTCCCCTCGTGGTCCACGACGAAGGCCTGCACCGAGGGGTCGTCGCCCGTCCCCCCGCGCGCCTTCGTCCACGGGATGACCTTCCCGCTCAGGGTCCCGTAGAGCCACTCGACCCGCTCGAAGCGCGCCGCGGCGGACCGCACCGCCTCGTCCTTCTGGACCCGGTCACGCCAGGTCTTGCAGGAGGCTCACTGGTCGTCGGCCCACGCCGTGACGACGAGGACCGGCTTGCCGCTGGCCTTCGCGGCCCTGAGGCCCGCCTCGAGATCGGCGTGCCAGCCCTCCGGCGCGGGGGCGAGGAGGATCGCCAGGATCAGCGCGGCGGCCCGGGTCTGCATCCCGGTATCGTACTCCCCATGTGCGGCCGCTACTCGCTCGCCACGGGCACGGACGTCCTGAAGGGGCTCTTCGAGGTCCCCGGGGAGGTGCCGGACCTCGCCCCGCGCTGGAACGTCGCCCCGACCCAGCCGGTGGCGGTGGTGGTGATCCCCAACGAGGGGCCGCGCACGATCCGGACGATGCGCTGGGGTCTCGTCCCCTCGTGGGCGAAGGACCCCTCGATCGGGAACCGGATGATCAACGCCCGCGCCGAGACGCTGGCGGAGAAGCCCTCGTTCCGCGACGCGCTGAAGAAGCGCCGCTGCCTCGTCGTGGCCGACGGCTTCTACGAGTGGGTGAAGGAGGGGGCGGCGAAGCGGCCGGTCTGGATCCACCCCCGGGAGGGCGGCGTGCTCGCCTTCGCGGGGCTGTGGGAGCGGTGGACGGACCGGGCGTCGGGGGAGATCGTCGAGACCTGCACCATCGTGACGACGGCGGCCAACGGGACGATGGCCCCGTTCCACCACCGCATGCCGGTCATCCTCCCGGCGGCGGCGTGGGACCGGTGGCTCGATCCGAAGCCGGTGGACCCGGCCTCCTTGCTGCCGCTTCTCGTGCCGGCACCCGACGACCTGCTGGCGGTGCGGCCGGTGTCCACGCGCGTGAACAGCCCGGCGAACGAGGGGAAGGACCTGGTCGAGCCAGCCGGGTAGGCGGAACGCCTACCGCGTCTTCTTCCAGGCGTCCTGGAGCACCTGGATCCACGGGCTGTCGGGGACCTGGATCTCCAGCGGGTCCTGGCCGGTCCTCTCGTAGGCCTTGAACTGCTCCGGGGTGAAGGTGCGGCGGAAGGCCTCGGACGTGGACCTCTTCACGCCCTCGAGGCGCTGGGCGTAGGTCTCCTCCGACCCCGGGACCTTCTCCGTGGCCAGCATGCCGAAGACCTCGACCACGCTCTCCTTGACGTTCTCCGGCCTGTCGAGGAAGGCCTTCAGGAGGTCGTCGAGGGGGACGCGGCCGCCGGGCGTCGGGGTGCGCAGGAGCGCGATGGTCTCCTCCTGCCCGCGCAGCACCGCCTGGTGGACCGCCTCGCGCTGGGAGTCGTCGAGGTCGAGTTCGGCGGCCACCTGGGAGAGCGGGGGCTTGCGGCCCTCGCCGGGGTTCTCCGCCTTCGCTTCCACGGACTCCCCGGCCCTCGCGTCCATCTCCTCCTTCACCGTCTGCCGCACGAGGGCGCGGAGACCCTCCTCGGGCGGAGGCCCGTCGAGGGCGGCGCGGGCGGGGTCGGCCCCGCTTCCTGGCATCCCCGGCATCGACGCGGTGGCGGGGCCGACGACGGCCTCGCCGAGCGGGGCGGGTGGCGTCGTGCGGGCGGTCGCGAACCGCGCCTCGAGCCGCTCCACGCGGGACGTGAGTGCGTCTCCGCCCGCTCCGCCGGATGGGGATCGTGCCTGCCGCGCCTCGCCGAGGGCCCAGAGCGCCACCCCGAGGGAGGCGACGGAGACGAGGACGGAGACCGCGGACCAGGCCCGGCTCATGGAGACCTCCTCACCGGACTGTACACGACGGGCCCGCGTCCGGTTCCCGCGGGGGTCGGCCCGGTGCCGGGAAATCGGGCCGTGTGCCGTATGATCGCCGCATGCCGCCGACCACCCGCGACCGCGTCGACGCCCTCGTCGCCCGCCTCCCCCGGGAGCCCCAGTACCCCACCCAGGGGAAGACGATCTTCGTCGACCTCGAGCGGCGGGACGTGCGGCACGCCTACACCCCCCGCGACGTCGTGACCTCGCTCCTCGAGGGCCGCGGCGGGAACATGTTCTACCTGTGGAACCTGCTGGACCCGGCCCTCGACCCCCTCGATCCCGGCGTGCCGCTGATCTTCGGATCGGGCGTCCTGACGGGGCTCGTCCCGAGCGCCGCCCGCGGCAACGTGACGTCCCGCTCCCCCGAGACGGGCGTGATCCTCGACTCGAACGCCGGCGACTACTTCCCCTCCTTCCTGAAGCTCTCCGGGTACGACCGGATCGTGGTGCACGGCCGGGCCGCCGGGTGGACCCTCCTGCACCTGAAGGACGGGGAGGTCCGCTTCCTCGACGCCTCCGCCTACGCCGGGCTCGACAACATCGACCTCCGCGAGACGATCGCGCGGGACTTCCGGGGGGCCTGGAACCGGGAGCTGGCGATGGTGAACGTCACCCGGGCGGGCGAGACCGGGGCCCTCTGCGCGGGGATCATGGGGGGGCCGAAGGCCATCTACGCCCGCGGCGGCACCGGCGCGAAGATGGGCTCCCTGAAGCTGAAGGCGATCCTCGTCCAGGGCTTCAACGCCGCCGTGGACGCGGCCCACGCGTTCAAGCCCTACAACCGCGAGATCGCGGCCAAGCTCCTCGCCACGAGCGTCGTGAAGAACGCGCTGAAGACCGTCGGCACGCCGTTCCTCTACAAGCCCTCGCGCCTCCTCGGCGCCATGGGGACGAAGAACAACCAGGAGACGACCTGGACGGACCGGCTCGACGCGGAGCACATCGACCCGTACCGGCCCGGCATGACGGGCTGTTTCCGCTGCCCCGTCAACTGCCGGCCGCTCAACGACCTCTCCTCGGCGCCGGGATGCACCCACGACCGCTACGCCGCGGGGGACGGCCCGGAGTACGTGACGCTCGGGAAGTTCGGCCCGGGCATCGGGATCGACCGCGTCGAGGACGTCCTGCGCCTGAACAACATCTGCAACGACCTCGGCCTCGACACGGCGAGCACCGGGTCCGCCATCGCGTGGGCGATGGAGCTCGTCCAGCGCGGCCTCATCGACCCCGAGCGGCAGCACGGGTTCCCCCTCCGGTGGGGCGACGCCGCCGCGGTCGAGAAGCTCCTGTTCCAGATCCCCACGGGCGAGGGTCTCGGCGCGGCGATCGCCGCGTCCTCGCGGGCCATCGAGCGGGGCTTCTACCCGCCCGAGGCGGCCCGGTACCGGATGACGGTGAAGCACCTCTTCCAGAGCGACCCCCACGACGCGCGGATCCTGAAGGCGTTCGCGCTGGGGCTCGCGGTCGCCACCCGCGGGATGGACCACCTCCGCAACCGGGTGACCCTGGAGATCAACGCCAAGCTCAACTCCGACCCGGGGTTCAAGAAGGACCTCTACGGGGGCGACGTCTCCGTCGAGCCGAACTCCTACGTCGGCAAGGAGATCGCCGTCCGGCGGTGCGAGAACACCTACGCCGTGGGCGACTCGGTGGGCATGTGCCGCTTCACGACGAAGCTGTTCAACTCCCCGTCGCTCCCGGGCTACGAGCAGTTCTCCCAGCAGCTCGAGAACGTCACGGGGCTGCGCCTGTCCGCGGAGGATCTCGACGTCGTGGGCCTCAACATCAACGGGGTCGAGCGCCTCCTCAACCACGCCTTCGGCGCCCGGCGCCGGGACGACACCCTCCCCGCCCGGTGGTTCGAGGAGCCGATCCGGGTCGGCCGGTACGAGGGCGAGAAGATCGAGAAGCGGGAGTTCGAGGAGCTGCTCACCCGGTTCTACCGGCACAGCCAGCTCAACGACCAGGGGGCCCCGGTCCTCGAGCGCCGCGCCCGGCTCGAGCGCATGCTCTCCGGGTTCGCCGTCACGCTGAAGGTGCCCCGCCCCATCGGCGACGGCCTCGACGACGAGGGCGTGGTGGTGTCGGGCGGGGCGAGGACGGTCGGCGACGTCCTCGACCGGGCCGCGGAGAAGGTCCCCGGGCTCGCCGCCGCGCTCAAGGACGGGATGTGGAACGTCGCCGTCAACGGGAGCATGCTGCTCCGCGGCGCCGAGAAGGAGCCCGTGAAGGACGGGGACGTCCTCGAGCTCGTCGGGGCCCTGGCAGGCGGCTAGCGGCGGGCGGCTAGCGGCGGCCGGCCCCGTTCCGCTTCGCCAGCGCCCTCCCGAGGACCGCGCCGAGGACCAGCCCCCCGGCCATGCAGGCGGCGAGCCCCACCGTGCGCGCCTTCGTCATGGCGTCGGGGGAGAGGTCGAAGATCCCGGCCGGGGGGATCGGGGGGAACAGGAGGAGGGCGGCCAGGGCCCCGAGCGACATGAGGACCAGCGCCCCACCGAGGGTCCATGTACCGACCCGCGGGGGGTCGGCGGGGGAATCGTCCGGAGGAGACGGGACGAGAAGGTCGAGGGATGCCCACGCGACGTCGTCGAGCCAGTCCCAGGCCATGGGGGTCCCCCGGACGGCCGGGCGACCCGGAGGGTCGCCCCTACCGCTTCGCCTTCTCGGCGGCCTTCTTCTCCTGCTCGCGGAGGGTCTTGACGCCCTCGGCCCAGGCGTCGGTGAAGCGGACCTCGGAGCCGACGACGAGGTTGACGAAGGTCATCGCGTCCTCGTCCTTGCCCGCCGCGAACAGGCGGCGCGCCTCGGAGAGGTTCTTCTTCTGCTCCGCGACCTCCTTCTCGACCGATTCCCAGACCTTCGGGAACTTCTCGCGGAGGACCTTCTTGAGGGTCTCCGCCAGGGCCCTGCCCGAGAGGGCCGTGTCCTCGGTGCGCCAGAGGATCGCCCCGTCCGGCCGGCAGACGAAGATGGACGGCGTCGTGCGGACCTTCGCCTCCTCCACGAGCTTCACGTCGGAGTCACGCGTGTTCACCTCGACGCAGTGGAACAGCGAGGTGACCCGGACGAAGACCTCGTCGTCCAGCGGCCCGTTGCAGAACTTCACGACCTGCTTCCCGCGGGCGCCGTCCTCGTGGGGCCAGTGGAAGTAGACGAGGACCGGCTTCTCGTTCCCGCGGGGGAGTTCGAGGCCGCGGAGGGTCGGCAGGACCTCTGCGGGCTTCGCCTCCGCCTTCGCCTCGGGGGCCGGGGCGGGCTCCGCCTCCGCCTCCCCCGTGGCCGTGCGCACTCGCAGGAGCTCCGGGTACCAGCGCACCGACAGGAGGGGGTCCGCGGAGGCCCCGTCCTCGGTGACCGTGCGCCGGCCCCCGCCGCCGCCCGACGAGGGGGCCGCGGGGGACGAGGAGGCGGCGCCGCCGCCTCCGCCGCCGCCGCATCAGCCGGCTTCGGCCGGGCGGGGCGAGGCGACCACGCAGAGTGCGGCCAGGGCGGCGAGGACGATCTTCATGGTGCTGCCTCCTGTGACCGGATCACCCCCCATTGTCGCCTCCCCCGGCCGGGGCGCAAGAGGCGACGGCCCCGGATTCCAAGGAAAGGCGGCCTCGATTCCGTGACGCCCCGGGCGCCACATCCCCCGATTCGTTGTCCCGGGCTCGGCGGTCCACCTAGAATCGGCGCTTCCCCGTTCCGATCCGGTCCGACCCAGGGAGGCACCCCATGCGCCGCACGCCGCTCTACGAGGCCCACGTCGCCGCGAACGCCACCATGGTGGACTTCTCCGGCTGGAACATGCCGGTCCAGTACACCGGCGGCGTCGAGGAGACGAAGCACTGCCGCTCGAAGGCCGGCATCTTCGACCTCTGCCACATGGGCCGCCTGGAGGTCGCGGGGCCCGAGGCCGTCAAGGCCGTGGACGCCCTCGTCACCTGCAACGTGCCGAAGCTCAAGGTCGGGGTCTGCAAGTACGGGATCCTCACCAACGACCGGGGCGGGGCCATCGACGACGTCCTCGTGTACAAGGACTCCGATCGCGTCCACGTCATCATCAACGCGGGGAACCGCGACCGGGACTTCCGCCACTTCCTCGAGCGCTGCGGCGCCTTCGAGTGCGAGGTGAAGAACCTCTCCGACGAGCAGTGCATGATCGCCGTCCAGGGCCCGGCGTCCGAGGCCATCGTCGCCCCGCTCTCCGACGCGGACCTCAGGGGCCTCGGCTACTACCGCTTCACCCGCGGCAAGGTCCTCGGGGTCCCCTGCCTCATCTCCCGCACGGGGTACACCGGCGAGGACGGCTTCGAGCTGTTCTTCGACAAGAAGCACTCCCGCATGATGTGGGACGGCCTTCTGGAGAAGGGCCGGGCCCGGGACCTCCGCCCCATCGGCCTGGCCGCCCGCGACATCCTCCGCACCGAGGCGGGCATGCCCCTCTACGGCCACGAGCTCGACGACGACACCCACGCCCTGGAGGCGGGCCTCGGCTTCGGCGTGGACCTGACGAAGGAGGCCTTCACCGGCTCCGTCCCGTTCAAGGCCGCGGTGAAGGCGGGCCTGAAGCGGAAGCTCGTCGGCCTCCGCCTCGACCAGCGCGTCGCGCGGCCGGGCTACCCGGTGCTGCTCGGCGGGAAGGCCGTCGGCAAGGTGACCTCGGGGACTCCCTCCCCGACCCTCGGGTTCAACATCGCCATGGCCTTCGTGGACGCCTCCTTCGCCCCGGCGGACGGGCGCTGCGAGGTGGACATCCGGGGCAAGCCCTCCCCGGCGACGGTCGTCCCCATCCCCTTCTACAAGCGCAAGCGCACCTAGAGGACGCGGCAGCGACCCGGGGCCCCGCGCGGGGCCCGGGAACCCGGACACCGGCGCCCCACGAGATACGGAGGACGAAGGCCATGGCTGCTCCCAACCATCTTCGCTACACCAAGACCCACGAGTGGGTCGGCTACGACAAGGCCACCAACACGATCACCACGGGGATCACCGACTTCGCCGTGAAGGCCCTCGGCGACCTCGTCTACGTCGAGCTCCCCGAGGTCGGCGAGCTCCTGGAGATCGGCCACCCCTACGCCGAGGTCGAGTCGGTGAAGGCGGTCGCCAACATCTACGGCGCCGTCGGCGCGGACATCACCGAGATCAACGAGGAGCTGACCAACAACCTCGAGTGGCTCGTCCAGGATCCCTACGGCAAGGGCTGGATCGCCCGGGGCAAGGTCGCCAACGACGCCGAGTTCCAGAAGCTCATGGACGCCGCCGCCTACGAGAAGCACTGCCAGTCGGAAAAACACTAGCCGGCACCCCCCGGCGGTCTCGGTAGGGGCCGGGCGAAGCCCGGCCCGCCTTTCGAATCCCGGCCGCCACACCCCAAGGACCCCCATGCCCTACATCCCGCACTCCGCGGACGACCTCCGCGCGATGCTCGCCGCCGTCGGCGTGAAGAGCGTCGACGAGCTCTTCGAGGACATCCCGAAGTCCATGCGCATGAAGAGGGCGCCGAAGCTCCCCCGCCCCGCCACGGAGCTCGAGCTCCAGCGCGAGGCGGCCGCGGCGGAGGCGAAGACCGAGACCTTCGACCGCATGAACGCCTTCCTCGGCGCCGGCGTCTACGAGCACTTCATCCCCGCCGTCGTCCAGCACCTCGCCCACCGCGTCGAGACGGTGACGTCCTACACCCCGTACCAGCCCGAGGCGAGCCAGGGCAACCTCACCTTCATGTTCGAGTACCAGACCGCCATCTGCGAGCTGACGGGCATGGACGTCTCCAACGCCTCCATGTACGAGGGCGGGACGGCCTGCGCCGAGGCGGCCCTCATGGCCATCCGGGTGAACGGGAAGGGAAGGAAGCGGGTCCTCGTCAGCCGGGCCCTCCACCCCGAGTACCGCCAGATCACCGAGACCTACCTCCGCGCGCTCACCGGCATCGAGATCGTCGAGGTCCCGGTGAAGGACGGGGCCACGGACCTCGAGGCCCTCTCCCGCATGGCCGACGCCTCGACCATCGGCGTCCTCTTCCAGACCCCGAACTTCTTCGGGATCGTCGAGGACGGCCCGGCGCTCTCCGCCGCGGCGAAGAAGGCCGGCGCCCTCACCCTGGTCTGCGCCGACCCGATCGCGCTGGCGGTCCTCGAGCCCCCCGGCGCCTGGGGGGCCGACATCGTCTGCGGCGAGGGCCAGCAGCTCGCCTCGGGCCTGGCCTACGGCGGCCCCTACTTCGGGTTCTTCGCCGCGAAGATGGACTACATCCGCCAGATGCCGGGCCGCATCGCCGGCGAGACGGTGGACGTCGAGGGGAAGCGGGGCTTCGTCCTCACCCTCGGCACCCGCGAGCAGCACATCCGCCGCGACCGCGCCACCTCGAACATCTGCACGAACCAGGGGCTCCTGGCGCTGCGCGGCCTCGTCTACCTCTCCGCCCTCGGGCCCGCGGGGCTCCGCGAGGTGGCCGAGGGCTGCATCGCCAACGCCCATTACGCCGCGGAGCGAATCGCGGCGCTCCCGGGCTGGAGGCTCGCCCACCCGGGGCGGCCCTTCTTCCAGGAGTTCGCCGTGGACGGGCCCGGGCCGGCGACGGAGGTGATCGCGCGGCTCCGCCGGAAGAAGGTCCTGCCCGGCGTGGCGCTCTCCCGCTGGTTCCCCGACATGCCGGACCGGCTGCTGATCGCCGTCACGGAAGTCAAGACGAAGAAGCAGATCGACGCCCTCGTCAAGGCCCTCGGGAACGCGAAGTAGGGAACCGACCATGAACCCCATCCCCCACGTGAACGACCCGCTGCTCTTCGAGACCTCCAAGCCCGGCATGCGCTCCGCCTCGATCCCCGCCCCCGAGGTCCCCCTCCCCGCGGACGCCATCCCGGAGCGCCTGCGCCGCAAGGCGCCGCCGCGGCTGCCCGAGGTGACCGAGGGCGAGCTCGCCCGCCACTTCGTCGTGAACTCGAGGAAGAACGTCTGCGTCGAGACGGGCTTCTACCCCCTCGGCTCCTGCACCATGAAGTACAACCCCAAGCGCCACGAGGACTTCGTCATGTCGCCGGGGATGTTCCGGATCCACCCCTACCAGCCCGAGGAGGGGGTCCAGCCGGTCCTCAGGATGCTCTTCGACATGGGCCGCTTCCTCGAGGAGCTCTCCGGCTTCCCCCACGTGTCGCTGCAGCCCTCGGCCGGGTCCCACGGGGAGCTGGCCTGCCTCATGATGATCCGCGCCTACCACCGCGAGCACCACCCGGAGCGGGACGAGATCCTCATCCCCGACTCCGCCCACGGGACGAATCCCGCCACGGTGACGATGACGGGGATGAAGCCGGTGAACGTGCCCTCGCGCCCGGACGGCCTCCTCGATCTCGAGGCGATGAAGCGCCTCATCGGGCCGAGGACCGCCGGCGCCATGGTGACGAACCCCAACACCGTGGGGCTCTTCGAGCGGCAGTTCCGGGAGCTCTCCGACGCGCTCCACGCGGCGGACGCCTTCCTCTTCATGGACGGCGCCAACTTCAACGCCATCGTCGGCCGCGCGCGGCCCGCGGACTTCGGCGCCGACTGCATGCACATCAACCTCCACAAGACCTTCACCATCCCCCACGGCGGCGGCGGGCCCGGGTCGGGCCCCGTCGGCTTCGTGGAGAAGCTGGCCCCCTACGCCCCGGTCCCCTGGATCGTGAAGGACGGCTCGAAGATCCGCCTCGACTACGCCCGCCCGAAGACCATCGGGAAGATGCGCACCTTCTACGGATCGACGGGGGCGACGCTGCGCTCCTACGCCTACATCCGGACCCTCGGCGCGGCGGGCTGCCGCCGGGTGGCCGAGGGGGCGGTGCTCAACGCGAACTACCTCCGCGTGAAGCTCCGCGACGTGCTGAAGATGCCCTTCGACCGGACCTGCATGCACGAGTTCGTCGCCTCGGGCACGGAGCTGAAGGAGAGGACCGGCGTGAAGACGCTGGACGTCGCCAAGCGCCTGCTCGACTACGGATTCCACCCGCCGACCGTGTACTTCCCCCTCATCGTGCCGGAGTGCCTCATGATCGAGCCGACGGAGACGGAGTCGAAGGGGACGCTGGACGCCTTCTCCGACGCCCTCCACCGGATCGTGGAGGAGGCGGCCGCCGATCCGCAGACCCTCCAGACGGCCCCCCACA
>CAZWGT010000051.1:0-3471 GCA_964633345.1 uncultured Planctomycetota bacterium
CCACGCACCCTTCCTCCACCACCGCCCCCCGGGCCCCCGCCCCCCCCCCTGGCGCCGCGGAACGCATCCCCGACGATCTCCCAGGAACCGCCGCCCCCGAAGAGTCGCCCCTACCATGGAGGATCCGCGGGGTCCGCCGGATACACTCTCCCCCACGCGGCGCCGCAGCGCCGGGGGGGTTGCCCATGGCCATCATCCGGGTCGTCGACCAGTACAACTTCCCGCTGCTCCTCCGCGAGCTGGGACGCGCGGTGCGGGGCGGGGACACGAACATCGCCCACGTCGTGGACCGGGCGAACACCTTCGTTCTGTGCATCTCCTTCCTCCCCCCGCCCGACCGGCTCACCGTCCAGGAGATCACCCGGCGCAAGGGGATGGAGGCCGTCCTCGCGCGGCCCCGCGACCCGGCCCACTCCGAGGACCACGACGTCATCGTCATGGGCACGTTCGCGCAGTACCTCTCCCTCATCGACGAGGTGAAGGACCTGGGCGCCAACATGCTCCGCCTCGGCAGCGAGATGAAGCGGGCGATCTTCGACTACCGAGAGCACGTGTTCCAGATCCAGGCCCCCTCCGGCGACCTCACCCTCGGCCGCCAGACCCTCGTGATGGGGATCCTCAACTGCACCCCCGATTCCTTCTCCGACGGCGGGGCCCACGCGAAGAAGGACGACGCGGTGCGGCGGGCGATGGAGATCGCCGAGGAGGGGGCCTCGATCCTCGACATCGGCGGCGAGTCCACGCGGCCGGAGTCCGCGCCCGTTCCTCCCGAGGAGGAGCTGAAGCGCGTCCTGCCCGTCGTGGAGGCGCTCTTCAAGAAGGACTACCCGATCCCGATCTGCGTGGACACCCGCAACGCCTCCACCGCCGAGCGCTGCCTGGCGGCCGGCGCCTCGATGATCAACGACGTGAGCGGGCTGCGCCACGACCCCGCCATGGGCGGGGTCGTCGCGCGCAGCGCCGTGCCCGTCGTCCTCATGCACTCGCGGGGCACCCCCCAGACGATGCAGCAGGAGTGCAACTACCACGACCTGATGGCCGAGGTGATCGCCGAGCTGCGCGACCGGGTGCGCCTGGCCCGCGAGGCGGGGATCGAGGCGGCCAACATCCTCATCGACCCGGGCCTGGGGTTCGCCAAGACGCCGGAGCAGAGCATCGAGATCCTGCGCAGCCTCGCCGAGCTGCGCACCCTCGGGCGCCCCCTGGTCGTCGGCCCGTCCCGGAAGTCCTTCCTCAAGAAGCTCGGGGCCAAGGACGACGAGACCCGCTTCGGCCGGGCGACGGCGGCGGCGCTGGCGGTGTGCGCCTACGCCGGCGCCCAGGTGCTCCGCGTCCACGACGTGGCGCAGGCGGTGAAGGTCCTCGGCGTCGTGGACGGCGTCCGGCGGATCTAGGACCGCCGCGTGCCTCCCTACATCACCCCCGCCGTCGTGATGATGGCGTTCCTGGGGATCGTCCTCTTCCTCCTGGCCCGCATCCTCGCCGGGACCGTGTTCGGCGGGATCGTCCGCGGGCTCTCCATCGCCCTCATCGTCGTCTGCGCGGCGACGATCCTCTCGGGGATGCTCCTCGAATCGGAGCACCTCGTGAAGGTCGTGGACATCCTCCTGCCGGCGGTGACGGTGTGCCTCGTCGTCCTCTTCCAGCCGGAGATCCGCCGCGCGCTCCTCCGCGTGAAGGGGCCCCTGGCGCGCCCCTTCCCCTCCCCCGACCCCTCCGTCGCGGACGAGGTCGTCCGGGCCGCGGAGCGCTGCGCCCGGGACCGCTGGGGGGTGCTCATCGCCTTCGAGCGCGGCGTCGGCCTCGGCGAGCTCATCACCACCGGAGTCCCCCTCGACGCCGAGGTGCGGATGGAGACCATCGTCAACGTCTTCGCCCCCGAGACGCCGCTCCACGACGGGGCGCTCGTGATCCGGGGGAAGCGCCTGGCGGCGGCGGCCTGCGTGCTGCCCATCGGCGAGGGCGAGGTGCCCGAGACCGCGGGCCTGCGCCACCGCGCGGCGCTGGGGCTCTCGGAGCAGACCGACGCCCTGGTGCTCGTCGTCTCCGAGGAGACCGGCCACATCGCCGTCGCCCGGGACGGGAAGATGATCCCGCTGGAGTCCCCCGCCGCGCTCCGGGCGTGGCTCGCCGCCCAGGGGACGGCATGAGGCGGAGGCCGCCGCGCCTGTTCGGGACGGACGGAATCCGCGGCCCCGCAGGGGAGGGTCCGCTGTCGCCGGAGGCCCTCCTCGCCCTCGGCCGGGCGACGGCCGCGGCGCTGCGGCCCGGGGCCCGCGCCCTCCTCGGCCGGGACACCCGGGTGTCGGGCCCGATGGTCGCGGGGGCCTTCGCGGCGGGACTGCAGGCGGGCGGCGTCTCCGTCGAGGACGGGGGGATCCTCCCCACCCCGGCGGTGGCGCTTCTCGTGCGCCTCCGGCGCTTCGACCTCGGCGTGGCGGTCTCCGCCTCCCACAACCCGGCGGCGGACAACGGGCTGAAGCTCCTCGGCGGCGACGGGGAGAAGGTGAGGGAGGAGTTCGAGCGCCTGGTCGAGAGGGCGGCCTCCCGCCGCTCCCCCCCCGCCGCGGGCCGGCTCCGGCCGGAGGCGGCGGGGGAGTACCGGCGGGCGATCCTGGCGGAGTTCCGGGGGCTCTCGCTGAAGGGGATGCGCGTCGTGGTGGACGCCGGGGAGGGGGCCGCCTCCGCCCTCGCCCCGGAGATCCTCCGGCTCCTCGGCGCCGAGGTGCACGCGATCCGCTGTTCCGGCGACGGCGCGCGGATCAACGACGGGTGCGGAGCCCTCCACCCGGAGTCCGCGGGGAGGGCCGTGCGGAAACACCGGGCGGTGCTCGGCGTGGCCCTCGACGGGGACGCCGACCGGATCACGCTGGTGGACGAGAAGGGGGTCCCCCGCGACGGGGACGACTTCCTCGCGGCGGTGGCCCCGCGCCTGCGGGAGAGGGGGCGGCTGCCGGGGAACGCGGTGGTCGGCACGGTGATGGCCAACGGGGGCCTCGACGCGCACCTCGCGGCCCACGGCGTGCGCCTGCGCCGCGTCCCCGTGGGCGACCGCTTCGTCGCCGCGGAGATGCGGGAGCGGAACCTCGCGCTCGGCGCCGAACCGAGCGGGCACGTGCTGCTGCCGCGCGAGGGGGGGCTCCTCACCTCGGACGGGATCGTGACGGCGCTCTTCGTGCTCCGCGAGTTGGCGAACTCGGGGCGGCCGCTGTCGGAACTCCTCCGCGGCTTCGAGCGGATGCCGCACGCCGAGGCCGCCGTCCGGGTGAAGCGGAAGCCGGCCATCGCGCGGGTGCCTGCGCTGAAGGCCGCCGTCGCCGCCGCGGCGGGCCGCGTGGTGGTGCGCTACTCGGGCACCGAGCCGAAGCTCCGCATCCTCGTCGAGGCGGCCACCCAGGCCGCCGCGGACCGGGACTGCGCGCGGATCGCCCGGGCCGCGGAGGGGGCCCTCGGGGATGGGTACAGTTTGTA
>CAZWGT010000051.1:3481-5258 GCA_964633345.1 uncultured Planctomycetota bacterium
TAAGTTCGACTTACAAACTGTACCATCTCCCCCATGGCCCGCGCCCTCCCCCGGACGCTGAGGAAGACCCTCCTCCGGCTGGCCGGCAAGTTCCCCGTCGTCACCGTGACGGGGCCTCGGCAGTCGGGCAAGACCACGCTCTGCCGCGCCGCCTTCCCGAGGCTGCCCTACGAGAACCTCGAGGCCCCCGACGTGCGCGAGCACGCCGCCGCCGATCCCCGGGGCTTCCTCGCCCGATTCCCGGCCGGCGCCATCCTGGACGAGGTCCAGCGCGTCCCCGCCCTCCTCTCCTACCTGCTCGTCCACGTGGACGGACGGAAGGGCCGCTGCAGGTTCGTCCTCTCGGGATCCCAGAACTTCGGGCTCCTCGGGAGCGTTTCCCAGTCCCTGGCGGGCCGGACGGCGCTCCTCAACCTGCTGCCGTTCTCGCGGGAGGAGCTCCGCGCGGGGAAGCCCGCCGTCGGGGATCCGTGGGCGACGATCTTCACGGGGGGATACCCCGCCATCCACGATCGGGGGGTCGATCCCGGCGATTGGCTGTCCTCCTACGCGGCGACCTACCTGGAGCGGGACGTCCGGCAGGTCCTCAACGTGGCCGACCTCGGCGCCTTCCAGGACTTCCTCCGGCTCGCCGCGGGCCGATCGGGGCAGGTGCTCAATCTCTCCGCCCTCGGCGCGGACGCCGGCATCTCCCACAACACGGCCCGCTCCTGGCTCGGCGTGCTGGAGGCCGGCTTCATCATCCACCGCCTCCGGCCCGTCCACCGGAACCTGAAGAAGCGCCTGACGAAGAACCCGAAACTCCACTTCGTGGACTCGGGGCTGCTCTGCTACCTGCTGGGGATCCGGAGCCCAGCGGAACTGGCGCAGCATCCCCTCCGGGGTGCGGTCTTCGAGTCGTGGGTGGTGTCCGAGATCCTCAAGCACCGCGTGCACCGCGGTCTCCCGCCCGATCTCCACTTCTACCGCGACCACAAGGGCGTGGAAGTGGACCTGGTCCTCGACACCGGCCGACGCCTGCTCGGGGTGGAGATGAAGTCGGGGAGGACCGTCGCGTCCGACGCCTTCGCCGCGCTCCTCTCCTTCCGCTCCCTCGCCGAGGCGGACCTGGCCCTCGTCCACGGGGGGGACCAGAAGTACGATCGGGACGGAGTGTCCGTGGTGCCATGGTCGGAAGTGGACCGGATGGACCTCTCGTGAACACCCCCCTCCTCGTGGCCGCGCTCGAGACGACGGGCCCCCTCGGCTCCGTGGCGCTGCTCCGCGGGGACTCCGTCCTCGGGGAGGAGGCGCTCGGGGACGGCACGACCCACGGGGCGGCGCTCCACCCGGCCCTGGAGCGGTTGCTGGCGGCGGCGGGCGCGGCGGCCGGGGACCTCGACCTCGTCGTCGCGGGGACGGGGCCCGGGTCGTTCACGGGGATGCGGGTCGGCGTGGGGGCCGCGCGGTCGCTGGCCTTCGCGGTGGGGTGCCCGGTCGTCGGGGTGCCCTCCTACGACGCGCTCGCCGCGGGCGCCCCCGCCGGCGCCCCCGCCGTCGCCGCCGTCCGCGACGCGCGCAAGGGGGACGTCTACTTCGCTCTCTACGGGGCGGGGCGGGAGACCCTCGTCGCCCCCTGCCGCCGCGAGGTCGCCGCCGCGGCCGCCTCGCTTCCGGCGGGCTGCCTCGTCCTCGGCGAGTTCCGCGCGGAGGTGGCGGCGCTGGCGAAGGCACCCGGCGTCCGCGCCGGATCCGCGGAGGAGTCGCTGGTGCGCGCGTCGTGGCTCGGCCGCCTCGG
>CAZWGT010000051.1:5358-15506 GCA_964633345.1 uncultured Planctomycetota bacterium
CGCGCGTGTACGTCCGGGCCGTGAGGCGCAAGCCTCCCCACCGGACGACGGAGGAGATCCTTTGAAGACCGTGAGCGTCCGCGACCTGCAGAAGACCCTGCGCAAGCGGGTGGACGAGAGCCAGAAGGAGCGCGTGGTCGTGACCCGCCGGGGCCACCCGGCCGCGGTCCTGATCGGCGTCGAGGGAATGGACTGGGAGCAGGTCCTCCTCCTGACCGACGACTCGTTCTGGCGGCTCCTCCAGCGGAGGCGGAAGCAGAAGGCCTCTCCCCTGGCCGCGGTGAAGCGGAGGTTGGGAATCAAGTGACGCCCGTTCCACTTCACCGACCGGCATGACGCGCGCCGAACTCCTCGAGCGGATCGCCTTCTGGCAGGCCGGGCTGATGGACCTCGACCACCTGCGGGACCTGGCCTACGAAGCGATGGACTCGGAGTTCGACCGGCACGAGTTCCGGGTCATCGCGGGGGACGCGAAGATCGACCATGACGGCGCCCGCGAACTGATCTCCCGGGCGCTCCACGCCTCGGGGATGGAACTCCCCTCCAGGACCGATGCGTTGCGGATCGTGGCTGCCTCGGTCGCCCGCTCCGTCCTCGCGGGCACGGTCGAGCCGATGTGGGGAGCGGCCCTCATCAGCGGCGCCAGCAGGGACCAGGGAGAGGACTGTCGTGAACTCCCTGCCAGGGTGTGGGGCCCCCTCGAGTACTTCTCCTGCGATTGCTGCAATGGGCTGGACGAGATGATCGGCCCGGAGAAGCGGGAGCTGCGCCGGAAGGAGTGCCGGGAGAAGATCCTCGAGCACCTCGCCGAGGTCCTCCCCCGCATCGAGGAGTGGGCCGGTCTGACCCCGTCCCCTGCCGGCCATCGGCCGGCGGAGCCCGGGTTCCTCGGCTGGCGCAGGCCCCTGGACTCGTGGCGGGCCGAGTAGAAGGACCTCGACCCCAGGATACGGTGGGTGCTCCTGCGGTTCTGGGACCCGAAAGGCGTGGCGGACTCCCCGGCCGCGAAGAGCGAGTACGCCTGCTGCATCCCCCACATCCAGCGGCTCCTCACGACCGTGGCGTCCGGCGCGGACCCTGCAAGACCTGGCCGAGTACCCTCGGCGCCAAGAGGAGCACCTCACCGGGCCCCACGACGACGGTGAGACCACCCGCCGCCGCGAGACCACGGTGCGGGAACTCCTCCACCTCCGCGCCTCGTGGTGACGCCGCCGTCCAGCGGCCCCGCAGTACACTCCACGCTTCCCCTCTCCGATGGATCCACCATGAACCTCCATTGCCGCGAAGTCCGGCGTTCCGGGTCGGGTTCCGTACGCCGTGGCTGACCGAAACCCCGCCGTGCCCTACGGAGCCCGCGCGTGGGCGGAGGTGGACCTCGACGCCGCCGCGGCCAACGTGGGTGTCCTCCGTTCCCGTCTCCGGGAGGGGACACGGGTGATGGCCGTGCTCAAGGCCGACGCCTACGGGCACGGGGCGGTGCCGGCGGCACGGCGTCTGCTCAGGGACGGCGTGGACATGATCGGCGTGGGGGATTCGACCGAGGCCATCGAACTGCGGGAGGCGGGCATCACCGCCCCCCTGCTCATCCTCGGCGCCATCGTTCCCGGCGAGGTGGAGAAGGTCGTCGCCTACGGAGTGGCCGCCTCCATCCACAGCCAGGGGAGGCTGGAGTTGTTGTCCCAGGCCGCGGCCGCCCTCGGAAAGCGCGCCCCCGTCCACCTCAAGGTGGACACCGGCATGGGGCGCCTCGGCGCCTCCCCCGCCATGGCCATTACCCTGGCCCGCACCATCGCCGCGAGCCCGCACCTCTCCTACGAGGGGCTGGCCACCCACTACGCCAGCGCCTCCTCCCCCGTCCCCTTCCAGACCTCGTCCCAGTTCGGGACCTTCCGCGCCGTCCTGGCGGAACTCGAGAAGGAGGGCCTCCTCCCCCCCCTCGTCCACGCCTCCTCCACGGCGGCGGTGCTGGGCCCCCTCCGCGAGCACTTCTCCATGGTGCGCATCGGCGGCGGCCTCTGGGGGATCGACCCCGGCAACATGGACGGCTCGGGCGTCGCCCTCCGCCCCTGCCTCGCGCTCCGCACCCAGGTCATCTTCCTCAAGGACTTCGCCGCCGGGTCCCCGGTCGGCTACCACCGCACCTACGAGACCGGGCGGGCGTCGCGCATCGCCACCCTCCCCATCGGCTACAACGACGGGTACGCGTGGGGCCTCGGCAACCGGGCCTCGGTTCTGGTGCGGGGCCGGAGGGCGCCCGTCGTCGGGGCGGTGAGCATGGACTACACCACCATCGACGTGACCGACGTGCCGGGCATCGAGGTGGGCGACGTCGTCACCCTCGTCGGGCGGGACGGGGACGAGGAGATCCGCGTCGAGGACCTCGCCCGCCTCCTCCGCACCACCCCCTACGAGATCACCTGCCGCCTCGGCAAGAGGGTCGTCCGCGTGCCCACGGGGGCCGCGTGAGGATCCGCCGCCGGACCGCGATCTGGATCGGGGTCGCCGCCGTCGTCCTGTCCCTGGCCGCGGCCGGGTGGCGCATGACCCGCCCCGAGTACCTGCGGAGGGAGCTCCTCGCCGCGGCGAGCGGCGCCCTGTCGGACGGGTGGGAGATCGAGGTGGACGCGGTGGACTTCCGCCTCCTCGACGGGATCGCCCTGGTCGAGGGGATCCGGATCGTCCGCACCTCCACCCGCGAGGCCGTGGTGAAGATCGCCCGGGCCGAGGCGGAGATCAGCTTCGCCGCCCTCCTCGGCCGCGGCCGCCTGGCGTCGGAGGTGAGGGTCTCGCGGCCGGAGATCACCGTCGAGCGCGGGGCGGACGGGGAGATCCCCCTCCTCGGCGCCTTCCGTCCCGGCGGCGGGAAGGGACGCCGGGGCTGGCCCCGCGTGCAGGTCGCCGACGGCGTCGTCCGCCTCGTGGATCGCGCCGCCCTCGCCGAGGGCGAGGCGATCGTCCTGGCCGTCCGGACCATGACCCTCGAGGAGTCGCGCGACGGGGATCCCGCGGCGATCTCGGGGGAGCTCGAGGAGACGGGCGTCGCGGGGGACGGGCGCGGCGCCCTGGGCCCCGTGCACCTCTCCGGGGAGATCCCGTGGGGGAAGGCGGGCCTGCGGGTGGTGGTGGACTCCTTCGAGGTCGGAGAACCCCTGCAGCGGCGGCTGTCGCGGGAGGTCCGGGAGATGCTCGCCCCCCTCCGCCACCTCGGCGGGACCTTCGGGGACGGGACGGACCGCGCCCTGGAGGTCCTCCTGACGGAGGCGCCCGGCGCCCCCACCGTCGTCCAGGTCACGGCGAGGCCCCGGGGAGTGGAGTTGAACCTGCGGGACCATCCCTACGCCCTCGACGGGATCTCCGGGGACGTCACCTGGAACAGCGGGACCCGCCGCGCGGACATCCGGAGGTTCCACCTGCACCACTCCGGGACGACCCTCCAGGCCGAGGGCCACCTCGACCTCAAGGAGACCGAGCCCGCGTTCGAGATCCGGTTCGGGGCCAGCAAGCTCCGCCTCGACCGGGACCTGTACGACGCCTACCCCCCCTCGCTCCGGAAGGTGTGGGACACCTACGCGTTCCACGGCACCGTGGACATCGGGACCGCCGCCGACCGCGGGGCGGGCTCCTTCAAGAGCTTCCTCCGGCGCGGCCCCGGGGGCGGCCCCCTCGAGCTGGACATCACCGCCCAGCTCGTGGACGCGGGGCTCTCCTACAAGGGGGTCCTGGACAGGGAGGGGGTCCGCCACGGCTTCGACTGGGCCGTGGACCGGGTGGTCGGGGAGGTCTCGGTCAAGGCCCCGGTGGACGACGGGGGCACCTCGATCCTCCTCCAGGGCGTCCGCGGGCGGCACGGGGAGACCGAGGTGAGCGCCGAGGGGTCGGTCCTCGAGTGGCCGGGGCGGTCGAAGGTGGACATCACCCTCCGGGCGCGGGACGTCCCCCTCGACGACAGCGTGCGGGACTGCTCCCCCGTCATCGCGAACCTCTTCCGGAAGTTCGGCCCCGAGGGGCGCCTCTCGGAACTGCAGGTGCACGTCGTGCAGGAGGCCATCCCCGGAGCGCCGACCCTCGCCACGGTCGTCGGGGAGTTCGACGGCCGGGGCGGGATGACGTGGGAGGGGCTGCCGCTGCGCGTCGAGGGGCTCTCCGGGACCGTGGCCTACCGGGAGCGCCTCCTCGACGGGAGGAAGGCGGTCATCACCGAGATCTCCGGCGTGAAGGGGACGGCCGCCGAGGGCGCGGAGGTCTTCGCCGACGGGACGATCGAGGGGGAGGGGGACAGGGCCGAACTCCGCCTGCAGGTGCGGGCCCGGTCGATCCTCCTCGACGGCCTCCTCGAGGACGCCGTCCGCGCCCGGAAGGTGGAGGCGGAAGCACGGCTCTGGGACAACCTCCGCCCCTCGGGCCCCGTGGACCTCGTGGTGGACGTCGCGGGGACCTCGGCGAAGCCCGACCTCTCCTTCACCGCCCGGCTGCGGGGCGCCTATCTCGAGGGATGGGGTGAGGTGGCGTTCCCCGTCGCCGACCTGACGGGGACCGTGACGGTGAAGGGCGGGGACCTCGGGCTGCAGTCGGTCCGGGGGCTGCACGCCGGGCGGGAGGTCACCCTCGCCGGCGGGGTGAAGGGGCTCGACGCGGACCGGACCCTGTTCGACCTGACGATGCGGACCACCGGCTTCCCCCTGGACGAGTCGGCGCGATCGATCCTCGGTCCGGCGCTGTCGGAGAGGCTCGGCGGGTACTTCACCACGGTCCGGCCGGGGGAGGGGCTCGCCGGGGACGTGATGGTGCGGCTGGCCGGCCCCGGCTCCGCCCTCGAGCCGGAGGTCGTCGTCGAGAACCTCCGCGGCCCCGCCTCCCCGTTCGACCTGCGGGACCTCGTCTTCGCCGGAGGCACCGTCCGCTACGCGGGAGGGGCCGTCGCCATCGAGAACCTACTGGGCACGATGGGCGACCGGGAGCTGCGGATCGCCGCGGGGGCGCTGCGCTTCGACCGGGGCGAGGGCTCCCTCACGGTCGAGGTGCGGCGCCTGCGCTTCCCCGGGGACCTCGTGGGCCTCGTCCCCGCGGACGCCGCGGCCGCCATCGAGGAGGCGGTGCCGGGCCGCTTCATCCACTTCGAGGGGCTGGAGGTGCGCCTGTCGGAGGGATGGCGGCGCGTGGAGATGAGCGGCGCGGTCTCCCTCTCCCCGCAGAAGGAGGGGGCCCCCGGCGGCCTCGGCCTCGAGGGGACCTTCCGGCTCGACCGCTTCACCCTGCTCCGCGGCGAGGCCGAGGGGGACCCGACGGAGATCTCCGGCGGCGTCGACATCACCCGCGGGGCCCTCGACGCCGGCGTGGGACTGCGGGACCTCTCGGGGCGCCTGGACCTCGGCGGCTCCCTGGGGAAGCTCGGGCGCGGGATCCGCGGGACCCTGTCCGGCGTGAACGCCCGGGCCGCGGGGCGGGAGCTGCGCGACGCCGGGGGGGAACTGTCCCTCCGGGACGGGATCTTCCTCCTCTCGGGCTTCCGCGGCACCTTCGCCGGCGGGGACCTCGGCGTCACCGTGGAGGTCGGGGGCCAGCGGCTGTTCGAGGGGGTCGTCACGCTCTCCAACGGCCGCGCGCGGGAGTTCTTCGCGCCCTCCGACCCCGACAGCCGGGTGCGGGGGCAGGTGGACGCGACGCTCCGGTTCCGCAAGCCCCGCGCGGCCCAGGCCCTCCTCGTCGGGGACGGGCAGGTGAACATCCGCAAGGGGACGCTCCTCAAGGTCCCGATCTTCGACGGGCTCTACGGCCTGCTCCAGATCTCCGACCCGCCGGAGTTCACCGAGGGGCGCGTCGTCTTCGCCATCAGCGGGGACAAGCTGACGTTCTCGAAGGTGGACCTCGATTCGAGGGTCGTCGGGATCCACCTCGCCCGGGGCCGGAGCGCGGCCTACATGGACGGGAGGCTCGACCTGAAGCTCCTCCCGGAGTTCAAGACCGGGGGCCTGCTCTGGGTCCCCTTCGACCTGATCAGCACCGTCGTCCGGCCCATCTTCGAGCGGATGTACACGATCTACGTCCGCGGGACGGTCCAGCGGCCCGAGGTGTCCTTCGAGATCCTCCCGGGGCTGTTCGCCAGGGACCTGAAGGACGGGCCCGTCCTGCTCACCCCGCCCCCCGCCTTCGCCGTCGAGCGGCGGCCGCCGTGGGACTTCTAGAGCGGCTCCGCTAGACTCCCCCCATGGCCCTGCACGCCGTCGTCCTCGCCGGCGGATCCGGCACGCGGTTCTGGCCCCTCTCGACGGGGCGGCGGCCGAAGCACCTCCTGGCGCTCCTCGGCCGGCGGACGCTCCTCGAGGAGGCGGCGGCGCGGCTGAAGGGGCTCGTCCCCCCCTCGCGGACGACGGTCGTGACGGCGCGGGAGCAGGCGGCCGCGGTGCGGCGGCTCCTGCCGTCCGTGGCGGTGATCGCGGAGCCGGCGCCCCGGAACACGGCGGCCGCGGTGGCGATCGCGGCGGCGCGGATCGCGAAGGTCGATGCCGACGCGACGCTCGTCGTCGTCTCGGCCGACCACTGGATCCCCGACGGCGCCGCCTTCCGCCGCACGATGAAGGCCGCGGCGGCCCGGGCGGCGAGGGCCGGGACCCTCGTCCTCGTCGGGGTCCGCCCCGATCGGCCCGCGACCGGGTACGGGTACCTCCTCCCCGGGAAGAGGACCGCCCCCGGCGTGCGGGCGGTGGCCCGGTTCACGGAGAAGCCCGGCCTCGCGACGGCGCGCCGCTGGCTGCGCGCCCGGAGCCACCTCTGGAACGCGGGGCTCTTCGCCTGGCGGGCCGACGCCTTCCTCGCCGAGGTGCGCCTCCACCTGCCGGCCCACTTCCGCGCGCTCTCCGGCGGGGGCACCGCCGGCTACCGGGGGCTGAAGTCGGTCTCCCTCGACTACGGGATCCTCGAGAAGTCCTCCCGCGTGGAGATGGTCGAGGCCGCGTTCCGCTGGGACGACCTCGGCTCCTTCGCCGCCCTCTTCCGCCACCTGCCGAAGGACGGGGCCGGCAACGCCGCGCGCGGACGGCTCGTCGCCGAGGACGCCCGCGGCAACCTCGCCGTCGCGCCCGACGGCCACGTCACCGCGATCCTCGGCGTGGAGGGGCTGGCGGTCGTCACCGTGGCGGGCGCCACCCTCGTCGTCCCCCTCGAGCGTTGCGAGGAGATCCGGCGGCTGGTGACGGCCTGGACATGGGAGCGCCCATCGAACCGGCTCCCCCGGTAGACTCGCCCCCCATGGGCCGCATCCTCTGCATCGACTACGGGACGAAGCGCCACGGGCTCGCGCTCAGCGACGGCCTGCGCATGACCGCCCGGGGCATCGAGGTCTTCGAGCGGCCCCGCACGCGGGCCGAGGAGTTCGCCCACCTCGGGGACCTCGTCCGGGAGCACGGGGTGGACCTCGTGGTCATGGGCCTCCCCCTCAACATGGACGGGACGCCCGGGACCCACCACCCGGAGGTCCTCAAGTACGCCGAGGCGCTCACCGCGTTCCTCAAGATCGACATCCACCTCGTGGACGAGCGCCAGTCCACCGTCCAGGCCCTGCACCACCTCGCCCGGACCGGGACCGGGGGGTGGAGGAAGCGCAAGGAGCGCCTCGACGCCATCGCCGCGGCCATCATCCTCCAGACCTACCTCGACGGCGGCGGGGCCTCCTCCGACGCAACTCCCTCCCCGGACGAGGAATAGGGCGGGTTCCTGGAAATCCCGGATTTCCCGACAGATTCGGCGTGAATCGGCGTTCTCCCCTCAAGGTGACTTCTGGAGACGGCCGGGCCCGGGAGGACGCGGGAGGACGACTTGGCGGAACCCGGGAGCCCGGGAGCGAAGCCCGAAGAGGAGGAGATCCGGCGGAGAATCCGGAATTTCGCGCTCCGCCTCTCGGGTGACGCCCACCAGGCCGAGGACGTCGCCCAGGAGACCCTGGCGCGCGCCCTCGTCCCCGGGACGCCCCGGGACCTGCCCTACCTCTTCTCCATCGCCCTGAACCTGGTGCGCAACGACGCCCGCAGGGCCGCCCGGCGGCGGCCGGCATCGAAGCCCGTGGAACAGGTCGCCGACCCGCGGGAGACGGACCCCCTGGCCCTGCTCGTCGCCGCCGAGGAGAGCCGGAGGTTCTGGTCGGCCGTGGGGAGGCTGCCGGAGAGGGAGAGGCACGCGCTGCTGCTCCGCTTCTCGGAGGGGCAGACGTGCGCCGACGTCGCAAGGGCGCTGGGGATGTCGCCGAACGCCGTCTCGTGCCTCCTGCACAGGGGGAAGGAGCACCTGCGGGTGCTGCTCGCCCCGAGGAGCCTGTCGTCATGAAGTGCAACCAGTTCCGCGACCTCGCCGAGCTGCTCCGCGACGGCGCCCTCGGGGCGGCCGAGGCGCGGGAGGCCCGCGACCACGTCTCCGGCTGCCCCGCCTGCGCCGCCTTCGAGGAGGACGCCGCGGTCCTCGTCGCCCCGTTCCGCGGCCTCCCGACCGGCCCCTACCTCCCGCCGGTCCCTCCGGGCCGCCTCCCGCCGTGGGCGGGCGGACCCGTCCTCGGGGTGTTCCTGGCCCTGCTGATCGTCGGCGGCGGCGCGGCGTGGGCCCGGCGGGGGACGCCGGAGTCCCCCGGCTCCGCCGCGGTCCCGGCCCCGGTCCCCGCGCGCGCGGAGGCGCGTCCCGCCGCGGCCGCGTCCCCGTCCCCGGGCCCCGCCGGGGGGATCGCGACCGGACTCGTCGGCAGGGTCGTCTCCCGCCCGGGGGGGAAGCCGGTGCCGGGCGTGGAGATGCTCATCGACGGCGTGCCTGTGGCGACCACGGACGCCCACGGGGTGTTCCGGGTGCACCACCTCGCCCCCGAGGGCACGCGCCACCTTCGCCTCGTCCCACCGGGAGGGACGCCGACGGAGGCCCTGCTCCCCCACCTCTCCCCGGGGCAGGTGCATACGCTGGCCGATCTGCCGGTGGGATCCCCCGGGGCGGCGACGATCCGGGTCGTCCGGATGGACGCCCGACCCGCGGAGGGGGTCGTCGTGCGGGGCTGCCGCCTCGCCCCGACCGTCCACCCGGACGGGCTGCCCGCATGGAAGGCCGGCTCCCGCGGGGCGGTCCTCCCGCCCTTCGCCTCCCGGACCACCGACGCCTCGGGCACGGCGGAGTTCGAGTCCCTCCCGCCGGGCCGGTGGACCTTCCAGGCGGAGAGGGAGGGGGCTCCCTACTCCCTCCCCGTGGACGTGGAGGTCGGGGAGGATCCCCACGCCGGGGCGGAAATCCTCATCGAGGACTCCGTGGTCCTCGAGGGGCGCGTCCTCGACGACGCCACGGGAGGCCCGATCCCCGGGGCGACCGTGCGCTGGTCCCGGATCGGCGCGTCCACGGTCCTCGACGACGTCCGCCACAGGGTGTCCGCCCTGTCGGGCCCCGACGGGAGGTTCCGGTTCCCCGCCGCCCCCGCCGCGCCCCTGTTCCTCGACGCGCAGGCCCCCGCCGCCCCTCTCCGCACCGGGGGGATCGCCGTGGACGCGGCCCGCGTGCAGACGGTGGACATCCGCCTCCCCGCGACGCGGACGCTGGCGGGAACCTGCGTCGAGGCGGGGACGGGAGTCCCCGCGGCCGGGGTCGTCGTGCGGGTCCGGGCGTCGGTCCCCAGCGGCGCGTCCGCCCTGCACGTCGTGTCCTACGCCACCACGGGCGACGACGGGCGGTTCGAGGTCGAGGGCCTGCCGGTGACGGGGATCGTCCAGGTCGGCGCCCAGGCGTGCTCGTCGTGGTGCGCCGCGGGCGGACCGGACATGCCCGTCGATCCCGCCGAGCCCTGCCTGCTCGAGGTCGAGCGGGCATGGTCGGTCGAGGGAGTCGTCCTCGACGCCGCGGGCAGGCCGGCGCCGGCCCGGATCGTCGCGGCCTACGCCGTCCGCATGCGCGAAGGCGACTTCCCGGGGATCGTGGGGATCGTCGGGAGGACCCTCGCGGACGCGGAGGGGCGGTTCCGGATCGACGGCCTGCCACCGGGGACGGCGGCCGCCTTCGCCCCCGCGCCGGGGGACCTCCGGTCCCCGGCCCTCCTCGAGGAGGCGCGCACGGCGCTCGAGTCCGCCGATCCGCCCCCCTTCGTGATCGGGAGCGGGGATGCCTCCGGGCGCCCGGTCACGGTCCGGGTCCGCGCG
>CAZWGT010000052.1:0-15453 GCA_964633345.1 uncultured Planctomycetota bacterium
GGACGGCGGGCAGGAGGGCCAGGGCGACCAGGAGGGTGCGCATCCACCCTGTCTACCATGCCGCGGCGGGGGAGCGCCTCCCTCCCGGGCGGCGTGACGGGCGTCAATGTGGGCACTGCGGATGCCGCGTAGCCTAGCCGGGATGCGTACCGCCATGTCCCGCGCCGCCGTCCCCCTCGTCGGCCTCCTGCTCGCCGTCCCCGCGGCGGGGCTCCGGACGAGCGCCATGGACCCGGTCCGCGCCGCCGTGGCGGCCCGGGGGGAGGCCGTCGGCCTGTGGTCGCCGCCCGCGACCCGAGAGAAGAGGGTCCTCGCCGGCCTGCTGCGGCGCCTCGATCGTCCCCGCGAGGACGCGCTCGCCGACCTCCGCGCGGCCGCGCCGGTGGCGGCAAGGCTCCTCCGCATCTTCCCCGGCGACGCCGGCCTCCTGCAGCCGCTGGAGGAGGCCCTGGCCGATCTCCGGGAGCACCTCCACGGGGAGCAGGTGGCCATGGCCCACTGGGCCGGCCGCACGGGGTCCGATCGGGGGCAGCGGCGCCTGGAGCGGGGGATCCGGAGGGTGAACGAGTGCGTCGCGTGGTCGGACGCGGCGCCGGACCTCGCGGAGCGCGCCCGGCATCTCCTGCGGGCCTGCGTCGCGGTGCATCGCACGCGCGAGGCCATCGAACTCCCGGCGCCGCGCTTCGACCCGCCCCCCTTCGAGGGGGTCGCCCCGGAGTTCTCGCTCCCCGACGTCAACACGTCCTCGGCGACCTTCGGGGAGATCGTCACCCCGGGCGTCTACGCCGGGAAGGTGTCGGCGTGGTACTTCCTGCGCACGACCTGACCCTACTGCAGGGACCAGTTCCGGTCCCTCGACGACCTGCAGGCGGAGATCCTCGCGGCGAACCCCGGGTCCCGGATCCGGCTGCTCGGCGTCAACGACGCGGGGGAGGAGGCCGGGAACGCGCTCGCGTCGGAGGTCGCGACGATCCCGCTCCTGCAGGACGCACCGGAGGTCGGCGCCTGGTCCGCCTGGTCCGTGAACTACCGCGACGTCGTCGTCCTCGACGGGGACGGCATCGCCGTCGGCCGCTTCAACCTCACCGACAACGGTCTCGCCGATTCGGAGAACTACGCGGCGCTCCTCGCCTACCTCCGCTCCCTCGCCGGCGAGTAGGGGACGTCGTCCCCGCGGGCCAGGCGCGGCGCCCGCCCGTCACCTCCTCCCCTGCATGAGGTACCGCAGCCGCGGCGGGTCCGTCCACGCCGGGAACGCCCGCTCCGCGGCGGCGAGCGCCGCGAGGGCGGCCTTCCGGCACTCCTCGGACCGTATCAGGGATGGAACCTCCTTCAGCCCGTCCTCCACCCACCGCACCGGCAGGACCGGGTCGAGGGGGTCGGCCGCCATGGCGCCGCGCCAGGCCGCGAGCCAGAGAACGGGGTCCTTCTCCGTCCTCCCGAGGGCGGCGAGGTGGAGCCACGGGTAGACCGCCGACGGGTCGGCCGCGGCGGCGGCGCGGTAGCGCCGCTCCGCGCCCTCCCGATCCCCGTCGCGCGCCCGGAGCGAACCGAGGAGGTCGAGGACCTCGGCGTCCTCCGGCAGGCGCGCGAGCGCCGCCTCCGCCGCGCCGCGAAGGGGCGAGAGCCCGTCCGTCCCGTCCACCGCCAGCCGCGCGATCTCCAGGGCCGCGTGCCGGTCCAGCGCGTCCAGCGCCCCGCCCGCGGCGATCGAGAGGAGGGCCCGCAGGAGCAGCGCCCCCGATTCCCCCGGCTCCTTCAGAACGCGGCGGCACTCGCCCGCGATCCACAGCGCCACGGGGTCCCCGGGGTCGCCGGCGAGCAGCAGCTCCGCCGGGGCGAGGCCCTCGGCGTGCCCCGTGCGGCTCTCCGCGCAGAGGAAGCCGCCGACGAGGGCGGCGCCCGCGGGGCCGGGTTCCGCGTTCAGCGCGGCGGCGACGGTGTCCGGACGCGCCTCCGGCAGGGCCCCGCGCCGGGCCCGGATGCGGGCGAGGTTCGGCCCGTCGATGGAGAGCGTGCGCGGCGGGTCGGAGTCGTAGGACATCACCGAGGGGAGCGCGTATCCCGGGTGGCCGCGGGGGTAGTCCGCGGCGCCGAACAGGTGGCAGGCCTCGTGGAGGAGGTTCCGCTCCGGGTCCGAGGCGTCCGCGCAGAGCAGCAGGCGCAGGTGCGGCTCCGCCGCCCCGGCCCGCTCCCCGCACCGCTGCCCCGTGAAGGCGGCCGCGACGTCGCAGCCTCCGCGGTCGAGGCGCAGGCGCGCCTCCCAGAGCAGGCGCCGGTCGTCCCCGCGGTCCGGGGTCGAGGCGAAGAGCGTCGCGCCGCCGATCCGGAAGCGGAGCCCGCACTCCGGGCCGAGGACCCGGTCCACCGTCGCCACGGCCCGCTCGAGGGCCGGGATCGCCTCCGCCCCGAGGGCGCGGAGGAACGCCTCGTCGGGGGCGACGAGGACGTCCACCGTCGCCGGATCCCCGTCGGGCTTCGCGCGGGCCGCGAGGTCCCGGAGGCCGAGGAGCCCCTCCGCCAGCGGGTCGGGGCCCGGGTCGGGGGAGGCGCAGCCCCCGAGGAGCCCGAGGAGGAGCGCCGCCGCGCGCGTCCTCATCCCTGCACGTTCCTGGCCTGGAACTCCTTCGCGGGCACGACGAGCAGCGTCGCCGCGACGGAGACGACCGCCACGGACGCCAGCACCGCGAGGCAGGTGGGCGCGGAATCCGGGGTCATCATCAGGAAGGCCCCCTCGAAGGGCTCCTTGTCCTCGACCGTCGGCTCGAGGAGGGAGCGGAGGTAGAAGCCGATGGAGAGCCTCTTCGTGGCGCCGGGGACGAAGGAGAGGACGAGCTCGAAGCCGAAGGCGTAGATGAGCCCCGCGATGTATCCGCGGCGGAAGATCGTCCCCAGCAGCGTGAACATCCCGAGGTAGGCGGCGTAGCCGAGGAGGACGACGAGCAGGCTCGCGCGGACGAAGGGGGCGCCGGGGTCCGCGGGGCTGAGGGCCAGGGTCGTCCCGAGGGAGGCCGTGCACAGCAGCCATCCCGAGGCGAGGGAGGCCGACCACTTGCCCAGCACGATGGCCGACCTCGAGAGCGGCGACGTGAAGAGGTAGGTGAGCGTCCCCTCCTCCGCCTCCTCGTGGAGGAGCCCCGACCCGAGGGAGATGGCCACGAGCGGGAGCAGGAAGGGGATGAAGACCTGGGCGAGCACGCGGACGAGGAGCACGGGGTCGGCGCTCCCGGTGACCGTGGCGAGCACGGGGGCGAGGGCGACGATGGCCACCGCCGCCAGGAACCGCTTCCCGCGGAAGGAGGCCTGCACCTGGCGGAACATGATCTGCCCCGCGGCCTCGGCCATGGACGGGGCGGGGGGCCGCTCCGGGGGCGGGGGCTCGGGCAGGGGGGCGGGGCTCACCGGTTCACCAGGTAGCGGAAGACCGCCTCGAGGTTGTCGTCGGGGGAGGAGAGGCGATCGACGCGGTACCCCTCCTCCACGACGATGCGCGCGATCCTCGGGTACAGGGCCCGGGGCGCCCGGGTGCGGGCCACGAGGAGCCCCGGCGAGGGGAGGTCCACGCTCTCGACCTCCTCCAGGCCCACGAGCCGGGCCGCCAGGTCCCGCGGGCGGTCGCAGGCGATCTCGATTCCGTGGGGGTGGCGGTCGATGAGCGCGCGGATGTCGGAGACCGTGCCCTCGGCCAGCAGGCGCGCGTGGTGGAGCAGGAGGATGCGGTCCGTCGTGCTCTCGACCTCGTGGAGCACGTGGGAGGAGAGGAGGATCGTCGTCCCCCGCTCCCCGAGGGCGCGGAAGAGGTCCCGCAGCTCCCGCCGCCCCACGGGGTCGAGCCCGGTCGTGGGCTCGTCGAGGAAGAGCACCTCCGGCGCGTGGGCGACGGACTGGGCGATGCGGACGCGCTGGCGCATCCCCTTGCTGTACCCCGCGACCTTCCTCCCCCACGCGGCGGCGGGGAGGCCCGCGGCCGCCAGGGCCGCCTCGGCCCGCTTCCGCGCGGCGGCCCCGTCGAAGCCCCGGAGGCGGAGCAGGTAGGCGACGAAGGACGGGGCGTCCATGTCCTCGTAGAGGGAGTCCTGCTCGGGGCAGTATCCGACGGAACGGAAGAGGTCGGGGTTGTTCCACGGGTCCTCGCCGAGGACGCGCACCGTCCCGCGGCTCGGGCGGATCTCCCCGGTCAGGGTCTTGAGGAGCGTGGACTTCCCCGCCCCGTTGGGGCCCACGAGGGCGGTGATCCCCGGCTCCAGCGCGAAGGACATGTCGTTCAGCGCGATGACCGGCCCGTACCAGCGGCTCAGCTCCGCGGCCTCCAGGACGGGGCCCGTCACGTGACCACCTCCACGGCCCGGACCCTCCGCCAGAGCAGCCCGTAGAACGCCGCGGGCACCCCCAGCACGAGGATCCAGTGGACCCCGCCGCGGAAGTTCGCGGGCACGGGGTTGCCGAAGAGGTTCCGCGCCACGGCCGCGAGGCTCGAGGTGGGGGAGAGGGCGCGCCAGCCGGCCGTCGGGGTGCCGCTGCCGATGTCCTCGTAGGCGTCGGCGTGGTCCTTCCACGCCGCCTTCACCTCCTCCCTCGTCTTCGCCTCCCGCACGGCCTTCTGGAAGTCCTTCTGCTCCCGGCGCGAGGACCAGACCATCGGCGGGGCCAGGACGGCCGCCACGGTCCACATCCCGAGGAGGCAGCCCGCGATGGAGACCGTCGCCCACAGCCTCCGCCGCGCGACGGCGCTCACGCCGAGGACGAGGCCGGAGACGAAGACGCACAGGAGCGCGGTGAAGGCGAGGGCGGCCGGGATCACGCGGAGATGGTCCCGCAGCCACGCCCACTCCCCCTCGAAGAGGGCCTGGGCGGCGAAGAGGACGAGGGTGGGCAGGAGGGTGACGAGGGCGACGACGGAGGAGACGGAGGCGGTCTTGCCGAGGACGTAGTCGAGGCGGGTCACGGGGCGGCCGAGGTAGAAGACGAGCCCGCCGGTGCGGAGATCCTCGGCGATCTCCCCGGCGCCGACGATGACCCCCATGGCGATGGCCCAGAAGGCCTGGGTGGACATGAGGTCGGTGTAGAGGCGGGGGTGGTCGGCGAAGGCGCGGATGAACGAGTCGATCTCCCCGGCGGGCACGTTGAAGAAGGCCGACGGCACGTAGGCGATGAAGAGGAAGATCGTCTCCTTCCCGCTGCCGAACGCCAGGGACATCAGGAGGAGGACCCAGACGTACCAGCGGCGGTTGCGCCGCAGCGCCGCGGCGGCGATGGAGAGGAAGCGGAGGTTCCCCCTCCGCACCGTCCCGCGGTAGGGCTCGTAGCCCTGCTCGAGGATCGGCATCAGCGGGCCTCCCCGGCGGCGACGGCGTCCACGAAGGCGTCCTCGAGGGTGGTCTCCTCGGGGGCGACGACGCGGAGGTCGAACCCCCGCTCGACGGCGGCGCGGAACACCGGCGCGGTCCCCGCCCCGGCGGGCACGCCGACGACGAGGTGGCCCGCGGCCCGCGCGACGGAGCACCCCGCCGCGGCCAGCGCCTCCTCGAAGGCGGCCGAGGGGCCGCGCCCCTCCACGCGGAGGAAGTCCTTCCGTCCCCCCCGCACCTCCTCCATGGTCCCCTGGCGGACGACGCGCCCCTGGTAGAGCACGATGACGCGGTCGCAGGTCCTCTCCACGTCGCGCAGCAGGTGGCTGCAGAGGACCACGTTCTTCCCGTGGCGGTCCCTGAGATCCCGGACGACCTGGAGGATCTCCTCCCGCCCCTTCGGATCGAGGCCGTTGGTGGGCTCGTCGAGGAACAGCAGCGCCGGGTCGTGGATGAGGGCCTGGGCGAGGCGGACCCGCTGGCGCATCCCGGTGGAGTACTCCTCGACCCGGCGGTAGCGCACCTCCTCGAGGCCGACGTAGTTCAGCACCGAGTGGGCCCGCTGCAGGGCCGCGCCGCGGGGCAGGCCCGAGAGGACGCCCGCGTAGGTGACGGAGTCCACGCCCGTCATCCCCGTGACGTAGGCGTCCACCTCCGGCATGTAGCCGATGCGCCGCCGCACCTCCACCGGGTCGGCCGCGGGGTCCACGCCGAGGACCGAGAGCCTCCCCTCCGTGGGCGGCAGGAGACCGAGGATCACCTTCAGCATCGTGGACTTCCCCGCCCCGTTGGGGCCGAGGAGCCCCACGGACCCGGAGGGGATGTCGAGGGTGACGTCGTCGAGGGCCCGCACGCTCCCGAAGACGCGGGTGATGGACTGCAGTCGGACGACGGGCCCGGAATCGGTCATGGAGGGGGAATGGTAACCGGGGTCAGACCCCTTCGGTCCGGGGTCTGACCCCGCGTTACTTCGGGACGTCGGGGAGATCCGCCGGCGGCGGGGCGGACGCGCGGAACATCGTGCCCCGGGGGTGGTGGGCCGTCCACGCGTGGACCTCCCACCAGCAGCCGATCACCGGCGCGAGGGACTTCCCCTGGAGGGGGCCGGAGACGCACGCCCCCGTGACCGCGTCGAAGACGCTCCCCTTCTCGCCGGTCTCCTCGAGGCGCGGCAGGCCGTTCTCCGCGTCCTCCGCGCGCCGGAGGTCGAGCACCCTGCCGTCGAGGGTCCGCTCCCACGCCGTGGCCGTCTCCGACTTCGGCTGGTAGACGACGACCAGCGGCACGCCGCCCACCGTCTCCTGGACGAGGGGCATCCGGTCGAGCTCCGACAGCTCGTAGAGCCGCTCCTCGGTCCCGGCCAGGATCCCGAGGCCGAACTTGAGCTTCAGCGCGCGGTTGCGGTGGCCGAAGGAGTCGCCCGTGTACTCCACGCGGAGGGGGTCCTTGGCCAGCACCCGGGACGTCGGCTGGGCGCGCCGCCAGACGTCCCACGTGACGAACCGGCTCGGGATCGGCTCCAGCCGCCGCCCCCGCATCTTCCCGGTCAGGGCCCGCCCGAGGGCGTGGTGCCAGAGGGACTTCGTGCCGGCGTCGTAGAGGAGGAAGGCGCTGCGGTAGAGCAGGCCCGAGTGGCCGAAGTCGAGCGTCTCCCCGTCGAGGGTGCGCGAGAAGACCATCCCCGTGTGGCAGAGCGGGCACCAGCAGACGAGGAACGGGACGCCGTCGGCCGCGTCGATGACGATCTCGTGGAAGTTGAGGACGTTCACGGGGAACGCGATGGGGGTCTTCCCGACCACCACGCCGATGACCCACTCCTCGGGGTCCATCCGCTTCGCGTCGAGGACGCCGGTGTAGACGGGGTTGCGGATGGTCGGGATGGCGTCGGGCTTGAGGTTGCGGGGGTCGCCGCGGGCCTCCTTCTGGATCTCCCGCTCGGGCGGGAGGTCGGCGTCGAGGGGGGCCTCCTTCTTCGGGGCGGGGGCGGGCGCCTTCGGCTCCTCGGCTCCGCCCGCGAGGGGGGCCGCGAGGAGGAGCGCCGCGCACCACGCCGTCCGGGGGAGCCGCATGGCGGCCATGGTATCAGCCGCCGCCGCGGGAGTGACGGGCGGCACGGTTATCGGGGGATCGTGCGATCCCGCTCGTATACTCGGGACGGGCGGACATCGACCGGACACCGCCCCGTGCCCCCGCGGGGGCGAAAGGAACCGCCATGAGGAAGACCTGGCTCGCGCTCGCGCTGCTGGCCCTCGCAGGGCCGGCCGCGTCGGCCGAGGACGACAAGCAGCCCAACGTCGGGAAGGAACCGCCCGAACTCCAGACGCGCGAGTGGATCAACAGCGACGGGCGCACCACCTTCGCCGATCTGAAGGGCGAGGTCGTGCTCGTCTCGAACTGGAAGACCGGCTGACCGGGTTGCCTGGGAGAGTTCTCCCAGCTTTCGAAGATGCAGGACGAGTTCGGCCCGAGGGGCTTCAAGGTGATCGCCATCACCCACGAGCCCCGGGAGCAGGTGCTCAAGCTCCTCGCCCAGCAGCCTCCCGGACCGATGACGTACACCATCGGCCTCGGCGGCGGCCTCGGGCTGACGAACCCGACGAAGGGGATCCCCTACAGCTGGCTCATCGCCGCCGACGGGAAGGTCGTCTGGCAGGCCAACGGCGTCCCCTCCGAGAAGCTGATCGTGGAGGAGCTGAAGAAGGTCAAGCTGACCGACGAGCAGAAGGCGGCGAAGGCCGACAAGGCGCTGGCCTACGCCGAGAACCTCCTCACCGACAAGCAGGTCCTGCGCGGCGTGCAGATGCTCGACCGCGTGATCAAGAGCCACAAGGGGACCGCGTCCGCCAAGACTGCCGAGGAGCGCAAGGCCGCCGTCGAGAAGGACGAGGCGCTGTCGAAGGAGCTCGCCGCGCAGAAGACCCTCGACAAGATGGTCGGCGGGCTCGAGATGCCGAAGGACAAGCTGAAGAAGAAGGAGCGCGAGGCCATCGCCCTGAAGCTCGAGGGCTTCATCAAGGCCAACGAGAAGGACGCCCCGGTCGCCGTCGACATCGCCAAGATGCTGTCGAAGGTGATGACCGAGGACTGGACCAAGTCCGCGAAGTAGGATCGCATCCCGGGGCCGGTCCCGCCGTGGGACCGGCCCCTTTCGATTCAGGGGCGGGGGGGGGACGAGTACCATCCCCCCATGGACCGCGCCGCCCTCCTCCCGATCGCCCTCGCCCTCGCCGGATGCGCCGACGCGCCGGGGGCCGGCGCGGAGCGGGCCCTCTCCCTCGGGCGATGGGAGGAGGCGGCCGCGCACCTGGAGCGGGGGATCGCGGAGGCCCCGGCCGCCCGGGCCGCGCGCCTGGACCTCTACAACCTCGCCTGCGCCCGCGCGCTGGCGGGCCGGACGGAGGCCGCCCTCGACGCCCTGGAGGCGTCCCTGGCGGACGGGCCGGGGGACGTCGGGTTCGACCATCTCGCGGAGGACCCCGACCTCCTCCCCCTGCACGGGGAGCCCCGCTGGGAGGCGCTGCTGCGGCGCCTGTCGTGGAGCGGGGAGACCGCCGTCCTCGATGGCGCCGCCGCGGGACGGCCCCCGGCCGTGGTGGTCCTGGTCGGGCGGGAGGAGTCCCCGGCGCCGATCCCCGGCGCCCGGCTGGCGGTCCCGGTCCCCCCCTACCGGACGGGCCCCGCGGAGCGGGCCTGGCGCACGCGCCTCGATCCCGGGGCGCGGGCGGGGGAGACGGCGGTCCACGCGCTGCGGGCGGCGGAGGAGGGGGGCGGCACCGACCCCGCGCGGCGGATCCTCCGGGCCTCCGGGGCGGAGGGGGTGCGGCTGGCGTGGGAGATCCTGCTGCGCCACCCCGGGGTGTTCACGCGCGCGGTCCTCGACGGCCCGGCCCCTCCGCGGCGGGCGCTCCTCGACCGGGGTGCGGATCGGATGGGGACGGAGATCCTCGTCGCGGGGATCGAGGGGGTCCCCGATCCCGTCGTCGGCGCGCGGGTGCGCTCCTGCGGCTCCGCCGACGCCGCGCTGCGGGAGGCGCTGCGGTGACCCTCCTCCAGTGGTGGCGGGGGATGTCCCTGGGGTTCTTCCTGATCGCGATCGCGGCGATCCTCCACAGGGGGGCCGCCTGGCAGTGGGTCTTCGTCGTGATGGCGGGGATGTCCTTCGTGAACTCCCTGGCGAAGAAGCGCTGGCGCTGGGCGCCCCAGCCCCTGATGTGGACGGCGGGCCTGGCGTACGCCTACGCCTCGCCGCCGGAGGGGGAGCGGGGCCACGTCGGGGGGTGGACGATGTTCTTCGCGCTCTGCGGCGCGAGCCTCGTGCTCTCGTTCCTGATCCACCTCGTCCCGAAGCGCGCCCCGGAGGAGAGCCCGGCGCCGCCGCCGCGGCCGGGGGCGGGGGTCGTCATCGACGTCTCCCCGGAGCGCTCCGGGGACGACCGGTAATACGGAACCCGACCGGTCCTTACACCGGCCGGTCGGCCTCCCTCCGCGGGAACAGCGGCTCCCCCTTGCGGACGCGGCGGCCGGAGAGCGCCACGGCGTCGAGGGACGCGAAGGCCTTCTCGGGGTTCAGCTCCTCGAGGTCGGCGGTGTTCTTCTGCCCCTCGCCCGGCAGGCCGACGCGGATCGCGTCGAACTCCGGATCGTCGAGGCCGAGCTGGAGCCAGAGTTCCCTCGCCTTGACGGGCATGGCGGGGGAGAGGAGGACGGCCGAGGCGGCCAGCCCCTCGCCGATGGCGAGGAGGAGATCGCCGACTTCCCTGCGCGCGGCGTCCGTCCCCGACTTCATGAGTTTCCACGGGGCCGTGGACTCGATGCGGAGGTTCGCCTGGCGGGCGATGTCCACGACGTCCTCGAGGGCCGCGCCGAACTCCAGCGCGTCCCACGCCCGGGCCGCCTGGTCCCGGCGGGCCAGCACGAGCAGGCGCAGAGCCACCACCGGGTGGACCGCGTCCCCCTCGGGGGAGTAGTCGAGGTCGCTGCGCTCGGGGAAGACCCCCCCGAAGTACTTCTCCACCATGGTGAGGGTGCGGTGGAGGAGGTTGCCGACGGTGTTGGCGAGGTCGGCCGCGTAGCGGTCCTCGAGGCGCTCGAGGGAGAACTCCCCTTCGGAGCCCCAGGCCACCTCGCGCAGGAGGAAGTAGCGGACCGTGTCGGCCCCGTACTCGCGGGCGACCTCGACGGGGGAGACCACCGTCCCCTGGGACTTCGACATCTTCGCCCCGCCGACCTGCACGAAGCCGTGGACCGAGATCGCGCGCGGCAGCGGGAGGTCGGCCGCCCAGAGCATCGCCGGCCAGAGCAGCGCGTGGAACCGCACGATGTCCGGCCCGACCACGTGGAGGTCGGCGGGCCAGAAGCCGGGGCCGCGGCCGGGCTCGTCGGGCCGCGCCGTCCCGTCCCCGGCCAGGCGCGCGCCGGTCACGTAGTTGATGAGCGCGTCGAACCAGACGTAGACGACCTGGGTCTCCTCGTCGCCGGGGAAGGGGATGCCCCAGGGGATGGCCTTGCGCGGCCGCGAGATGGAGATGTCCTGCAGGCCCTCCTTCAGCAGCGCGAGCATCTCGTTGCGCTTGGCCTCGGGGCGGAGCCACCGCGGGTTCTCCCGGATCCACCGTTCGAGGCGCTCGCCGAAGGCGGACTGGCGGAAGAACCAGTTCTCCTCCTTCAGGCGCTGGATCGTCCGGTCGGGGTGGTGGGGGCAGCGGCCCTGCACGAGGTCCTTGTCCCGGTAGTAGGCCTCGCAGCCGACGCAGTAGAGGCCCTCGTAGGAGCCCTTGTAGAGGAGCGGCTCCTTCCGGCCGGCGTCGCCGGCGCGGACCCGGTCGAAGAACCAGCGCACCGTGGCGCGGTGGCGGTCCGAGGCGGTGCGGACGTACTCGTCGTAGGAGACCCCCAGCGCGCGCCAGGCGGCCTCGAAGGCGGCCGCCATCTCGCCGCAGTAGGCCTCCGGGGACTTCCCCTGCTCCGCGGCCCGCTGCGCGACCTTCTGCGCGTGGTCGTCGTTGCCCGAGAGGAAGAACACGTCGTCCCCGCGGATCCGCCGCCAGCGCGCGATGGCGTCGGTGCCGAGGATCTCGTAGGCGGTGCCGAGGTGGGGCACCGCGTTGGGGTAGTAGATCGCCGTCGTCAGGTAGAAGCGGGACATCCGGGGAGTGTAGCCGCGGCGGCACCGTACCCGACCCACTTCCGCCGCGCGGGACGGCACCGCCTTGCGATCCTGTAAAAACGGGTCGGGTACGGTATTACTCTCTTCCATGCCCGATCCTTCGAAGCCCGACGACGCCGCCCCGCCGCCGCCGGTGCCCGCCGGCCGGCTGAACTACGCGGACTACCTGCGGGTGGACGATCTCCTCGGGCTGCAGCGGCTGGAATCGAGGCCGCCGCACCACGACGAGATGCAGTTCATCGTGGTCCACCAGGTGTTCGAACTCTGGTTCCGGCTCCTCCTCCACGAGTCCGACCGCATCGGCGCCATGCTCGACCGCGGCGACGACGGGTCGCTGCGCGAGGCGGTCCACCTGCTCCGCCGCGTGGCGCGCATCGCGCGGTCGATGCAGGACCAGATCGGCCTCCTCGACTCGATGAAGCCGGCGCGGTTCCTCGGCTTCCGCGACGTCCTCGAGCCGGCCAGCGGATTCCAGTCCTTCCAGTTCCGCGAGATGGAATCCGCCTGGGGCCTCAAGGACCCCCGCCAGCTCCGCCACCACGAGACGAGGCCCCACCGCGCCGAGCGCCTGAGGCGCCGCCTCGAGGCCCCGTCCATCCCCGACCGCCTCGGGGGGATGCTCCGGGCCCGCGGCTACGACTGGCCGGAGGGGGAGGGGAAGGAGATCGCCGACCGCCGCATCGCCGCCGCGCGGTCGATCTACCAGGACCCGGCGCGCCATGCCCTCCTCGAGGAGGTGCTCGAGGCCCTCGTCGAGGTGGACGCCCAGGTCGCCCTCTGGCGCCGCCACCACGTCTTCATGGTCGAGCGCATGATCGGCCGCAAGTGGGGGACCGGCGGCTCCCAGGGCGTCCCCTATCTCGAGAGCACGCTCCCCCAGCGCTTCTTCCCCGAACTGTGGGCCGTGCGGACCCTGCTGGAGAAGGGGCCGGCGTCGGAGGCGCCTCCGGCATGAGCGCCCTGCCCCCGCCCCTCCCCCCGGCGAAGGACCCCCTCGACCGGTGGCGGAGGCGCTTCCCCATCGTCGGGAGGACCCGCTACCTCATCTCCAACTCCCTGGGCGCCATGCCGGCCTCGGCGAAGGGCGCTCTGGCGGAGTACGCCGACACGTGGGCCCGCCGCGGCGTGCGCGCCTGGGGGGAGGGCTGGTGGGAGATGGCGCTGACGGTGGGCGACCTCGTGGGCCGCGTCGTCCACGCGCCGCCGGGGTCGATCACGATGCACCAGAACGTGACCCTCGCCTCGGCCGTGGTCTCCTCCTGCTTCGACTACCGCCGCCCGCGGAACAAGGTGGTGATGGTCGACATGGAGTTCCCCTCCCTCCTCTACCTCTACCACCGCATGGGGGCCCACGGCGCGCGGGTCGAGGTGGTGAAGAGCCGCGACGGCGTGACGGTGCCGATGGACGAGCTCCTCGACGCCATCGACGAGAAGACCGCCCTGGTCCCGATCTCCCACGTCCTCTTCCGCTCCTCCTCCCTCCTCGACGCCCGGGCCGTCGTCGAGAAGGCCCACCGCGTCGGCGCGAAGGTCTGCCTCGACGCCTTCCAGTCGGCCGGCACCGTCCCCGTGGACCTCGCGGCGCTGGAGACCGATTTCGCCGTCGGCGGCGCGCTCAAGTGGCTCTGCGGGGGCCCCGGCGCGGCGTGGCTCTACGTGCGGCCCGACCTGCGCCCGGGGCTGAAGCCCCGGGTCACCGGCTGGCAGGCCCACGCGGAGCCCTTCGCCTTCGAGGCCGGTCCCATCCGGTTCCGGGAGGACGGCGGCCGGTTCCTCACCGGGACCCCGAACGTCCCCGGCCTCTACGCGGCGCGCGAGGGGATCCGGATCGTGGGGGAGATCGGGGCCGACGCCATCCGCGCGAAGTCCCTCCGGCAGACGGGGAGGCTCGTCGCGCTCGCCGACCGCGAGGGCTGGGAGGTCACGGCGCCGCGGGATCCGGAGCGGCGCGGGGGGACCGTGGCCATCGACGTGCCCTACGGCGCGGCGGTCTCGGCGGAGCTGAACGCGCGGGACGTCGTGGTGGACTTCCGCCCCGGGGCCGGGGTGCGCCTCTCGCCCCACTTCTACACCCGGGACCGGGAGCTCGACGAGGCGGTGGCGGAGATGCGGGACATCCTCGACTCCGGGGCGTACGAGAAGCACCTCCGCGTGCGGCGGACCGTCACGTGAAGCGCCTCCTCGACATCAGCCAGGCCGTGGACGCCTCGACGGCCTGCTGGCCGGGGGACACGCCGTTCTCGGCGAAGTGGGTCGCGCACATCGGCGAGGGGGCGGCGGTGACGGTGTCGGCGATCACGACCTCCCCGCACAACGGGACCCACGCCGACGCGCCGTGCCACTTCCTCGAGGGGGCGCCGGGCATCGGCGAGGTCGGGCTGGAGGCCTACGTCGGCCCGTGCCGGGTGGTGGAGCGGATCGGGACGGGGCCCCTGACCCCCGCGGAGGTCCGCCGGTGGCGCCCGCGGCGGGGGGATCGGATCCTGGTCCGGACGCGGAGGAGGGTGGACCCGACGGTGTTCCCCGCGCGCTTCGCGCACCTCGCGGGGGAATCGGCGGGGATCCTCGCGAAGGCCGGCGTCGCGCTCTTCGGCATCGACACGCCGAGCGTGGATCACCGGGACAGCAAGACGATGGACGCCCACCGCGCGCTGCTCGCGGGGGGGGCGGCGATCCTCGAGAACCTCGACCTCTCGAAGGCGAAGCCGGGCCGCTACCGGCTCATCGCCCCGCCCGTGAAGCTCCGCGGCCTCGACGCCGGGCCGGTGCGCGCCCTGCTGGAGCGCTGACCGGCATCTCCTCGACGTACGGGGCCATGGTGAGCCGCAGGGCGTCCTCGAACCCGGTCGTCGGCTTCCACCCGAACGCCTTCCGCGCCGCCGCCACCGAGGGGACGCGGCGCGCGACGTCCTGGTACTCCTTCCCGTAGTAGCGGTCGGCGGTGTCCTCGACGATGCGCGCCTTCTTCGCGAGGGCCCCCCGGCCGGGGAACCCGCCGAGGATGCGGATCATGGTCTCGGCGAGCTCGCGGATGGAGTGGTCGTTGCGGGGGTTGCCGATGTTGAAGATGCCCCCGTCGCACCTCCCGCCGTCGTTGCGGAGGATGGAGACGAGGGCCGAGATGCCGTCGTCGATGTAGGTGAAGCAGCGGCGCTGGGAGCCGCCGTCCACGAGCGTGATGGGCTCGCCGCGCAGGAGGTGGCCGAGGAACTGGGTCACGACCCGGGAGGAGCCCTCCTTGGCCTCGTGGACGGAGTCGAGGCGGGGGCCGATCCAGTTGAAGGGGCGGAAGAGGGTGTACTTGAGGCCGCGGTCGCGGCCCATGGCGACGATCACGCGGTCCAGCAGCTGCTTGGAGCAGGCGTAGATCCAGCGGCTCTTCGTCACCGGGCCGTAGACGAGAGGGCTCGCGGTCTCGTCGAACTCCGGGTCCGGGCACATGCCGTAGACCTCGGACGTGGAGGGGAAGACGACGCGGGTGCCGTACTTCGCGCACTGGCGGATGATGCGGAGGTTCTCCTCGAAGTCGAGTTCGAAGACCTTCAGCGGGTCGCGGATGTAGGCGGCGGGCGTGGCGATGGCGACGAGGGGGAGCACGACGTCGCTGCTGCGGACGTGGTACTCGATCCACTCGCGGCTGATGGCGATGTCCCCCTCGAGGAAGCGCAGGCGCTCGTGGCCCATCCAGGGGGCGAGCCGGTCGCTGGCGAGGTCGAGGCCGCAGACCTCCCAGTCGGTGTCGCGCAGCAGCGCGTCGGTCAGGTGGCTCCCGATGAACCCGTTCGCGCCGAGGATGAGGATCCGCATGACCGTCGTCTCCTTCGTGGCGGTGCCGGAAGGCCCGAGGGTGGCATGATAGACCCCCGTGCCTGAAGGGACCGTGAAGGTCCCGGGAGATCCGATGGGGAGGTCGCACCTCCGGCTCGCGGCGGCGGCGCT
>CAZWGT010000053.1:0-7504 GCA_964633345.1 uncultured Planctomycetota bacterium
CGTGGCAGCCGATGCAGTGCTGCGAGCCGACGAAGCCGTCCCCGGCGGGCAGGGTGGGGGCGCCGGGGTCCACGGTCTTCACGAGGGCGTTCACGGGCGCCGTCAGGGGGGCGCCTCGGTTCTGGTCCCGCTCGGCCCCGGTGCAGCCGGCGACCGCCGCGGCCGCCGCGAACGCCGCCGCCACCGCCGTCCATGGGTTCGACATGAGGGCACCCTTCTCCGCGGGTTCCGCGGACGTCCGTCGCCGGTGGAAGTATAGGCACCGCGCGGGCCGATCGCCCCCCCCGCTCGCGGGGCTGGTGTGACTGCGTCCCGGTCGGATATCATGCCCGCTCCATGGGCAACGAGTTCGGCCGGCGGATCCGGGACCTCGTGGAGGGCATCCGGGCCGAGGCGGAGGGGACCCGGGTCGCGCGGGCCGGCGACGTCGCCGCGGCGCGCGCCCGCCGCCGCCGGCTGGAGCGGATCGCCCTCGACGAGGCGGCCAAGATGCTCCGTGAGGCCGAGCCGGTGCTCGCCGGCCTCGGGTTCCGCGGCCGCATCACCCCCGAGGAGGTGCGGGTGGAGCCGATCCCCGGGGCCCGCCCGGGGGCGAAGCACCCCCCCTGGCTGTTCGTGGCCTGCCGCGCCCCCGCCGTCGAGGACACCCAGGTCGCCGTCCTCGAGGTGACGTGGCGCGTGGACGACCCGCGGACGCCCCTGCCCGAGGCCCCCTGCGTGCTGCGCTTCGTCGCCTCGGACGACTCCCCGGCCGGGATCGCCGACGTCCACGAGTTCCTGGCGGTGGCGTTCGAGGACTTCGCCGGCGCCGTCGCCCGCGTCGATTCCCTCGCGAGGGCCTGAGACGGTGGGCGCGCGGGCGGCCCTCGTCGTCGCGATTCTGGGTGGCGGATGCGCCACGGCAACCGGGGACAGCCCCCCGGCAGGAAGAACCGGGGGCAGTCCCCTTTCGGAGGTTCCCTTGACACGCACCGTCGATCACGAGGACGACTACCACGGCACGAAGGTCGCCGACCCCTACCGCTGGCTCGAGGACGCCGGCGACGCCGAGGTCCGCGCCTGGGTGGACGCGCAGAACGCCTCCACCGCGGCGTGGCTCGGCAGGGTTCCCGAGCGGGAGCCCCTGCGGGCCCGCCTGACGGAGCTGTGGAACTACGAGCGGTTCGGCGTCCCCCGCCGCGAGGGGGGGCGGCTCTTCTACACGCGCAACGACGGTCTCCAGGACCAGTCGACCCTCCTCGTCGAGGACCGCCCGGACGTGCCGGCGCGCCTGCTGCTGGACCCGAACACGCTGTCGAAGGACGGGACGACCGCCCTCGTGCAGTGGGAGCCGAGCGACGACGGGCGCCTGCTGGCCTACGGCCTGTCGAGGGCCGGCTCCGACTGGACGGAGTGGCGGGTGCTCGACGTCGCCACGGGGAAGGACCTCCCCGACGTCCTGAAGTGGTCGAAGTTCTCCGGCTGCTCGTGGGCGAAGGACGGCTCCGGCTTCTGGTACAGCCGCTACGAGGCGCCGCGCGAGGGGGAGGAGTACGACGGGGTCCTCGAGAACCAGAAGCTCTCCTTCCACCGGCTCGGCGAGGAGCAGGAGTCCGACGCGCTCGTCTACGCGCGCCCCGACCACCCGAAGTGGGGCTTCGGCGCGACCCTGACCGAGGACGGCCGCCGGCTCGTGGTCCACGTCTGGGAGGGCTCCCAGCCGGAGAACCGGATCTTCGTGAAGGACATGCCCTCGGGGGAGGTGCGCCCGCTCCTCGACGCAGGGGACGCCTCGTGGGAGTTCGTCGACGCCGAGGGGGACGAACTCCTCCTGCAGACGAACAAGGACGCCCCCCGCGGCCGGGTCGTGGCGGTGCACGCGGTGGATCCCTCGAGGCGGCGCACGGTGGTCCCCGAGTGCGAGGAGACGCTGCAGTCGGTGACCTCGGTGGCGGGCCGGCTCGTGGCGGTCTACATGAAGGACGCCCGTTCCCTCGTCCGCGTCCACCGGCGGGACGGGACCCTCGAGCGGGAGATCCCGCTGCCGGGGCTCGGGACCGCCAGCGGATTCGGCGGGCACCCGGACGACGAGGACTGCTGGTTCGTCTACACCGACTTCTTCACGCCCCCCGCCATCTGGCGGTGCGAACCGGCGACGGGGAGGGTGGATCCGTTCCGCACGCCGAAGCTCGGCTTCGATCCCTCGGCCTACGAGACGGAGCAGGTGTTCTACCGGAGCGCCGACGGGACGCGGGTGCCGATGTTCCTCGCCCGGAAGCGGGGGCTGCCGCGGGACGGGAACCGGCCGGTGCTGCTCTACGGCTACGGCGGCTTCAACATCTCGCTGACGCCCTGGTACTCGGTCCAGAACATGGTGTGGATGGAGCGCGGCGGCGTGTTCGCGGTGGCGAACCTCCGCGGCGGCGGGGAGTACGGGAAGGCGTGGCACCAGGCGGCGGTCGTCGCGAACCGGCCGAAGGCCCACGACGACTTCCTCGCGGCGGCGGAATGGCTCTGCGCCAACGGCTGGACGAACCCCCGCAGGCTGGCCATCCACGGGGGGAGCAACGGGGGGCTGCTCGTGGGCGCCTGCCTCGTGCGGCGCCCCGACCTCTTCGGCGCGGCGATGCCCGCCATGGGGGTCCTCGACATGCTCCGCTACCACCGCTTCACCATCGGGTGGGCGTGGGCGGCCGACTACGGGACGAGCGACGACGCGGAGCAGTTCCGGACGCTGCTCGGGTACTCGCCGCTCCACAACGTGAAGGCCGGGGCCCCGTATCCGCCGACGCTGATCCTCACCGCCGACACCGACGACCGCGTCGTGCCCGGCCACTCCTACAAGTTCGCGGCGGCGCTGCAGAGGGCGCAGGGCGGCAAGGCGCCGATCCTCCTCCGCGTGGACGTCCGGAGCGGCCACGGCATGGGGGCGCCGACGTCGATGCTCATCGCGCGGGCGACGGATCAGCTCGCGTTCCTCGTGGAGGCATTGAACGCCCGATGAAGACCCCGAAGTGTCCCGACTGCTCGGTCGCGATGAAGGAGGGGTGGATCCCGGACATCTCCTTCGGCTCGGCGGTCGTTCCCCTCTGGGAGGAAGGCTCCCCCAAGAAGCGCCGGCTCATCGGCCGGGGGCCGGTGACCTCCTTCCGCTGCCCCGAGTGCGGACTCCTCCGCCAGTACGCCTTCCCGAGGAAGTGGAACAAGGTCGAGTAGGTCACCGCGGGAACTCGACCTCGACGGGCTCCGCGGCCCCCGCCTCGGCCGAGGTCTCGCGCACCACGGGCTCCTTGGACCCCGGCAGCCGCGCGCGGACGCGGACGGTCCAGCGGCCCGAGGGGACGCCGGGGATCTCCACGTTCCCGCCGTCCCTCGAACCCAGGGGGATCACCTCCGCCCCGTCCACGAGGACCGCGGCCTCGAGGACCCGCCCCTCCTCGGGGAGCATCGCGCGGACGCGGACGGTCCTCCCCTCGAGGAACTCCGGCTCGATCGGCTCCCCGCCCGCGGCGACGCCGCGGAGCAGCGCGTACTGCCCGGTCTTCCCCTCGCGCAGGTAGACCGTGTGCGCGATCCCCTCCTGGAGTCCCCGGATCCGGACCTCCCCGGTCTGGTCGTTCATGGACCGCGACGGCGCCCCGTCCCCGGGCTCGAGGAGCCAGGCGTCCACCACCCTGCCGGGGAAGCGGAACCGGACCTCGCGCCCCGGGTCGAGGGTCAGCACCACGCGGCCCGCGGACGCGGCGGCGGCCGCCTCCACCCAGGGGGAATCGGTCCGGTCGTCCTCGTGGAGCTTCGCGCGGATCTGGACCCGGCCGGCCGCCAGGTTCTCGATCCGCACGAGGCCCTCCGCGTCGGTCGTCCTCCGGGGCCACGACCGCCCCCCCTCCGGCTGGTGGATCACCGTCACGTCGGGGAGCGGGCGGCCCGAGGGGTCCTGCACCAGCACCTCGAGGGCGTGCGCGCGCCCCAGCCGGAGCTCCCCGTCGGCCGGCCTCCAGTCCTTGACCGTGGTGCGCAGGAGATCCGGGCGCCCCTCCGGGGGCCGGATCGAAAGCCGGTACGCCTCCTCCGGGTCGAGGCCCGGGAGGCGGACCGCCCCGCCCGCTCCCGTCACCCCCTCCCCGGGGCTGGACTCCTCCCCGGAGGCGTCGGCGTCCACGGCGGCACCCTCCAGCGGCCGCCCCTCGGGATCGAGCACGCGGATCGAGGCCGCCACCGCGGCGCGCAGGCGCAGCTCCACCCCCGTGGCGCCGCCGCGCACCTCGACGGGTCGGGCGGGGGCGAAGGCCGGCCACGCCGAGACCCGCAGGCGGTACCCCCCCGCCCCGAGGCGATCCAGGCGGAACCTCCCGCCGGGACCGGACAGGACCGACGAGACCTCGGGAGGCGACCAGTCCTCGACGCCCTCGATCCCCTCGTAGACCGGCTCCGCGTACACCCGCAGGGACTCCATCCCCTCCCCCGCCGGGGAGAGGACGCGGCCCTCGACCGCCGCCGCGGGCTGGAGGCGCACGGTCGCGGATCCCGCGCTCCCCTCGAAGGGGCCGAAGAGGCCGTGGGCGAGGGGAAGGGGCCGGCCGGACGCGTCGGCGGCCGACACGACCTCGACGCGGACCTCCCGCGGAGGGTCCGCTCCCTCGATCTCGACGGAGCCCCGGCCCCGCTCGATCCGGACCGAGTCGGCGTCCCAGTCCTTCCCGGCGTCGAGGATCCGCAGCAGCACCTCCCCCCGCGGGATCGGCTCCCCGCCGGGCCCCGTCAGGATCACCGCGAAGGGCCGGAGGACCTCCTCGTCCTCCTGCGCCTCCTCCGAGGAGTCGAGGGTCACCTCGATGGACCCGCCCGCGGCCGGCACCGCCGCGGAGCCGTTGTGGACCCTCCCCCCGCGGCGCAGCCACGCGTTCACGGTGGCGGCGCCGGGCGGCACCCCTTCGAACCGGAAGGCCCCCCGGAAGTCGGCGTCCTCCGCGTTGCCGTCGTAGGCGGTCTCCCCCTCGCCGTCGAGGACCTGGATCCCCACGCCCGCCCCCGCGGCCGGCGTCCCGCCGGGGAGGAGGACCCGCCCCTCCACGGTCCGCTCCCCCTCGACGGGGCCGCCCTCGAGCACGAGGACGACCGCGCCTCCCGCTCCCGCGGGGACCTCCTCCTCGCCCGCCGCCGGCCCCGCGGCCGCCTGCGCCTTCACCCGGAGCGGCCCGGGGGGGAGGGGGCCGATCCGGAGGGCTCCCTCCGGCCCCACGACCCCCTCGGCCACGACGTCCCGGTTCCAGGGCCTCGTCCCGACGACGGACACCTCCACCGAGGCCCCGGCCGCCGGGGCGCCGCCGGCGCCCGCCAGCACGCGCACGTCGAAGAAGCGATCGGGGGGAAGGCGCAGCTCGAACGTCGATTCCGCCCCCGGCTCGAGGGCGAACGGGGGGGAGCGGGCGATGGTGATGCCGTTCACCGAGGCGGCGAGGACGTACTCGATCCAGGGGGCGAGGCACGGGAGGCGGAAGGAGCCGTCGGCGCCGGAGGCCGCCTCGCTCTCGAGGTCCCCCGCGACGGTGTCGAGTTCCGCCGGCACGCCGGAGCGGGAGAAGGGATTGGCGCGGACGAGAACGCCCGCGGCCGGCCGCCCCTCCGCGTCAAGGACCCGCCCGTGGATCCGGGGCGAGGGGACGACCACGACGTCCTGCTCGAGGGGGACGCCCTCGACGAGGAGGACCTCGTCGAACCGCACGCCGGCGCCGGAGAGGGAGCGGGAGATCCAGCCGTCCCCCGTCGCGCGCAGGGTCCCGGGGCCCGGCTCGAGGTCGGCGAGTTCGAAGCGACCGTCGGCCCCGGAGAGGGTCTCGGCGAGGCGGTCCCCGCCCGTGTCGCCGTGGACGACCCGGACCCCGGCCACGGGGGCCCCGGTCCCGGCGGCGATCACGCGGCCGGAGAGGGACGAGGGGCGGCGGAGGCGGACCTCGAGGGGTTTCCCGTCCTTCGGGGGGAGCGCGACGTCGTTCACCATCCCGATCCGGAACCCCTTCGCCTCGACATGGAGGGAGACCCTCCCCGCCTCCGCGGGACGGAGGACGAACCGCCCCTCCGCGTCGGAGACGGCGGCCTCGCCGCCGCCCTCCCCGTCGTCGTCGGCCCGGACGAGGGCGCCCGGCACGGGCTGCCCCGTGGCGTCCTCCACCACGCTCCCGGTGACCTCGAAGGCGGCCGCACCGAGGACGAGGACGACCTCGTCCGGGCAGGGGAGGAGCACCCACGGGCCGCCGGTCTCGCGCACCCCGGGCTCCAGGGCGGACAGGCGGACGCGGACCGCGGGGAGATCGGCGATGGCGAACCTCCCTTCGGCGTCCACCGCGACGGGCAGGGGATCGGCCCCGGGGTACTGCCCGGTCCGCACCGCCGCGAGCCCCTTCCACGGGGCGCCCCCCGCGAGGAGGATGCGGCCGCGCAGCGTGCAGGGGGCGGGGACGAGTTCGATGCGCAGGGGCTCCCGCGGCGGTCCGCCCGGCCGCGCCACGGGGGCGCCGGAGGGTCCGACGTCCTCGGTGGCGCGGCCGCGCAGGCCCCCGTCGGCGGAGGCGAGGAGGTGGTGGACCCCGGGGCCCAGGCCCGCCATGGACCACTTCCCGTCGGCCCCCGCCGCGGCCGTGGCGCGCGGTGCGGGCTCCATCCCGTCGAACAGCGGACTCCCGCGGTCCCACCAGGCGTCCCACGAGGGCCACGAGGCGGGATCGGGCGGGCCCCGATCCACGAGCCACGCCGTCACGGTGCCGGCCATCGGGCGCCCCTCGCGCAGGAGGATCCCCTCGACGCGGGCCGTCCTCGCGGGGTCGCCGTCCGGCGCGCCCTCCGCTCCCGGGAGGGACGGGGCGCCGGCGAGAGCCCCCTCCCCCCCCGGCCCCGCCGCGGGCGGACCGCCGCCGCTCCCGAGGAGGAGCCACGCCGCCGCGCCCGCCGCCGCCGCCACCGCGACCGCGGCCGCCAGTCCCCGGAGTCCCATGGAGGTCATTGTGCCCGTTCGTGTCGCCAACGGGTCACGGGAGGGGGAGTTCGGGGGAATCGCCGGATCGCGTGGGAGGCGTTCCGCGCCGCCTTCGGCGTCGCAGGGCTCCCGGATCGCGATCGTCCGGAACGGATCGGACGATCGCGATCCGGGAGCGATGAACGGCAGGGGGGAGGGAAAGGACTCTCCATAAACGGGGTAAGGCGCTCAGGCTGTTCGAGAGGTGTACCCCGTGTACGGGAACCGTTCTCCCGCCCCTGGCCTCTCATCGCGCCCGGAGGCGGCGCGGAACGCTCCCGCGACGGGGGCCGTGTCCGTACCGCCGCTACCACCGCGCCTTGAAGCGCTGCACCAGGGTGCGGGGCTTCTCGGCGTAGATGCGGCGGCCGACGACGCGGGCGTGGTCCTGAAGTTCGGAGCGGCGGCGGAAGGCCATGTCGAGGAAGACGCGCACGCCGTCGGGGCCGCCGAAGGCGTCGGGCTCGTCGCGGACGATGGGCACGAGGAGGGCCAGGTCGTGGTCCATCCCCA
>CAZWGT010000053.1:7514-15439 GCA_964633345.1 uncultured Planctomycetota bacterium
AACGTGTCGCCGAGCTGGAGCTTGATCTCGTGGAACTCGAACGCCTCGGGGTCGCCGTGGTCCATCCCCAGCGCCTCGGTGAGCACGCGCATCTCGCGACGGTAGGCGTCCATCACCTTCGGCCAGGCGTTGCGCATGAGGCGCACGTGGTACCAGTGGTCCTTCGCCCGCTTGCGCCACTCGTGGAGGTTCTCGTCGGAGGGTTCCTCGAGGGCGGCCTTCATCTCCCGCCGCCCCTGCCTGTAGACGCGCTCCAGGCCGGGGCCGATGGTCCGGAAGCCCCGGTCGGAGAGCCCCCAGTCCTTCAGGCGCACGAGGGCCGCCTGGAGCCCCGCCTTCACCTCCGCGCACTTCGCCTCGAGGCCCTCCTCGTCGCCGGAGACGGAGGCCAGCCGCGCCTCGAGACCCGCGCGCACCCCGGCCGCCACCGCCGGGTCCATGTCCCGCCCGTAGCGCTTCTCCAGGGCGTCGAGGCACTCGATCATCGCCACGGCGTCGCGCACCGACGAGAGCCGCCGCCCCGTGTCGCGGAACCACGTGTTCTCGAGGGCGAAGGTCAGCTCCCCGAGGGAGCCGCGGGCGAGGCGGAGCACGGCGCGGATCATCTTGAAGCGCTTGCGGGCCTCGTGGACCCCGTCGTGGCGGGAGGGGCCGGACTTCGACAGGTCCCCGACCGCGCCGCGGATCTGCTCGCGGACGACGCGGCGGAGCCCGACGTCGATGCGCTCCTTCGACTGGAAGCGGTAGCCCATGCGGGGATCCTACGGGGAACGCGTGAAGGTTCGATGCAGGTGCCGGGCGCAGCCCGGCCCGTCGTCACCCCCCCCGCCCCGCCAGCGCCTCGTCCAGCATCCGCACCGCCCGGAACTTCCGGTCCCCGTGGATCCGGCCCGCGGCGCCCGCCACCCCCCGCAGCGCCGCGCGCAGCAGCGCCGGGTCGGGATAGCCCGCCGCGAGGGCGGCGAAGTCCTCCTCGCCACCGCACTTGGAGAGGGACTTGGCCACCGCCGCCGCCTCGCGGCCGAGGCGCGGAAGGACCGGCGGGCCCGGAAGGTAGGCCTGCTCGAGGTCGATGGCGACGAGGCGGTCCCCGGCGACCAGCGTGTGCATGAGGCCCGCGTGGAACTGGACGAAGCGGCCGTCGTTGCGCGCGACGGCGATCCCGTGCCGCCTCCCCCACGCCCCCGCCCAGCGGCGGAGGAGGGCGGCGCGGTCCCCCTTCCCCGAGGCCAGCACGCGGTCGAGCGGGGTCCCCTCGATCCACTCCAGCAGGACCACTCCCTCGCCCGCGAGCCCGGGGAATCGCCCGGTCCAGTCCCCGGGCACGTCGATCCCCGCGTCCCTCCAGAGCGCCAGGGTCTCCCTCTCGGTCCTGAGGCGCGCCGCCGGCGTCGTGGAGGTGGCGCCGCGGATGATGCGGGAGAGGAGCCCCCGCCAGCGGTCGCGGAGCGGGCCGGTCCGCGAGCCGTAGAGCTTCTGGAGGGCGGGGCCGGCGGGCGTCTCGACGCGCCACAGCCGGTTGCCCCCGCTCATGCCTTCTTCAGGTTGAGCGCCGCGCCGTCGAGCGCCTCCCGGATGTCGAGGGAGACGCGGTACTTCGCCCAGCGCCCCCGGTGGCGGGGGCGGAGGTTGCGGTCGAGGAGGCGCCCGCACCGGATGGCGGGGTTGGCGTCGTCCCACGCGTACTGCCAGGCCGACCACAGCAGGGCCTTGTCCGGGTAGTGCTCGACGAGCTCCTTCAGCATCCGCGCGTACATCTCCTCGCCGAAGAAGCGGCCGACGGAGCGCATGTAGGCGGAGATCTCCCGGCCGACGAGCATCCTCGTGCGGCGGGAGCGGAAGGTCATCTCGAAGTCGAAGTGGACGAACTCCCCCTTCCAGAGCATCACGTGCTTGACGTCCCCGTTCTCGTGGATGAGGCGCGGGTCGGAGGTCTCCACCGCCAGCCAGTGGCGCCGGTGCCAGACGGGGAGCCAGCGCCGCCAGGTGTCCATGCGCTCCTCGAGGGGGATCGACGCGTCCTTGAAGTAGTCCCGGAAGTGCCTCCCCGGGGTCCACTCGTAGACCATGTAGCCCTCGCGCTCCATGCCCTCGACGGTCGCCTGGGGGATCATGCGGAAGCAGCGGAAGCCGTGCTTCTCCCACAGTTCGATGCACTCCGTCTCCGTCCTCCAGCGCGTGCGCGGCATGTGGGAGGTGCGCCCGGTGAGGAGGTTGCCGAAGGACTTGCGCAGGTAGAGCGGCCAGCCGCGGCTGCCGTAGTAGACCTTGAGCACCGCGTGGCCGGCCCCGAGGGGGACCTTCCAGACGTAGTTCCCCTCCCCCGCGAGGGGCACCTTCTCCAGGCCCTCGAGGCGCAGCACCGTCGGCGGAATCTCGCTCTCGGGGACGAAAGGGGAGTGGGGGGAATCGCTCATGGTCGGGGCCGCGCGAAGCGTAAACCCTGCCCACGGAAACGGCGACGGCAATCGACGGACCGATGCGCGGGGGGCCCGTAGGGGCGACCCTCCGGGTCGCCCGGCCGTTCCCGGTCGTGCCTAGTCCGGAACGGTGATGGACAGGCCCGAGGACGGGGCGTCGAAGGTGCCGAGATCCACCTGCTTGTTGTCCTTCCAGACCTGGAGTTTCACGCGGCCGGGGGCGAGCCCCTTGATCGCGAAGGAGCCGTCCTCCTTCACCATCTGCCAGGAGGACCCCGCGCCCCCCTCCCCCTCCATCGTCCCCATGACCCAGGTCTGGGCCCGGCCCCAGACCCCCTTGGAGTCCGACAGCCTCCCCTCGACGGCCACGCCGGGCCGGACCTGGACGGCCACGCCCGTGGCGCCGGGCGCGTAGACCCCCTCGGCCCTCACGGGACGGTAGTCGCTGTTCCCGCCGCCGGCGGTGATGAGGAACTTCATGTCGCCGAGGCCCGAGAGGGTGAACTCCCCCCCGGCCCCCGTGAGGGCGTGGGCCGAGGCCCCGGGCTCGGAGTGGCGGGCGTTGTCGTCGGCGATGGCCGTCACCTGGACGCCGGCGGGGACGGCCCGGCCGGCGTCGTCCAGGACGCGGCCCGTGATGGTCCCCCCCCGCTTCAGCACGACCACGAGGTCCTTCTGCCCGGCCGTCACGCCCTTGAGGCCCCCGCCCATCGTGCCCGCGACCGGGTGCACGACGATGTCGTAGGACTTCCCCTGCTCGAGGGGCTGGGTGGTGAAGGTCCCGTCCGCCTGGAAGTTGCCCCACGTGGCGCCCGCCCCGGAGGCGTCGTCGGAGGGGGTGACCTGGAAGTTCCCCGGCTGGCCCGGCGGCGCCCCCTTCTCGTCCATGATCTTCCCGGAGACCGGCTGGCCCGGCTTCACGGTCACGACGAGGTCCTCCGTCCCCGCGGGCACGTTCTTCACCGTCGTCGGCGCGGCCCCGCCGCCCGAGCTGCCGAACATCCCGTTGGAGTTGAAGGTGAGGTCGTAGTTCCCCGCGGGGAGCCCGCCGAGGCGGAAGCTCCCGTCGGGCTGGACCTGGCCGCCGCGCTGCTTCGTCCAGTCGGGGTTGCCGTTGGAGTCCTTGCCGATGGCCTGCACGAAGAGCCCCGTCGCGGGCCTGCCCGCCTCGTCCTTCACCTTCCCGGCGATGGGCAGCCCCTTGACCAGGGCGATCCGCACGTCCTTCGTCCCCGCCTCCACGTTGTCCACGGTCTTCTGGGCGTAGTCGCCGCCCGGGTCGTTCCACCCCATGCTGACGTTCAGGACCCAGGCCCCGGGCGCGAGGTCGCGGAGCGCGAAGGAGCCGTCCTTCCCCGACACCGCGGAACGGGCGACGTTCATCCCCTCCGCCGGCACCTTGGGGTTCGCCCACATCGAGATCCCCGGGATCGGGGTCCCGGTCCCCTCGTCCGTGACCACCCCCTCGATGGAGAGGCCCGCGACGAGGTGGAAGACGAGGTCGTCCCGGCCCCCCTCGACGGTCTGCGCGGACTCGCCGAAGCCCTCGGCGCGCACGGAGATCCTCCAGGTGCCCTTGCCCAGGCCGCGGACCGCGAAGAGGCCCGCCGCGTCCGTGACCGCGGAGGCGGGGTCGCCGTCGGGCCCCCCGAACCCGCGGTTCTGCTGACCGCCGGGCCGGGCCCGGACGGCGGCCCCCGCCACGGGCGCCCCCTCGGGATCGAGGATCTTGCCCGCGATCCGCTTCTCCTCCGGGAGGAGGACCTCGACCCCCTCCTTCGTCTCCCCCTCGGCCAGGTCCACGACGGTCCCGTCCGCAACGGCCGCGCCGTCGGCCTCGCAGGCGAGGGTGTAGGGGCCGGGGTAGATCCCCTCGATCCGGAAGGCCCCGTCGGCGCCCACGGGTCGGACCGGGGCGTTCTGCCGCTGCCAGTTCCAGTTCCAGGCCTGGTTGGGGTCCTTCTTCCCGGGGACGAGCCGCAGGGTCGCCCCCTGGGCCGCGGCGCCGTCCTCGCGGCGGACGCGGCCGGCGACGGTCGCCGCCGCCTTGAGGGTGATCCGGATCCCCGGGGTGGACTCCCCCTCGGCCAGCTTGAAGGGCTCGGAGGTGCCCCGGAGGCTCCCCGGCCCCGAGGCGCTGGCGACGAGGTCCTCCGCGGCCATCACCCCCTCGACGCGGAACTTCCCCTCGGCATCGGTCAGGGCGGAGGTCCCCGTCCCGGCGCCGCGGGTCCTCGACGAGACGCCGACCGTGACCCCCGGGGCGGCCTTGCCCTCCCGGTCCACCACCACGCCCTCGACGGATCCTCCCGGGGCGAGGAGGAGGTCCTTCACGCCCTCGCCCTCGGCGGGCACCTCGACGGTGCAGGTCTCGGGCATCGGCCCCTGCTGGAGCGCCTGCCACTCCTGCGCGGGGTAGTCGGGCTGGAAGTACCCCCTCGCGTCGGCCTTGAGGAGCCCCTTCAGCCGCGCGACCCCCTCGATGCGGAAGGCCCCCTCCGCGTCGGTGCGGACGGGCGGGGACTCCTCCATGCCGACGCGGGGGTTCATGGTCTTGAAGCGGACCGCGGCGTCGGCGATCCCCTTCCCGGCGCGGTCGAGGACGCGGCCCCGGAGGGCGGCGCCGCGGCGGAGGCGGACCTCCTTCTCGACGACGTCCCCCTCGGGGAGCCGGGTCGGCTGCATCACGGCCCCGGTCTCGGAGCCGGGGTACGGGAGGTAGCCCTTCGCCCGGACGTTCAGGGCGCCGATGTTCCCGGGGGGAAGGCCGGCGAACCGGAACGTCCCGTCCTCCCCGGCCACGGTGCGCGCGGTGCCCTGGGCCCCGATGCCCGACTCCGGGTAGGTCTGGACCGTCACCTCCACGCCGGGGACCCCCGTCCCCGTGGCGTCGTCCACGACCTTCCCCTGGATCCCCGAGACCGGTCCGAGGCGGATGTCCCAGGTCGCGACGGAGGGGATCTCCACGGTCCCCGCGGTCACCCGGACCCCCGGGGTCGGCTCGACGGCGAGGGAGAGGGGGCCGCGGGGGAGGCCGTCCAGGCGGTACTTCCCGTCGGCGGCGGTCCGGAAGGTGGCGTCGGACAGCCCGGAGTTGAACCAGGAGTTCACGCGGAAGCCCCGGACGAGGACCCCCTCCACCGGCTTCCCGTCCCGGCCGAGGACCGTCCCCGCGAGGGCGCAGGCCGGGCCGAGCACGATCCGCGTCGGTTCCCGGAGGGCCCCCTCGGCCAGAGTCACCGAGACCCCTTCGTCGGCGAACCCCTTCGCGGAGGCCCGGACGAACCACGATCCGGGGGGGGCCTCCTCGAAGGAGGCGCGCCCCTGCCCGTCCGTGGTGCGCGTGAACGTGGGGGGAGGCGGGTCGCGGGACTCGAACTGCGTCGCGATCCAGTCGGTGCCCCCCTGGGGGAAGATGCGGGTGCGGTGGAGGGTGACGGTGGCCCCGGCGAGGGGGCGGTCGGCGACGTCGCGGACCCCCACCTCGAGGAGGACCGGCCCCCCGAGCACGAGGTCCCCGATGTCGAGGACCCCGTTGGCGGGGACGCGGACGAGGACCTCGGCCGGCAGGACCCCCGGCGCCTCGGCCCTCAGGGTGAAGGGGCGGCCGCGGGGAACCTCGTCGAGGAGGAACCGTCCGTCGGGCCCGGTGGCGTCGGTGCGCGGGGGGATCCCCTCGGCGACGGACTTCACGCTCCCGGCGAGGGGTGTGCGGGCGACGCCGCGCACGAGCCGGCCGCGGATCGACCCGTCCCCGGCGACGGGGGCGGGCGCGGCGGGGGCGGCCGCGGGCGAGGGGCCGGGGGCGGACTTCCCGGCCGGGGCCGCCTCCTCCGGGGCGGGTGCCTCCGCCGGGACCGGGGCGGGACCGCCCTCCCCGGCCAGGAGCCAGGCGGCCACGCCCGCCGCCAGGAGGCCCACGCCCGCGAATCCGAGGACGACCGCGTTCCGGCTGGCCATGCCCGCCTCCCTGTCTCCAGAGCATCTTCCGGGAGATTACGACGGTTCAACGGTCCAAATCCGCCGGCGTTCGAGGGTATTCTCGGATTCCGTGAAGGTCCTCCGCCACCCCGACGCCTCCGCCTTCCTCGCGGCCGCCGGCCCCTTCCTGGCGGAGCGCGAGGCGCTGCACAACCTGCCGCTGGCCATCGCCGCCCGGTGCGCCTCCGATCCGTCCGTCCACCCGGGGCCGAACTACTTCGCGGAGGTCGCGGACGGACGGGGGATCGCCGGGATCGCGATGATGACGGCGCCCTACCGCCTGCAATTCTACGCCCCGCCCGCGGCGGCGGAGGCGGTGGCGGCGGATCTCGCCGACGGGGGCTTCCCCGTCCCCGGGGTCCACGGGCCGGATCCGTCGGCCCGGGCCTTCGCCGCGGCCTGGTGCGGGCCGCGGGGGCTCCGCCCCTCCGGGGAGCGGAGGATGCGGGCGTTCGCCCTGTCCGCGGTGACGGACCCTCCCGCCCCGCCGGGGAGGATGCGCCGCGCCGGGCCCGGGGACGGGGCCGTCGTCGCCTCGTTCTACCGGGGCTTCTTCGAGGAGACCGGATCGGCCCACGGGGGCGCTTCCCCCGAGGACCTCGGCCTCCGCGCGATCCGGGAGGGGCGGCTGCGCCTGTGGGAGGACGACGGGGGCCCGGTCTGCCAGGCGGTGGACGGGGGCTCGACGCCCCGCGGCCGGCGCGTCGGGGCGGTCTACTCCCCGCCGGGGCTCCGGCGGCGCGGATACGCCACGGCCCTCGTCGCGGCCCTGTCGCGGGAGCTCCTCGAGGGGGGCGCGTCGTTCTGCTTCCTCTTCACCGATCTCGCCAACCCGGTCTCGAACTCCATCTACCCGAAGATCGGCTACCGGCCGGTGGCGGATTTCGCGGAGATCGACTTCGCTCCACCAGGAACGGGAGCAGAGCCGCGTTGAAGGCGCCGGGGCCTGGAGGTTGGAGAAGTGGCCGGCTCCGGGGATCACGGCGAGGCGCGCCCCGGGGATCGCCGCCGTGAGCGCCCGGGAGTCGGCGGGCGGCGTCAGGGCGTCCTCCTCCCCCACGATCACGAGCGTCGGGACGTGTATCTTCGGAAGAGACTCCGTCGTGTCGGTCCGCGCCGATAGCGCCACGAGAGCCGCTGCGATGCCGCGCGGGTCCATGGCGGCGATCACCTTCCGCGCGGCGGCGACCACGCCCGGATCGGCGCCGGGGGCGAAGGCGGAGGGAAGGAAGCCGTCGGCGAAGGCGCCGGAGCCCTCGGCCAGCGCCTTCCGGGCCCCGGCGGCGCGCTTCACCCTCGCCTCGTTCCCGTCGGCCGCGCTCTTCGTGTCGGCCAGCACGAGGGCCTGCACGCGGGAGGGCTCCCGCTCGGCGAACCGCAGCGCCGTGTAGCCGCCCATGGAGAGGCCGACGAGGATCGCGCGGTCGATCCCGAGGCGGTCGAGGACGGCCAGAAGGTCGTCCACGAACCACTCGAAGGCGATGGCCGCCCCTCCCCCGCCGGAGCGGCCGTGGCCCCGGGCGT
>CAZWGT010000054.1:0-15267 GCA_964633345.1 uncultured Planctomycetota bacterium
CCCTCCGAGGGATCACGAAGCCGACCCTCTCGACCAGCCACCCGTTATTGAAGGCCATGAAGAGTGAACCCCTACTTGAAGTGGTGCTTCTCAACCCGGTGGGTGAGCGTCTGACGCGTGATGTCTAGGAGAACGGCGGCCTTCGGCAGGTACCCACCGGTCGTCTCGATGAACTCCCTGATGAGGGTCTTCTCCAGGATGACGAGATCGACGTCATCCTCCGGGAGTTTGACGGCGCGAAGATCGAGACTCCCCGTTCCCCGCAGACGCGAAGTTGGTGGCTGCCACCACCCGCACACTTGCCCGCTCCCCGCGAGCGCCGCCCACGGGACGGACCAGGCCGCTCTCCAGGGCGCGGAGGAGCCTCCACTGGAGGTCGGTCCGCATCTCCCCGATCTCGTCGAGGAAGTGCGCGCCGCCGTCGTCCTCGCGGTACATCCCGGCCCGGTCCGCCGCCGCACCGGTAAAGGCTCCCTTGACCACTCCGAACTGCTCCGCCTCCACGAGGGACTTGGGAAGGGCGGCGACGTTGACGGTGACGGAGGGCTCCCGTGCACGCGGCGAGGCGAGAGGGGCGTGGCCAAGCTCCACGGGATCCACCGGTCTAGAGTGAACCAGCAACCAGAAGCGGATAGGTGGTATCCCAACGAGAGACTGCGGGCCCGCTAAGGGCGGCACCCACGATGGCCTCCGGCGACCCGGCCGGTTCGTCGTCTGGTGTTCAGGGTCCCGCGGCACGGAGTCGCGAGAGCCCTACCTACATGCCGAGAACGGGTGCGAACCCCCGAGGGGGTCCCGGATTCCAAGGCGCCGGTCTCTCCTGCGCGCCTATCGGGATTCCGCTGCCGCGGACCGAGAGTTCTGAGCCACATACCCAGGGGGGGTATATTCCCGCCCCGAGAGGTCATCCATGGGCCACACGATCCAGTACAAGAAGCGACTCCTTCACCGCGTTCGCCGCATCCGCGGCCAGGTCGAGGCGGTGGAGCGCGCCCTGGTCGAGGAGCGGGGGTGCGGGGAGGTCATGCTGACCCTGGCCGCGAGCCGGGGCGCCATCCACTCATTGATGGTCGAGCTGATGACGGAGCATCTGCGCTCGCACGTGGTCCATGTCTCCTCCGAGGAGGAGCGCCGGAAGGGCGCCGGCGAGATCGAGAAGACGTTCCGGAGGGCGCTGCGGTGACCGCTCCCAGCCAGGTCCTGCCGGTCGTGCGCGGCAGCGACGACGAGGAGGGACCGGTCGAGGTGCACGAGGCCGCCTTTACCCCCCTCGCCCTGGCCCGGATCGTCCTCGCCGCGCTCGCCGTGGCCCTGGTCGGACTGGGGGCGGTCCCGGGGGGCTGGGTCGTCGGGGTCCTGAGCGTCTCCGTGATGCTCGTCGCCGGGTTCCCCATTCTCGAGGAGGCATGGGAGGCGGTCCCCGCCCGGCGCATGACGATGGAACTCTCGATGACGATCGCGCTCTTCGCGGCGCTCGCGATCGGGGAGTTCCTGACGGTGCTCGTGATCGTGCTGTTCGTTCTCATCGCGGAGGAGATCGAGAAACTGACCGTCGGGCGCGGACGTCGCGCCATCGAAGACCTCCTCGCTTTCCTGCCCCGCCGGGCCTTCGTCCGGAGGGACGGCGACGTGCGGGAGGTCGATGCGGACGGGCTCCGCCCGGGGGACGTGGTCGTCGTCAAGCCCGGGGCGCGGGTCCCGGTCGATGGTGCCGTCGTCGCGGGCTGCTCCGCCGTGGACCAGGCGGCCATCACCGGCGAATCGCTCCCGGTGGAGAAGGTCCCGGGCACCGCGGTGTTCGCGGGCACCATGAACCAGGCGGGCACCCTGGATGTCCGCACCGAACGCCTGGGCCGGGACACCACCTTCGGCCGGATCATCGAGGCGGTCGAGCGTGCGGAGAAGACGCGGGCCCCGATCCAGAAGACTGCCGACCGTCTCGCGGGCTACCTCGTCTACTTCACGCTCGGAATGGCCGCGCTGACCTACCTCGTCACGCGCGACCTTCGGGCGACGATCTCGGTCGTGATCGCGGCCGGGGCCTGCGGGATAGCGGCCGGGACGCCGCTGGCCATCCTCGGGGCCATCGGCCGCGCGGCCCGCCAGGGAGCGGTCATCAAGGGGGGGATCGCGCTCGAGGTCCTCGGCAGGGCGGACACGGTCGTCCTAGACAAGACGGGGACCTTGACCTTCGGCCGGCCGGACGTCGTCGCCCTGCGGCCGTCGCCCGGAGTCTCCGAGGCCGAGCTGCTCGAGGCGGCGGCGGTTGCCGAGCGTCCCTCCGAGCACGCCGTCGCCCGCGCGATCCTCGCCAGGGCCGCAGGCGTCCCGCTCCGCGATCCGGAGCGCTTCGAGGCGGTCCCCGGAAAGGGTGTGCGGGCCACCGTCGGAGGTGCGGAGACCCTGGCCGGGAGCCGCGCCTTCCTCCAGGAGTGCGGGATCCCGCTGTCGGAGGTCGGATCCGGAGCGACGGCGGGGACAGAGGTCCTCGTCGCCCGCGCCGGGCGGTTTCTCGGATCCATCGAGATCGCCGACACCCTTCGGCCGGAGGCGGTCGAGGCGGTCCGGGCGCTTCGGGCCATGGGGCTGCGGACCATCCTCCTGACGGGCGACGCGCGCTCCGTCGCCGAGGAGATCGGAGGGCGGCTCGGGGTCGACGAGACGGAGGCCGAACTCCTCCCCCAGGACAAGCTCGAGCGCATCCGGGCCCTGAACCGGGCCGGCCGCACGGTGGCGATGGTGGGGGACGGGGTGAACGACGCTCCGGCCCTCGTCGAGGCCGGGGTCGGGATCGCGATGGGTTCGGGGACCGACGTCGCCCGGGAGTGTGCGGGCATCGTGCTCATCGGGGACGACCTCCTGCGGCTGGTAGAGACGATCCGCATCGCCCGGCGCTGCCGCGGCATCATCCACGCGAACTTCGCGGGGACGATCGGAGTCGATGCCGCCGCGATGGCGCTGGCGGCCGTCGGCGTCCTCACCCCGATCCTCGCGTCGCTCGTGCACGTGGGCTCCGAGCTCGCCTTCATCTTGAACTCCGCGAGGCTGCTGGCGCGCCCCGCCGGCGCCGGGCAGGGACAGGGGACCCGATGAGCCCGTGGAGGCTGCTCGTCGCGCTGCTCGTCCTCGCCGCCGCGGCGCCGGTCGCGATGGCGCACGGGGTCGATGACCCCACCCGACGCTTCCTCGAGCAGGTCAAGGGCCCGGAGATCGTGCCGTTCCTCTACATCGGCGCGAAGCACATGGTCACCGGCTACGACCACCTCCTCTTCCTCGTGGGGGTCATCTTCTTCCTCTACAGCACGAAGGAGGTGCTCGTCTACGTGAGCTTCTTCACGGTCGGGCACAGCCTGACCCTGATGGTCGGCGTGCTCGCGGGCCTCGCGGTCAACCCCTACCTCATCGACGCCGTCATCGGGTTCTCGATCGTCTACAAGGGCTTCGACAACCTCGGCGGGTTTCGGCGCGTCCTCGGGTACCAGCCCGACACCAGGGCCGCGGTGATCATCTTCGGTCTCTTCCACGGGTTCGGTCTGGCGACGAAGCTCCAGGAGTTCGCCGTCCCGAAGGACGGGCTGGTCGCCAACATGGTGGCATTCAACGTGGGGGTCGAGATCGGGCAGTTCACGGCGCTGGCGTTCGTGCTCATCGCCATCGCGATCTGGCGCCGCCACCCGAGCTTCCTCCGGCACGCCTGGGCGGCCAACGTGCTCCTGATGAGCGGCGGGTGGCTGCTCGTCGGCTACCAGCTCTCGTGCTACTTCGCTTCGAAAGGCGGATCATGACCAACGGCGCCGCTGCGGACGCTCCGTCACTCCGGGCCCTCTACAAGGCCTTGGCCATCTCCACCGGGATCGCCGTCGTGCTCCTGGTCCTGGTGGTCCTGCCGGCCGAGCGGAACATCGACGTCACGGGGTTCGGCCGGGCCATCGGACTCACGGTCCTCTCCGCGCCGAAGGTCGAAGTAGCGCCACCTCCGCCTCCACCCTCCAGGGACCCCGCCCCCCCGGGGGCCGGACGCGAGGATCAGGCAGTCGTGGACCTGCCGCCGGGCAAGGGCCTGGAGTACAAGTTCCGGATCGGCGCCGGGGAGAAGCTGAAGTACTCGTGGAAGTGCGGCCCGGGCGAGCTGTTCTACGACTTCCACGGGGAGCCCAAGGGTGCCGCGAAGGACGTCTTCGAGTCCTACGCGGCCGGCAATGCCACGGGCTCCCAGGGCACGCTGACCACGCCGTTCGAGGGCACGCACGGCTGGTACTGGAAGAACTCTGGCACCACGTCGGTCCGGGTCACGCTGGATACGGGCGGCAGGTACGAGATCGTCGGAGTCCGCTAGGAGCCATGAGCCTGACCACGGGAGCCGCTAAACTCAGATGCCGTACGCGGCCGGGAACGCGTTCGGTCACGGTGCACTCGACCATCCCGGAGCAAGGAGGCCGGCCATGAACCGGTGGATTTCGACCGCGATCGCTGGAGCGCTGGTGATGGGACTCACAGCCGCGGCACGGGCGCACGACCCGGAGCTCGAGGCCAAGATGCGCCTCGAGGCGAAGCTCGGCGGGCCGTGGATCAAGGCCAACGGGTTCACGGCCGACTTCGACAAGGCGCTGGAGTCCGCGATGAAGTCCGGGAAGCCGATCTTCGCGTACTTCACCCTCTCCTACACGGAGGTCCCCCAGTGCGACGAAGTGGAGAAGGGCGTGCTCATGTCCGCGGAGTTCAAGAAGTTCGGCGAGGGCGTGGTGCTCTTCACCCACGTCACCAGCGGGCTCTCCGGCAAGTACTCCGACCTCCTCCGCGAGAAGGGCGGGAGCGCGGTCCCCGCCTTCATGGTCCTGGATGACCAGGGCAACGTCACCGCCAAGGTCACGGGAGGCAACGACGTCGTCAACTTCGAGAAGGCGGTGAAGTCCGGCACCGAGTTCGCGGCCCTCCGGAAAAGGGCAGACATGACGGCGGACGAGAAGGTCCATGTGCTCGCCCAGGACATGGATCTCGGCAACCTGAAGCTCAAGCTCGCCCAGGAACGCCTCGCCAAGCTGGGCGACCTGAACGACGCGCAGAAGAAGAAGCTGGCCGACGCGATGCTGAGACTCGAGATCTGGTCCGCCGCCTCCGGGGCTGGTGGGAGCCTGGACCGCACGCTTGCGGCGGGAAAGATGTTCGCGGAGATGTGGGCCGCGGGCCGTGAGCCGACCACTGACGAGCACATCGAGCCCTTCTTCGCGCTGATACTGGATCATGCCGAGGCCGTGAACGATCCGAAGCTGTTCAAGAAGGCGCTGGACAGGCTCCGGGAGCGCTTCAAGGACAAGCCCAACTGGAAGACCTTCGACAACTGGCAGTTGGAGCGGCTCAAGCGTATCGAGGACGCGGGCGGCGGAGCGGAAGAGAAGAAGAACGGCGACGGCGCCAAGTGACCCGGGGAGGCACCCGGCAACGGTTCCCGGGGGGACGATGACGCGGCCTGCGACCGGGACGTGGGGTGTCGTCGCGCTGGTCCTCGCCGGCGCCGTCGGATTCGCCCTGGTGGCGCGCGGCCGTTCGCCGGGGCCGGGTCCGGAAGGGTCTGCGCCGAATCACGGCGGCGCAGCGGCCATCGTCATGCCGCAGACGAGCGACTTGCTCCCCATGCCGCTCGGGGATCTCGGCGACTTCGCATGCGTCGAGAGGTCGGGTCGCTCCATGCGGACCTCGGACCTGCGCGGTCGTCTCGTCGTCGCCGACTTCATCTTCACCTCCTGCGCAGGACCCTGTCCCCTCATGACGGAGCAGATGGCGCGGCTGCAAGCGGCGACGAAGGCGATGAGCGACGTCCGGCTGGTCACCGTCTCCGTCGATCCGGACCGCGACTCGCCGGAGGTGCTGTCCGGCTACGCCCGACGGGCAGGGGCGGACCCCGAACGATGGCTGTTCCTGCGATGCGACCGACCCGCCCTCGTGGACATCCTGTGCGACCGCTTCAAGCTCGTCGCTGACCGCGAGGATCTCCTCCTGCACAGCTCGAGGTTCGTGCTCATGGACGTGGCGGGGCGCGGGCGGGCGTTCTACATGCCGCTCGAGGACGATCGCTGGTTGGAGAAGCTGCTCCAGGACCTCGCTGTCCTGCGCGGGGAGTCCGCCCGGTGAACGCGCTCCCCGGCGATCCTCACGACAGCGCTCGCCGTGTTGGGAGTCCTTGCGCAGGCAGGACGGTGATCCGGGCGAAAGGGGGAATCATGTCCCGACGGATGGGGATGTACCTGACGGGCGCTGCGCTCGCCGCCGCTGTACTGCCCGGGTGCAGCGGAACCGCATCGCTCCAGGGTTCCCACGACGCCGAGGAACGGATAGTCGAGGGGCGGGACTCGGGGGAGGAGGATCTCCTTTCAGGGGAGTTCGTCCGGGGAGGCCGTGCTGGTCTCGCCAAGGCGCGAGCGACGGGCCGGGGCGCCATGCTCCTCTTCGTGGCGAGTTGGTGAACCACGAACCAGCGGAGGGTCCGTGCGACCCTCTCCGGCGGGCGTCTCCTGAGGGAGATCGGCGACGACTTCGTTCCCGTGCATGTCGAGAAGGACGAGGAGCGAGATCTCGTCGAGACGTACGGGATCCTCCAGTTCCCCACCATTGCCTGGACTGACCAAGAGGGGAAGGAGGTGGCGACTACCATCCATCCCGAGGGCCCCGAGGACGCTCTGAAGGACCTGACCTTCGCCCGGAAGTGGATTCGCGGGGAGGTGGACCTGGACGAATGACCCCGACGGGGATGGCCGTGACCAGCGGCCCTGGCTCCTCGAGAAGGACTCGAAACTGCGGCCCTTGGGTCTAACGACCAACCGCCTGTGCCGGGGTGAGGGCCGGTTCGGGACCGGGAGGTGGCCTCCGTGAGTTCACGGGCGTCCCCTCGGGCACCTCGGGAGCCGGCGCCGCAGGCATCGCACCGGCCGCCTCGAGGGCCCGGATGGCCATCTTCGCCGCATCTTGCGGCGCGTGCTTCCCGTAGAGGGCGGCGCACCGGAGGGTTGAGTGCCCCGTCACGCGGGCGACCGCGGACAGGGGGACCCCGGCCATGACCATCCGGGACGCGCAGCTGTGCCGAAGCGAATGCAGGGTGACCCCGTCCATGCCGAGTCTCTGGACCACCCGGGCGAACTGGTGCGTGAGGCGGTTCTCGGCGCGCCGGCGGGGCGTGAACTCCGAGTCCGGGGCCTTCTTCCAGACCGCCGGACGCTGGAGTTCGAGGAGGGGTGCGAAGACGAGGTCCTCGCCCCGGAGGGGGAAAGAACCCCGGGAGGCATGGAGTTCGTCGAAGGCGGTCCGTGCCCTCGTCGTGAGCGGGACCTCCCGACCGCGGCCCGTCTTGGACCGCCGGACCAGGACCGTTCCGCGGCCGATGTCGACGTCGGACCATGCCAGCGAGAGGAGTTCCCCGCGGCGGAGCCCGGTGTCGGCAAGGATCGCCAGGATGGGCCGGAGGTCCCGAGGCGCGGCGGCCAGGATCCGTCGGACCTCCGGTTCTCCCAGGTACGGGACCTCGTGTACCTCGACGCGGTGGTTCTTCACCCGGCGGGCGACGTTCTCCATGGCGAAGCCCCGCTCGACGGCTTCTCTCAGGACCACCGACAGGCTGGTGTGGTAGCGGTTGAGGGTCGTTCCCTTCCGCCCCTTCGACGCGATGGAGGTCAGGAAGTCGTCGACGTGCTGCGGCCGGAGGTCCCGGAGAGGGCGCGTCCCGAGAAACGCGGCCGCCGCCAGGATGTGGTCCCGTTGGACCTGGAAGGCCCGGGGGGTGAGGCGGGCCCTCCGGGAGTGCTTGATGAGGTTCCAGACCTCCTCGAGGCTCGCGGGCGCGATCTCCCGGATTCCGAGGGCCTCCTCCTTGGCCATCTTCGCCTGCATGTCGGCGAGGAGGTCCTCGGCCACCCGCTTCTCGGGCCCGACCTTCTGGATCCGGGTGACCCCATGGAGGCGGGTCCGGACGTACCACGTGGACCCCCTCAGGTAGACCTGCCCGAACGTCCTTCGCCCCGCCATCGGCCTCCGTCCTCTCGTTCGCCTCCGGGTAGCGCCCGGGGGACCCCGGGCTCCCCCGAGGCGAGGACACATGGAGGCTCGGGTCCCGAAAGAACTCAAGGGCTTACTGGCACCCTTCGGGCGACGGGGAGGCCCCGGAGGATTCGGACAGCGGCGTCTCGGTTCCGGCGCTGTCCGGCGGCTTTGTCGGCGACGGCGGCGTCGAGATCCTCCCGCCGGAGGTACCACCGCCGCCCGACCCGGAACCCCGGCAACTCCCCCCGCTGGAGGATCTCCCGGGCCCCACGGGCGGAGAGGCTGAGGTACGCGGCGAGGTCCTCGACGGTGAGGAGGGGGGCAGGACCGGTGGGGGTCTCCAGGGCGTCCGGCATCGGGTTCTCCACAGGAGGACCCGAAGGAGAGCGGTCCCCTACTGACCACTTACCCGGTCGCCGCTTGGAATGACCCCACAACCTGTTGGGGCAAGAAGTGTCGAATCGAATTGAAGACCACAATCGAGGGTCTTGACACCCGACAAGTGCACGTCGCGTCCATGCGCAGCCTGGGGGCCGACTGTCCTGCCGGTCATGTAGGGTCTCCCTGTTGAGGCGGGCCAGGTTCTGGCGGGTGACGTTGCGCCGGAGGCCCTTGGAGGTGCTCCCTCCGTGGGCCGAATCGGCGAGCGTGATTTCACCCGGCCATCGGCCCGTCCGTCGGTGGAAGGTTCGGCGTGCCCCGGCGGCCGCCGAACAAAGACCGGGTGGAGGCATGGCGAAACACCGCAGGTTCAACGCGGACCGATTTGTCGACAAGTTCCAGGGCCAGGAGCAACTCCTCCGGAACTACGTCGCCCTTTTCGACGGGAAGGTCGGCCCAAAGCCGGGCGCCCTCACCGTCGCGACGTTCAAGGGGTTCCTCGCCGAGGCGGACGGCGAGTCGATGGACGACCTCTTCGAGGGGCTCTACCGCGTCTACGACCTCTCCACCGAGGACGGCCACGAGCACATCGTCGCGGCCTGCCGCGACCTCGGGTACGACGCCGACCCCAAGGGGAAGCTCCCGGTCGAGTGCCTGGGCCTCAAGGTGCGCACGGAGAACGAGGAGGCGTTCAACTTCGCCTACGCCCGGAACACCCTCGGGCACGCCGAGCGGTTCTCCCTTTACCGGGGCAAGAAGCCGAAGGACATCCCCGACCTGGCCGACGCCCGCCGGCGCCTCGAGGCAAAGCTCGCCGAGACCTTCAAGGGGGACAAGAGCAGCGACCGGGTCCTCGTGAGGCCCTACCAGGAGGGGGCCTACACACACTTCGTCGTCTACCACGAGAAGCGCACGAAGGCCGAGCTCGTCTTCAAGGGGCCCCGCGGCAAGGAGCGCGTGACCCCGACCATCCTCCGGCCCGCCCAGCAGGACTTCATCAGCTACGACCCCAAGACGGGGCAGGTCGAGATCGAAGCCCGGACCGAGCACGAGGAGTCGATCCTCAGGACGCACTTCGCCGCGTGCTGCCTCGGGGCGCCCGAGTTCTTCGAGGGGGAGGAGGCAGCCACGCGGTTCAACCTGGCGCGGATCGCAGAGGAGGGCTTCAGCATCCCCGTGGACGATGGCGACGCGGCGGCGATCACGGAGCTCCACGTCCAGCTGAAGCAGAAGCGCAACCCGAACTTCGTGATTCGGTCGCCCGACGTGCTCGCGACCCTGGAGGAGAACGACTTCCGCAACAGGCTGGCGGGGGCGCTGGTGAAGCGCGCGGTGCTGAAGTTCACCTTCCCCGACGACCAGCGCGGCAAGCGTGTCGTGCTCGCCCGGAAGAACCAGATCCAGTTCAAGCGGGCCACGCACGACGACGACATCTTCCGGTACCTGAGGGGCGCGGGGCTCCTCGTTGCCTGAATCGCTCCTCGGCCTGGTCCTGGAGCGCCTCGACGCGATCCGATCTCCGGTCGTGTTCCAGAGCGAGACCGTGGACTTCGAGGCCGAGCGGCAGGCTCTCGTCGCCGCGGGAGTCCTTCGCAGGACTGCAGACGCGGAGGAGATCCCGCGGCCGCGGCGGTTCCCTCCGGGAGGGAACCTCGTCGTGCGGCGCACCTCCCGCGGCATCTTCGGAGTCGCCGAGGAGGGCGACTTCTTCCAACCCCTCCCGCTCGTCCCGGAGGACGTCCTCCAGTACGAGGTGTCCGTGGCGGGCCTCGTTGCTGGGATTCGCCACGAGAGCGAGATCGACGGAACCGGCGGAGAGGAGAGCGACGGCCTCGTCCCCGTAGGCCAGAAGTCCATCGAGGGGCGTGGTGTGGTCTCCTTCTTTCTCTCCTCCCCCAACGACGGCGAGGCCGATGTCCTGGCACGGTGCCATCGCGTCCGGCGGTCTCCCGGGGCACCCCCGGCCGTCGTGCTCCTGCCGCGGGCGCTGGCCCTCTCCCCCGAAGGCCAGCAGGTCCTCGAAGGCCTCGGCGTGGTTCTCGTTCCCCTCCTCGAGACCGGGCGTAGGGCTTCGCTGCGTCTCGACTGGATGCGGGTGTTCCCCCCCGACTCCGCAGGCCCGGGAAGGTCCTACTCCAAGGAGACGCGGATCCTCCGGAAGCAGGGGACCTCGTGGCTCGTGGTGTTTGAGGGCACGGCCAGGACCGTGGCCGACTCCAAGGGCATGGAGTACATCGCCCACCTACTCGGGAGTGCCGGGCAGGAGATTCACTGCACCAACCTCCGCGACGTCGTGGCGGGGGAGACGACGAAACGTCACTTCGGTTCTGCGGGCGAGGTCATCACGAAGGATGGCCTGAAGGAATACGCCGACAGCCTCCGTGAGAACCGGGAGGAGCAGGAGGAAGCCCGGAAGGCCCACGACGTTGGTCGCCTCGAGAAGCTGCAGGAAGTCGAGGCGGCGCTGCAGAAGGAGATGGACGGCGCAACGGGCCTCCACGGGAAGCGGCGCGAAGTGGCCAGCGACCGCAAGCGAGCCCAGCAGTCCATCTCGAAGGCCATCCACCGTGCGATCGACGCGATCCTCAAGGAGCACCAGCCCCTCGGGCAGCACCTCTCCCGTTGCCTGAAGATTGCCGAGTTCCTCTCCTACGAGTCGGACCAGCCCATCCCCTGGGCTTCGTAGCGCCGCCACACCGCCAACGACGGCCCTTGTCGTCCTGGCGACGCCCCGTGTCGCGCCCTCTCCCCTGAGGGCGTGGCCTGGCGGTCATCTCCTCAGAGACCAGCCCGGGCAACCGGGCACCCACCCCCTGGGCGGTCCCCTTCGCCAGGCCTGCCTCCCGGGGGGCGTGATCGGAGGCAGGCATGGTGATGGCGAACGGTAAGGGGACCTCGGCGGGCGCACCTGGAGGGGAGCCCGACGTCTTCGCGAAGGACGGCTACGCGGAGCGGTTCATCCGGTGGAAGGCGGGGCAGCTGGTCACGCGGGTGGGCTTCACGGTCTCGGACCGCGGCGACATCGAGCAGGAGATGTGGCTCGACCTCCACCGCCGCCTGCCCTGGTTCGACCCGGGGCGCGCTTCGATCCGGACCTTCGTCCGGAGGGTCGTCGAGCACCGGGTTTCCACACTGCTCCGCACCCGGGACGGCGAGGCTCGAGCCCGCGGCCGCATGGACTCCCTCCACGACGTGGTGCCGGAGGCCGACGGGGAGTTCGTCGAGCGCTGGCAGACCGTCGACCGTGAGTCCCACCTCCGGAGGGCCGGCGCCTCGGACCCCGATGCCCCCGAGGCGCGGGACCTGCGCATCGACCTCGCCGCCGCCGTGGAGAGGCTGCCCGAGGACCTGCGGGACCTGGCGCTGCGCCTGGCCCACTACACCCCGACCGAGGCCGCCCGGTCTACCGGGATCCCCCGGAACACCCTCTACAAGCGCCGCCTCCGCATCCGCGCCCTCTTCGAGAAGGCCGGTCTCGCGGTCTACCTCCCGGGCGGGGGGGCAGATCGCCGAGAGCGCGGGTAAGTGGGAAGTAGGGCCTCACACCGACGCGCCCACGGGAGACCGCCTTGAACCGCATCGTCTGCCGCTTCACCCTGGAGCCCGACGTTCTTCTCGATGATGTTGAGGAACTCCTCCTCCTCTCCCTCTACGGGGCCGAGGGGATCCACGGGGCGGCCCGGGTGCGGTTGGAGTCGGGCTACCTCCTCGACGGGAAGACCCGGACGCTGGTGGTGGACGTCACCACCCCCGTGGGGGAGACGGTGGTCCAGCTGTTCACGGGGTACCTCACCCGGGATCTCGGAGAGGACTCGTTCCGGGTCGAGAAGGTGGACTCCCCGGTGTCGGCCCCTCCTCCCGGTGGCCTTCGATCTGCGGAGGCGGGTCGATGAGCGACCGCAAGCCCCCGCTCGTCGCCGGTGGGCAGGGCCGTCACGCCCGGGAGGTCGTCCTCGGCGCCCGGGTTGTTGCCGCCTGCGCCGCCGGGGTTCTCGCTGTCGTCCTCGCCCGGGCCATGGGGGTCCTGTGAAACTCCTGACCTCCTCCCGGATGCGCTCCTTCCGCGAGTGTGCGCGGTTCCACCACCTCCGCTACGTCGAAGGGTGGCGACCCATCCGGGAGTCCGAGCCCCTCCGGTTCGGGTCGGCCTTCCACGAGGGCCTCGCCGCGTGGTGGACCGCCCGGGGGCGCGGCGACGCCGACGGGGCCCTGGCTGCCGCCATCCTCTCGCCCGCCCTCCTCGCCATGGACCCGTTCGACCGGGTCCGCGTCGAGGAGCTCCTCCGCGGGTACGACGCCTCGTGGCGCGAGGAGGCGGGGCGCTACGAGGTCCTCGGAGTCGAGACGCCCTTCGAATCGGCCCTCCTCAACCCGGCCACCTGGCGCGCCTCGAACACCTGGCGTCTGGCAGGGAAGATCGACGCCCTCCTTCGGGACCGCAAGACGGGCCGCGTCCTCGTGGCCGAGTGGAAGACGACCTCGGAGTCCGTCGAGGACCCGTCAGCGCCGTACTGGACGAAGCTCCAGATGGACGCCCAGATCTCGGCCTACGTCATCGGGGGCGAGTCCCTGGGACACGAGGTGCAGGAGATCCTCTACGGGGTGTCCCAGCGGCCGGGGCTCCGACCGCTTCTCGCCACCCCGCCCGAGAGCCGGAAGTACCGCAAGGACGGTGCCCTCTACGCGGGCCAGCGCGAGGTGGACGAGACGGTCGAGGAGTTCCGCGGCCGGATCCGCGCCGCCATCGAGGAGAGCCCCGCCCGCTACTTCCAGAGCCGGGTGATCCCCCGGACGGAGTCGCAGATCCAGGACTTCCTCGCCGACGCCTGGATGCAGGCGCGGGCCATGCGGGAGTCGGAGCGCCTCGGGCTCTGGCCACGCAACCCCGACGCCTGCCACCGCTTTGGCCAGTGCTCCTTCTGGCCGGTCTGCTCCTCGGGTCTCGCGCCCGGGGAGTTCCCCACCCAGTACGAGAGGCATGAGGACGTGAATCCCGAGCTCCAGAGACAGGAGGTGTAGCGATGACGCGACCGACGACGAAGCCGGCGACGACGCCGCCGCCCGGCGTGGTGCCGCCCACGGGGGCTCCGAAGCGGTTCACCGTGGCGAACATCCGCCGCGGCCTCACCCCGGGGCCCGACCGGCTCCTGCTCTACGGGATCGAGGGGGTCGGCAAGACGTCCATGGCCGCGGACGCCGAAGCGCCCGTCTTCCTCGCGGCCGAGGACGGGGTCCGCAACCTCTCCCCCGTCCCCGACTGCGTGCCGGAGATCCGCACCTTCGGGGACGTCCTCGACGCCCTGGAGATGCTGCGCGCCGAGGACCACGCCTACAAGACCGTGGTCATCGACACCCTCGACTGGCTCGACGGCCTGCTCCGGGACGAGGTCTGCCGCCGGAACGGCTGGACGGTCGAGGAGTTCGGGGACTACGGCAGGGGCCTGAAGGTGACACCCGACGAGTGGCGCCGGGTACTGAACGCGCTGAAGCGCCTCGAGGACGAGCGCGGCATGGCGGCCATCGTCATCGCCCACGCGAGGACGAAGAACTTCCGCAACCCCGCGGGCGCCGACTACCTCCGCTGGGAGCCGAACCTCATGGGGGACCTCGCGCCCGCCCTCTGGAAGGCCTGGGCCCACGCGGTCCTCTTCGCCACCTACGAGGCCGGGGTCTCCGTGGAGAACCGCGGGAAGGAGCCCGAGTCCCTGAAGCGCGGGAAGGGCTGGTCCACCGGGGCCCGCATCCTCCACACGGCCTGGAACGCGGCTTGGGACGCCAAGAACCGCTACAGCCTCCCCGAGACCCTGCCCCTCTCGTGGGACGAGTACGTGAGGGCCCGGGCCGCGCACCGGCCCGCCGACCCCGCCCTCCTCCTCGCCGAGGCCGAGTCCATCCTCCAGCGAGTCGACACCGAGACGGCCGCCGCGGCACGGCCGCTCCTCGAGAAGCACCGGGACAACGCCGCCAACCTGGCCAAGGTCGTGGATCGCCTCCGCGCCAAGGCCTCCAACAACGGGGAGGTGTAGCCATGGCGCTGCGCGATGGGCAGTGGAAGGCGAACGCGACGGTGGTGAAGTCGGTCCTCGGCGTGGCTGGGACCGGGAAGCAGCAGCTCGCCGTGACGTTCGAGTACCAGGACGAGCAGGGGCGGAGGCGCCTCGTGACCTCCTTCCACTTCTTCACTGACGCCGCGCTCCCCTGGACGGTCGAGGCGCTCAGGGCGATGGGGTGGGACCCGGAGCAGAACAACTGGGACGTCCTCTCGCTCGACGACACCGACCTCCTCAAGGGCCGCGAGGTGGTGCTCATCCTCGAGGAGGAGGAGTACCCCGAGGGGTCGGGGCAGTTCCACACGAAGGTCCGCTTCGTGAACGCCCCCGGGGGCGCGGGGGTCGAGCGGCTCGCCCCGGACGAGGCGAAGGCCTTCGCCTCGGACCTCCGGAAGCGGCTCATGCATGCGGCACCGCCCAAGGCCGGCGCCCCTAAGGCGGGCGGGGCGAAGGGCGTGCCGGGGTCCGCGACGCCCCGGCCGGCCCCCGCGGCGGCCAGCGGTGCCCCCGCGGCCTCCGCCTCCAAGGCCGGCGCGGATCCGGGGCCCGACCTCAACCTCGACGACATCCCGTTCTAGCCACGAGGGGAGCCAGTTCTTGGAGGCGAGGGGAATCCGAATCATGGCGACACGGAGGCGTCGTGCGATCAGGTCGCTGAACACCGCGCTCGGTGCCTGCTCACACTGCGGAGACCTGGGGGAACTCTGGGTTTGTCCACGCTGCCGGAAGGGAGTCCTTGCGTGTTGCGGTCCCTGCCACCGCGAGCTGGTCCACGGTGTCATCCCGCGCGTCACGGACGGGCGGGCCG
>CAZWGT010000055.1:0-15218 GCA_964633345.1 uncultured Planctomycetota bacterium
GCCTCCCCCCGGGCCGCCACGGCGGCGCGGACCGGGTCCATGGCGCTCGTCCGGAACCCCGCCGCGGGGACGGTGGACAGGAGGCCGACAAGGAGGGCGGCGGCGCGGAACATGGAGGGGCGCACCCCCAGAGCCTAAGCGGCGGCCGAGGCGCGCACCTTGACGGCCGTCAATCCGTCCGGGACCGGGTCGCTGCCCCTACCCGGCATGGTAGACAGGAGGCATGCGCACCCTCCTGGCCGCCCTGGCCCTCCTGCCCGTCGTCCTCCAGGGCCCCCCCTCCGATCCCCCCGTCGAGCGGTTCGCCCTCGACAACGGGCTGCGCGTCGTGCTCCGCCCCGTCGAGGGCGCGGCGCTGGCCTCGGTGACGGTGCTCTTCGACTTCGGGGAGGACGCCGACCCCGAGGGGCGCTCCGGCCTGGCCCACCTCTGCGAGCACCTCTACTGCACGTCGCCGGCCGGGAAGGAGAAGGCGACCCCGATCGAGGCGATCGCGCGGGCCCACCCCGGCGGCTGGAACGCCCAGACCGGCCGGGACTACACCGTCTTCTCCTACGTCGTCACCCCCGCCGCCCTCCCGGGCGAACTCGAGGACGCCGCCCGCCGCATGGGCTCCCTCGCCCCGGCGGAGGAGGACCTCGCGCGCGAGCGGCCCCGGCTGTTCCTCGAACTCGAGAACATGTACGGCCGCTCCACCGCCCTCGCGTCGTGGAACCACGCGCGGACCGCGCTGTCCCCCGACCGCCCCGGCCGCGCCGGGGGCCTCCCGGAGGACCTCGTCGACGTGACGATCGACGAGGCGGCCGCCTTCCTCCGCGCGAAGTACCGGCCGGCGAACGCGCGACTCCTCGTGGCGGGGGCGGTGGACCCGGCGGCCGTCGGTCCCCGGATCCGGGAGCTGTTCGGCGCCCTCCCGGCCCGCGCCGGCGCGGGGCCGCCGCCGGCGAAGGCACGGGTTCCCACGGCCGGGCGACCCGAAGGGTCGCCCCTACCGGCCGTCCGCGTGATTCCCACCGGGCCCGACGGCTTCCGCCAGGGCCCCCAGGTCTGCGTCGGCTGGCGGGCGCCGCGGCCGGGGGACCCCGACTACGCGCCGTTCCTCGTCCTCGCCGTGCGCCTGTGGACGAGGCAGGCCCGCGCCGGGAAGGAGCCGCGGGAGCGCCCCGCGGCGATCTTCGCGCCGCTCGACGACCCCGACCACGTCTTCGCCCGCGCCGGCATCGGGAAGGAGGAGGCCCCGGAGGACGCGGCGAAGCGCGTCGAGGCCTTCGTGCGCTCCTGCATCGACCCGCCGCTGCGCCCCGGGGAGGAGAAGGGGGTGAAGGTCCACCTCGCCAACTTCCTGGGCACCCTCCGCTCCGCCGACGCGATGCTCGCCTCCAACCCCTACCTCGTCGGGTTCGCCCTCGGCCGCAGGGACCAGCTCGGCGTGGACGGCCCGGCCCTGGCGAAGGCCCTCGACGCCGTCACGGACGAGTCCCTCGCGGCGGCGCGGAAGAGGTGGTTCGGAGAACCGGTTCGCGTCGCCGCGATCCCCGACTAGAACATCTCCTCCAGCACCCGGTACCGCCCGTCCCTCATCCCGAGGCGCGCGTAGACCTTCTGGGCCCGCGCGTTCCCGTCGAACACGTAGAGCCGGATCCCCACCGCCCCCGCCGCCCGCGCCTCCTCCTTCACGCGCGCGTGGAGGGCCTTGAAGACCCCCGACTCCCGCGCGGCCGGCTCGACGTAGACGCTCTGGATCCACCAGAGGAACCCGTTGCGCCAGTCGCTCCACTCGAAGGTGACCATCGTCTGGCCGACGACGCGGCCCCCGATCTCCGCCACGAAGTAGTGCCCCTTCGCCGGGTCGGCCAGGATCGCCGCCACCCCCGGCCCGATGACCGCCGGGTCGAGGACGTGGTCCTCGGTCTCCTTCGCGAGGGCGACGTTGAAGTCCGCCAGCACCGGGGCGTCGGCGGGTCGCGCGCGGCGGATGACGGGGGCCATGGCAGACTTGTAACCTCCTCCGGTCGTTCCGTCATGCACGGGCGGACGGACCGGAGATCCCATCATGACCGACCCCATCACCTGCCTGAAGTGCGGCGCCCCCCTGGCCGGCGGCTCCTGCCCCCGGTGCCTGCTGGCCGCGGGCCTGGAGTCCGGGGCGGCCGGAGCCCCCCCCTCCTCCGCCCCCTCCCCCGCCGAGATGCAGAAGCACTTCCCCGGGATGGAGGTCCTCGAGCTCCTCGGCCAGGGGGGCATGGGCATCGTCTACAAGGCCCGCCAGAAGAACCTCGACCGCTTCGTCGCCCTGAAGGTCCTCCTCCCCGAGATCGCCCGCGAGGCGGGCTTCGCCGAGCGGTTCACCCGCGAGGCCCGGACGCTGGCGCGCCTCCAGCACCCCCGCATCGTCGGCGTCCACGACTTCGGCGAGAGCGACGGCCTGTGGTTCCTCGTCATGGAGTACGTGGACGGGACGAACCTCCGGCAGGTGATGCGCTCCGGCGGTCTCGGGCCGAAGGAGGCCCTGGCCATCGTGCCCCAGGTCTGCGACGCGCTGCAGTACGCCCACGACCAGGGGATCGTCCACCGGGACATCAAGCCGGAGAACATCCTCGTGGACCGCTCGGGCGGCGTGAAGATCGCCGACTTCGGCCTGGCCAAGCTCCTGCAGCGCGCGCCGGTCGAGCTCAACATCACCCGCACCGGGCAGGTGATGGGGACGCTCCACTACATGGCCCCGGAGCAGTACCGGGCGCCCGAGGGCGTGGACCACCGCGCCGACATCTACAGCCTCGGCGTGGTGTTCTACGAGATGCTGACCGGCGATCTCCCCGTGGGGTCCTTCCCGCGGCCCTCGAGCCGGGCCGGGGTGGACGCGCGCCTCGACGGCGTCGTCATGCGCGCCATGGAGCGGGAGCGGGACCAGCGGTACCAGAAGGCGTCCGAGGTCCGGACCGCGGTGGACGGGATCACGTCGGGCCACGCCTCCGCGCCGACCATGGTGGCGGCGGCGGCCGCGGCGGCCGCGGTCCCGGAGTCCGCGCCGCCGATGCATCGCTGGGCCCTCGCGGGCGTCCTCGCCCTGCCCGCCGGCCTCGTCGCCTACTTCCTCGTCCGGGGGTTCGTGGGGATCTTCGCCTCCTCCTCGACGGCCGGTTCCGCGGGCGGATGGGTCCTCATGGTCGTCCTGCTGGCCGGTTGGATCGCCTCCATCATCGCCTGGGCCCAGATCCACCACTCGGGCGGGAAGCTGGCCGGCAAGGCCTGGGCGATCGCCGGGACGTTCCTCAACCCCTTCTTCCTCTGCTGCTCGGGGTCGACCTTCATGGGCGCGCCGGATCGCGCCTTCCACATGGGGAAGGACGGCTTCCGCCTCCCCGGCATGACCGTGGAGGAGGGGCCGGACGGGACCCGCGTGCGCATGCCCGGCCTCGAGGTGGACGACGGGCCCGGGGGGACCCGCGTGAAGATGCCGGGGCTCGAGGTCTCCGAGGGGCCCGGGGACGGCGCGACGACCCTGCTCGGGACCATCGAGAACCCCCTCCCCGGGATGACCACCGGGCAGAAGCTCGCGATCCTCAAGGCCATCGACCGCTCCTGGGAGGACTACGTCGAGGTGTGGACCTACCCCAAGGACGAGCGGGTCCACGGTCTGTACCTCCGCGACGACCGGGACGTGCTCGAGAAGCTGACCTGGCAGGAGAAGTCCCGGGAGAACGGGGCGTACCGGCTCGGCGTCCCGATGATGGAGTTCCAGGCGTACCAGGGCCACGAGCCGAAGGAGCTGCGCCTCGCCCGGGTGATCCTCGACGAGACGGGGTCCCGGGCGCGGGTCGTGCGCACCGACGGGCGGCTGGTCCTCTCCTACCCCGCGGAGCAGGACTCCTCCCGCTGGCGCTTCCGGATCGGGCCCGTCCACTTCACCCACGTCTCGGGCGGCCCGAAGGCGGCGACGCCGCGGTGGATGGCGGACGCCGTCCGCGGACTGGAGAAGCTGTGGGACGCCTCCGGCACGGCGCTCCTGAAGGAGCAGTTCCCCGGCACCGACCTGGCGGACCGCGCCTCCCTCTTCCGGATCCACGCGCTCGCGCTGCGGCCGAACTCCACGTCGGGCCGGATGGTGTGGACCGACGGGGGCGTCACGATCTCCCTCGCCTGTCACTTCTGGGACGGGAAGTGGGCGGCCCGGCACACGCTGGTCCAGCGCCTCGACCGGGCCCCGGAGTTCTCGGACAGGGACGGATGGCTCGGCGACGAACCGGAGCCGGCGGGTAAGTGACCGACCCCGGCTCCCCCCGCTTCGCCACGACGCGCTGGTCGATCGTGGTGGCGGCCGGGGCGGCGGCCGACACGGAGGGCCGCGCCGCGCTGGAATCCCTCTGCCGCTCCTACTGGTACCCGCTCTACGCCTTCGAGCGGAGGGGGGGCACGCCCGCCGCCGACGCGCAGGACCTCGTGCAGGGGTTCTTCGCGGAACTCCTGGAGAAGGACTACCTCCGCCAGGCCGACCGCGAACGCGGCCGCTTCCGCACGTTCCTCCTCGCGGCGTTCCGGCACTTCGCCTCGAAGGAGCGGGAGAAGGCCCGCGCCCTGAAGCGAGGCGGCGGCCGGAAGGCCCTCCCCCTCGACTTCGAGGACGGGGAGAGCCGCTACCTCCTCGAGCCCGCCGACGAGCGGACGCCGGAGAGGATCTACGAGCGCCGCTGGGCCCTCACCCTCCTCGACGAGACCCTCGATCGCCTGCGAACGGAGCACGACGTCGCCGGCCGGGCCGACCTCTTCGAGGCCCTCCGCGGGACCCTCTCCGGGGGGGAGACCGCCCCCTACGCCGACCTCGGCGCCCGCCTCGGCATGAGCGAGGGGGCGGTCAAGGTCGCCGTCCACCGCCTGCGCAAGCGCTACCGCGAGGTCCTCCGGTCCCTCATCGCCGAGACCGTGGCCGAACCCGGCGACGTGGACGACGAGATCCGCCACCTCCTCGACGCCCTGGCCGGGTAGGCCTCTCCCCGCCGCGCGCCGCGGCGGACAGCGGTAGGCTCCCTTCGGACGGGGACCGAGGAGGTGCCGCATGATCGTCGCCGAAAGGGCCCGGACCGGCTCCCACCGCTGGGAGAACGACTGGTGCCCCAAGTGCAAGGAGCGCATGACGTTCTGGTACGTCTCCGAGACCAGGACCCGGTGCGCCATGTGCGCCGCGGAGAAGGACAAGTCCCGGGGCCTCGGCCTCGGGCCCGAGCCGGAGGAGGCCCCCGCGCCGGCGGCCGAAGCACCCGCTCCCCCTCCCCCGCCCCCTCCCGCTCCGGTCGTGGAGCCTCCCCCCCGGGAGCCCGTGTGGCTCCTCTCGTGGTGCTCCGAGTGCCGCTACAACGCCAGTTTCATGCACGAGCACCGCGAGACCTTCCGGTGCATGTCCTGCGGCATGACCAAGCTGCTGCCCGGCGTGGAGCCTCCGAAGCGGGGCTGATCCCGGGACTTGACGCAGGTCACGATCCAGGGGGCCCCGCCCCCCCGCCCCCCGCCCTGCGGTGATACCCTCCATCGGGGAACCGGAGGAGGCCCCTCCCGTGAAAGACCCGACCAGGAAGTCCGAGTGGGTCCTGTCGTGGTGCGCGGAGTGCCGCACCAACGCGAGCTTCTGCCGCGTGAAGGACCACACCTTCCGCTGCATCACCTGCGGCGTAGCGAAGGAGATCCACGAAGCCGACCACGACCGGGACGGGCTCCTCGAGTAGGGGCGCCCCTCCGGGTCGCCCGGCCGTTCACCGCGGCTCGGGCGTCGGCAGTTCCGGGTCCGGCGCCACGTCCGGGGCCGGCGGAGGGAGCGGCGGGTCCGGCTCCGCCAGCGCCTTCCCGCCGAGGCGGCCGAACACCTGGGTGAAGTACTCCCCGCAGCGCCCCGCGCCGAGCTCCGTCCAACCCGCCGCGATCATGTTGCGGTGGTGGCCCGAGGAGTGGAACCACCCGTCGAAGGCCCCGCGCCCCGTGGGCCGCCCCATGGCGATGTTCTCCCCCACGCCGCCCTTGTAGCCCTGACGCGCCGCGCGCTCCCCGGGGTTCTTCAGGCCGGGGACGGCGTTGTCGTGGGAGAAGTAGCCGTTCTCCTTCATGTGGCGGCTGTGGCCCCGGGCCGCCCGCAGGAGCCGCTCCTCGATCTTCACCGCGCCCCGCCCCATCAGGATCCGGTACTCGTTCACCGCCAGGACGCACTCCCGCTCCTCGCGGTCGGCGGTCGTGGGGACCTTCCGGTTGTACTCCAGGACCTTCCCCGACCATTCGTCGGGGAACAGTCCCGGCACGTCGAGGAGAGCGTTCACGGGCCCCTTCACGTCGGCGAGGTCCGGGACGCGCCCCTCCTCGACCTCGGCGATCCAGGCGTCCGCCTCGGCCACGAGCCGGAGCTTCTCGGCCACCGTCGGCTCCCACGCGGCCGCGACGGAGAAGGGGTCCTCCCACGCCTCCCTCACGAGGGCCACGAGCCGGTCCACCTCCTCCTGCCCCTTGTGCGTGGCGCTCGGGTAGGGGTAGCGCTTCGGATCCTCGATGAAGGCCAGCGCCTCGGCGCGGCGCTTCTCGACCTCGGCCTTGAGGCGCGCCCGGGTGCCGGGCGCGGAGAAGACCTTCAGGGCCGCGATCTCCCGCGCGACGGCGGAGCGCCGGGCGCGGAGACCCTTGCCGAGGGTCAGGCGCGCCGGGTCCCCCATGGCCCGCAGATCCTCGAAGCCCCGGCGGCGCGTCGCGGCGTCCTCGGACTGGAGCTTCTCGTACGCGGCGGCCCGGCGATCCTCGGCGGTCAGGCGGTCCCGGTCCTCGGGCGTGACGAGCCGCCCGTCGAGTTCCACGTAGCCCCCCGGGGGCGGGCTCTCCCGCCGCCAGCGGGAGAGCGCCTTCGCCGCCGCGCCCGCCGCTCCCCCGCCGCGCAGGAACCCGACCACCATCCGTTCCGCGCCGTCCTCGTCCCCGGACAACTGCAGCAGGGCCGCGCCGCCGAGGAGGTCCGCCGGGGCGAGCCTCGCCCGCTCGAGGAGGTCGGCCAGCGCCCTGCGATCGAAGGAGGCCCAGGGCATCCTCGAGGTGCCCCCCTGCACCGATCCGGCGATCCCCTCGGCGTCGGCCGAGGCGGCGCTCAGGACCACCCCCGCGCCGAGGTCGAGGCGGGCGAACCGATCGGGGTGGGCGTTGACGGCGGCGGCGAGGGCCTCGAGTCCGGCGCGGGCGAGCACGGCGTCGGCGCGGCGGTCCTCGAGGCGGCGGCGCGCGGCGGCGGAGGTCTCCGTCGCCAGCGCCTCGGCGTACCTCGCCTCGGCGGCGGCGAACCGGCGGGCCCGGAGCGCCTCGTCCCCCTCCTTCGCGGCGTCGGCCGGGAGCGGGGCGGCCAGCAGCGCCGCCAGGCAGAGGACCGCCCCCGTCACCATCCCGCCTGCACCCACCGCTTCCACAGCGGCTCGACGGCCTCGAAGGTGGTGTCGAAGGCGGCCTTGAAGGCGGCCGGCGACTTCTCCCCCTTCTTGACCCGCTCGACGTAGGCGCGGAACTTCTCCGGGCCGTGCTCGCGGAGGAGGAAGGCCACGAGGGAGAACGCCTGCCCGACCTCCCGGCGGCTGTACTCGCCCGCGGGGAGCATGTCGAGCTGGTCGAGGGGGAGGAACTCGTTCTTCGAGGCGGCCTCTTTGCAGAGGACCTTCCAGTCGGGGAACTCGACCTCCCACGCCTTCGTGTCCCGGAAGGTCGAGCCGTAGCCCTGCTTGCTGACGCCGAAGCAGTAGGAGGTGTTGGACTTGAGGATCGCGTCCTCCATCCAGCCGCCGAACCCCTCCTCGAGCCAGAAGGGCTGGGCCCGGTTGTGCCCCTTCCAGTTGGCGAGCAGGATGTGGCCCGCGGTGTGGAGGAACGCCCCCATCATCGCCCCGCGGTCGGGCACGTCGGAGCGGGCGAGGATCGCCGGCTCGGAGAACTTCATGCCCGTGGCCTTCCTCCAGAAGTCGAGGAAGGCCTTGTTCGCCCCGGGGAGGCGGGAGGCCTCGAAGTCCACCCACTTCACGTACTGCTCGAGGCCGGAGCAGGTGACGGCCAGGGCCCTCCCCTTCCACGGGTCGGAGCCGAACACGCGCACCGCCTCGTCCCACGCCAGTTCGAGGTCCTTCAGGCGCTCGGGGGACTTGCCGTCCCCGAGGAAGTCCACGGCCCGCCAGTGGGCGGAGAAGGTCACCGCGGGCCGCGCCCCCATCGGCTTCTCGTACCTCTCGATGAGCGCGTTCTTCTCCGCCTCCTCGGCGCGGAGGCGCTCCGCCTCCTCCGGGGGCATCCACTGGCCGCCGAACTGGACGTGCCCGAGGCCCTCGTGGGCCACCGCGTTCCCGGGGTTCAGGACGAGGGCCTTGAGCCAGGCGTCCCTCGCCTGGTCGGGGAGGCCCCGCTCCTTCGCCCACGTCCCGAGGGCCGCGGCCGCCGCGGCGGTCGTGGCGGCGTCCTTCTTCGGCAGCGCGGCGAAGTAGCGCGCGAAGTCGGCCGCCGGGTCGGCGCTGGGCACGATCTCCTTCACCGTCGTCTCGTTGTACTTCCGGACCCCGGCGGTCGTCTGGATGACGTACTCCTTGCCGGGCCCGGTGCCGCGCCCGAGGAGGTAGCCGTCCACCTTCTCCTTGTTCGCGAGGACGAAGACGTCGGCGAGGACGACCACGATGGCGAGGGCCGCGGAGGGCATCCCCCCATCCTAACTCCGCGGGCGGGTATCCTCGGGGGATGCGGACCGCCGCCCTCCTCGCCCTCGCCCTGGCCGGCTGCGGACGGGAGAGTCCCCCCTCCCCGCCCCCCCCGCCGGCGGCCGACGGCCCCGCTCTCTTCGCCCGGCGGGTCGGCGGGCTCTCCTGCGCCGACTGCCACTCGACGACCGCGGAGGACCAGCCCCGTCCCGACCGCCGCCGGGTCGGCCACACGCTGGCCGACGCGACGCGCCGCCCCACCTGGTGGCACGGGGAGCTCGACGCGGCGAAGGGGGCGACGGTCCTCGACGCGATCCGGACCTGCGTCGCCCGCTTCCAGCACCGCACGTGGAACACCACCTTCACCGACCTGTCGAAGGTCGAGATCCCCACGACGCACGGCGCCGCCCTGGTCGCCCACCTCGAGTCCCTCGCCCGCCCCGGCCCCCACCTCCCGAGCCCCGCGAGGAGGGACGACTCCCGCGAGGCGCTCCTCCGCGTCGAGGCGCTGACCGGGGACGCCGCCCGCGGCCGGGAGGTCTGGTCGAAGGCCTGCGCGCTCTGCCACGGGGAGGGCGGGGAGAACCAGCTCGGGCCCTCCCTCCGCGGGAAGCTCGCGCCGGACCGCCGCCGCGTGATCGCCTACGTCCGGGGCGGGCCCGGCCCCACGGACCGGCGGACCGCGGACGCCTGGATGCCGTTCTTCACCCCCGACGTGCTCCCCGACCAGGATCTCGCCGACCTGGCGGAACTGATCGACGGAGGTGCCTGGTGAGGCTCCCGCTCCTGCTGCTCGCAGCCGCCCTCGCCGTCCAGGACGGGGAGTCGGAGCGCCCGTGGAACGGCCTCCTCCCCGACCCCGACCAGGAGTTCGGCGACGAGGAGCACCGCGGGAGCGACTGGCTCGCCACGCGGATCCTCGACGCGGCCACGGGGCAGCCGATCCCCGGGGCGCGGCTGCTGCGGACGCCGGAGTGGATCGACGAGAGCCGCCTGCGCCACGACATGGTGATGTCGGAGGGGATCGCCGACGCCGACGGGATCGCCCGCGTCCCCGCCGACGGCCACCTCCACCGCGGCGATTCCCACTGGCTCGCCGTCGCCCCGGGCTACGCGCCGACGGAGGACTACGGACCCTGTCCCGACCCGGAGATGCTCCTCGCGCGCGGGATCCCGATGTCCTTCCGCGTCCTCGATCCCCTCGGCCGCCCGGTACAGGGCGCGGTGCTCGAGTTCCTCGGCGGCTGCAGCCACGGGACCGCGGGCGCCCGGGCCGTCGCCGGCGCGGACGGGGTCGCGACCTTTTCGCACCTCGAGCAGGGATCCGGGCAGTTGTGGGTGTACGGGCCGGGGATCGAATCCGACCTGCGCCCCCTCCCCGACGACGACTCCCTCGGGACGCGCCCCGACGACCTCGTGACGGAGTTCGGATCGCGGTACGAGGGCCGCGTCGTCGACCTGCTCGGCGAACCGGTCCCCGGCTGCGTCGTGCGCGCCTACAACGAGCAGCGGGGGCCGACGGCGATGACGGGCCTCGACGGGCGGTTCGTCCTCGAAGGGGCCGAGGGGGCGCACCTCACCTTCTTCCCCGCCGTCGACCTCCTTCCCGATTCCCAGGAGCGCTGGATCGACGACGTCCATCCCGGAACCCCCTTCACGGTCGTCTCCACCTCCGCCGGCGTGATCCGGCCGGAGAGAACCGCGACGGTCGTGGTGCGGGCCCGGGATCCCGGGGGCAAGCCGGTGGCCGACGTCTCCTTCGCCCTCGTCCACCGCGAGTCCGGCCGGGGACCGGGGGGGACCACCGAGGAGGAGGAGGGGGAGGACGAGGAGGTGGACGTCGCCCCGGGGACGTACCGGGTGCTCCCCGACGACCCCTTCGGCGCGTACACCTTCGATCCCGCGGAGGTCCGGGCCGCCGCCGGGGAGACGGCCGTCCTCGTCCTGCCCGTGCGGCCCCAGGCGCGGCTTCGGATCCGCGGGGAGTTCCCCGAGAGCGCCGACCTCACCATCGCGGTGGAGGGGACGGAGGACTCCCTGATGCGGGAGGAGGACGGCTGGTCCCCCGCCGTCCCCGCGCGGGGCACCGCGGTCCTCCGCGTCGAGGTGGATGAGCGCCCGCCGTTCTTCTTCCCCGTGGGGCCGGAGAAGGACGGGTTCCGGGAGGTCGTGGTCGAACTCCCCGCGCCGCGGCGTTTCCCCGTTCCCCCCGGCGCGAAGGACGCGCGGTTGCTCCACGGGACCCGGGCGGTGCTCACGTTCGAGGAGGGCGGCTTCCTCTGCACCGACGCGTCGGGCCCGCTGATGCTCCGGTGGAAGGACCGCGACGGCATCACCGGCGAGTGCCCGGCCATGGACCGCCCTGGCGCGGGGGTCCTGGGGAGGACCGTCGTCCGGACGGTGACGGTCCGCGCCCTCGGGACGGGCGAGGACGGGAAGGAGGCGGTCTTCCACGAGGAGGAGACGGAGCCCGGGGAGATGGTGGTCGTCGACCGCGCCGGCTGGCGGACGCTCCGCGTCGTCGCTCCCGAGAGGGACCTGGACCTCCGCTGGGGGACCGCGGCGCTGCGCCTCACTCTCCTCCAGGACGCGCGGATCCCCGCCGACCCGCTGGTCCTGGTGGACGGGGAGGTCTACGACGCGCCCGGGGGGGTCCTCCACCTCCGGGGGCTCGAGCCGGGGCCGCACCGCGTCGTCGCCGCGATCCGGGACGAGGTCGGCGGCGGGCGGGAGCTGCGCCTCGTGCTGAAGGAGGGCGAGACCCGCGAGCGGACGGTGACCCTCGGCGAGGAGTGACCGCTACCGCGGCCGGTGCAGCCGGATCGGAAGGACCCGGGCGTAGCGGGCGAAGTCCCCGTCGGTCGTGAAGATCGGGCAGCCCAGGCGCAGGGAGACCGCGCACAGCAGGAGGTCGATGTCCGTGCCCGCGATCCCCTTCGCCCGGCACCGGTTGAAGCAGCGCGCGGCCTCGACGTAATCCGCCGACAGGATGGGCTGGTCCGGGAAGGCGGCCAGCGCCTGGCGCAGCCGGTCGAACAGGACCCCGTCCCGGATTCCCGTCAGGACCTCCTGGCGGACGGGCCCGAGGAGCAGGCCCTGCCTTTCCTCGACCAGCACCCTCCACTCGGCGACGAGCGCCTCCTCGTCCGGGGAACGATCTCCCGTGCGGCGCCGGAGCGCCAGGGACCAGATGGGAGCGTCGACGAGCACTCTCATCCGGGCATCCGGCCCGGCTTCCGCCGCCGGCCCGCCTTGTGGTCGTACGCCGGGTCGTAGTCGACGGTCCCCTCGAGGGCGAGGATCTTCAACTGCTCGTGGTAGCGGACGTACTCCTCCAGCGCGGCCATGACGGCGGCGCGCTTGGTCTTGTGCTTCCCGACGCGGCGGGCGTGGTCGATCAGGCGGTCGTCGAGGTGCAGGTTGGTGGGCACGGGGGGCCTCCCTGGATTCCGACACATCGCGGTGTGTGGAGAGTACCCCATCGAAGCCTCCCGGTTCCACCCTCTAGACTCCGGGGGGGGTCTCCCCCGCCGCTCCCGGCGCGAACTCCCCGAGCCAGCGGACGCGGTGGCGGGTGCCCGCCAGGCGGTCGAACAGCGGCCGGTCCGCCGTGACCAGCGGCGCCCCCGTCCTTTCGGAGAGGGCCACGTACACCGCGTCGTAGACCGAGATCCCGGACTCGACCGCGAGGCGCAGGGCATCGGCCGCAAGGTGGCGGGTCTCCGTGGACTCGACTCGCAGGCCCGCGAGCGCATCGACCTCGGCGACGGCCTCGGCGGACTTCATCTTCCGGCGCTGGACGGCCTTCCCCATCGCATTGGCGCACTCGGCGAAAAAGAGGTCGGGCACATGGAGGGTCCGGGGATGCGCGCCCGCCATCGGCTCGAAGATCGCTCCGGCTTCCGCCGAGCCCTCCTCCTCCAGGAGGAGCTTCGCCCCGACGGAGGCATCGACCACCAGTTCGTCCGTCCCGCTCACCGGTCCCTGTCCTCCCGGATCCACGCCACGGAATCCGTGCCGAGGGGACCGCGGGCTTTCCTCCGCCGGTGGATCTCCTCGAGGATCCGCGCCTGCTCCTCCCTCCTGGCCTCCCTCTCGACGGCCTCCTCGAGCAGCGCCAGGATCTCCGCCGTGAGGGAGCGGTGGCGTGCCTCCGCCAGGCCCTGCAGGCGGGCGTAGAGCCGGGCGGGGACGTTGCGGACGTGGAGGATGGGCATGGCGGGGGTCTCCGGGGCGCCGGACCTCCAGCCTACCCTTTCATGTTGCATTGTGCAACCTCCCGCTACAGGGGGACTCCACCACCATGACGCCGAGGGGGGTCGCCTACTTCGGGAGCATCTTCTCCAGCGCGCCGCGGACGGTCTTCGCGCCGACGCCGCCCCCCCACTTCTGGGCGGGGCGGGCGAGGTCGTACTCCCCCGCCGGGCCGAGGAGGAGGAGGGCCGGGGCCTTCGAGACCTTCGCGGCCTTCCAGAGGTCGGCGGCCTCCTTCCCCAGGCGCACCCACAGGACCTTCCCGCGGATCCCCTCGAGGTCCTTCCCGCCGAGCATCTCCTCGACCTTGCGGCTCTCCGCCCCGCCGTCGGTGACGAGGACCGCGATCGGAGCGCCGGTCTCCTTCGCGGCGGCGACGGCGCCCTCCAGCGTCCCGCTCCACGGGAACAGGAGTTCGCGGAGGTCGAGGAGCTCCATCACCGCCAGCGCCGTGGCGTAGGCGCGGTCGCCGCAGGGGGCGTCCATCCACGCTCCGTCCCCGTCCTGCTCGGAGAGCAGCGCCGCGAGCAGCTCCCCCACCCGGGCGTCGCGGGCCTTCGACGGGGCCTCGCCCCTCGCGGCGAGCCACCGCAGCGCCCGGGCCGCGTGGGAGTGGGCGTGGTAGTGGTAGTAGCCGGCGATCATGTGGGGCGGCGTGTGCGGGTGCTGGGTGCGGACCTTCGCGAACTCCTGCCGCACCTCGAAGAACTCGGCGACGCGCTTCTCGACGTCGGCGGGCTCCCGCTTCCCGAGGCCGGCGAGCACCAGCGCCGCCTGGAGGGAGCGCCCCGCCGACTCCTCCTTCCCCCGCGGCTGGCCCGGCCAGTCGCCGGTGTGGGAGTAGAGGACGCGGCCCTCGCCGTCGCAGGACTTCGCGAGGTCCTCGACGGCCGGGGCGAGGAGGGGGGACTTCGGATCCCAGCGGGCGAGGCCCTCGACCATCACGGCGGTCAGGAAGGAGACGGAGCCGTCCTTCCCGTAGCGCGGGTCCTGCTCCTTCGTGAGGTAGGACCAGCCGCCGCAGGGGTGGCGGTTCCTCGCCGCCCACCCGGTGAACAGGTCCACGAGGCGCTTCATGTCGGGCGCCTTCGCGCCGGCGGGCCAGCGGTCGCGGACACCGGCCAGGTGGCGGAGGCCGAACGCCGCGCCCCACCCGTTGAAGTCGAAGCCGTGGTGGATCTTCCCCCCGTCGATGCCCGCGGCGCTCTTCTCGAGGAACGCGAGGCCCCCCTGCACCGCCTTCAGCGCCTCCGGCGTGGGACCTGCGCCGGCGAGGACGGCCTCCATCGCGACGGCGGTGACGGCGACCGTGTGCCCGGAGGAATCGAGCCCGTACTCGCGGGTGATCCACTCCCCTCCCGGCTTCTGGTCCCCGAGGAGGAACCTCGTCCCCTTCGCTACGGCGGCGTCGAGGTCGGCGCGTGTGGGCCGGGAGGCGGGAGGAACGGGGGCGGGCGGCTTCGAGCCCTCCTCCCCCAGGGCGCCGGCGGGACCGAGGATCACCGCGGCGGCGAGCGCGACGACGGCGACGGTTCGCACGGTCGTCCTCCCGGGGGGCCCTGCACTTTCGACGGATGCCCCCGGGGGATTCTCCCCGCGGGGGCCGACCTCATTCCCGGGAAACGTCCCCGTCCTCCGCCCGGAAGCCGATGCGGGGGCAGTCGTCGTCGGAGGGGACGGGCGGGTCCAGGAGTTCGCGGAGGGTCTCGACGAGGTCGCGGAGGGTCTCGTCGTGGTCAATCACCCGGCGTTCGAGTTCGGCGACCTTCTCGGCAATCTCCCGGCTCTGGGCCAGCCGATCCCGCAGCCGGACGAAGGCTCGCACGACCAGGACGCTCATGGTCACCGCCTCCTCGGAGTTGACCACGTTGGCCGCCATGAGGGCCCCGAACTCGGTGAAGGCCATCGGCAACCTGCTGGAGTACTTCAGCTTGCGGAGGTGGCCGCAATCTGCGGCCACCTCGCGGAGTTCCTCCGTCGTGAGCCGAAAGGCGAAGTCGGAGGGGAAGCGGTCGCCATTCCGCTTGACTTGTTCGTTGAGGCGCTTGGTCGTGACCCCATAGAGAGAGGCGAGGTCTGCGTCCAGGATCACCCTGCAGCCGCGCACCACGACGATCCTGCCGTCGACCGGGACACTGGGATTGACGGGACGAAGCGCGTGGACCATGGCACCCTCCCCTACCTTGGTGCTGGAGGGGGTACAGGGTGCCGATGGCGCAGGAGAGAGTCATCGCAAGATGTTTCTTTGCAATATGTTCCAGAGGTGGTCGCAAATTGCGA
>CAZWGT010000056.1:0-15172 GCA_964633345.1 uncultured Planctomycetota bacterium
TGGTCGGGATCGATCCGCAGGATCGTGCCGTAGACGTCCGCGGCCGAGGAGCGCAGGCCGAAATCCCAGCCGATGGAGGCCACGCCCTCGAGGATCGCCACCGCGTCGGCGGCGACGGCGGGCCGGACGGCGGGCGCCGGAGACCCGCCGCCGGGTCCCGCGGCGGTCGCGCCGGCCTTCGCGCCCTCCGGGCCCGGGACCTTCGGGTCGGCTCCGGCGCCCGCCTCCGCGACGACCGCCCCCGTCCCCGTCCCCGTCCCCGAGCCCGCGTCCGGCATCGGTTCCGTCTCCGCGGGAAGGGGGTGCGGTGCCCGCGCGGTCCTGGGCGGAGACCCGGCGGGCGTGAGCACGTCCGCCACGACGAGCGCCCCGCCGAGAACCGCCGCCGCGCCGGCGATCATCCACCCCGCCCCGACGGACGCCCCGCCGGGGGCGGGGACGGCCCCCCTCAGGGCCTCCCGGAGGATGTGCTCGCCGTGGGACGGCTCCGGCAGCGGCAGCGCCGCCACCATGGTCGCCACGCCCTCGCCGAAGCGCTTCTTCAGCGACTCGAGCGCCCGGTGGACGCGGATGCGGCAGGCGTTCTCGGAGACGCCGAGCACGTGGGCCATGTCCCGGTAGTCGAGGTCCTGGAGGTAGCGCAGGCGCACCGCCTCCCGCTCCGCGTCGGGCAGGGCGGCGAGCGCCTGTTCGACCTGCTCGCGGACCTCCAGATCCCCCGTCCGCGGCGGGGCGGCCTCCGGGCGGGCGGCCTTCGCCTCGCGGTCGCGCCGCCGCCACCACGACCGCCGCCGCGACCGCGCCCGGTCCCGCACCGTGCGGTAGAGCCACGCCCGCACCCCGATGCGCGAGGGCCCGTCCCCCCGCTCCGCCGCCAGTCGCACGAGGGATTCCTGCAGCACGTCCTCCGCGTCGGCGTCGGAGCAGCCGAGGCTGCGGGCGAAGGAGAGCGCTCGGCCGAGCTCCGGCCGGACCAGCGCCTCGAAGGAGGCGGGGTCCCGGAGGCGCCGCCAGGACTCCCAGTGCGCGTCGGGCGCGGTCGTCATGCACCCATTAGGGACCGCCGGTCGGGTCCGTGTTTCAACGAAATCGCCGGGACCAGAGGCGGGCCGGGCTTCGCCCGGCCCCTACCAAGGCACGCGCCGCCCGTCTCCTACCACGTGAACCCCTTCTTCGCGGCCTGGGCGCGGAGGGTCTTCGAGACCTCGAGGTCGAAGGTGGACTTCCCGCCGGCCGGGGCCTTCTTCGCCGCGTCGGCGAGGAAGGCGGTGCGCTTCGCCTCGAGGTCGGCCATCTCCCTGCGGAGCGCCTCCCGCTCGGCGGACTTCTTCTCGACGTGGGCCTTCCGCTCGGCGGCCGTCATCGGCTTCATCTCCTCGGGGAGCCTGTCCGCGGGGACGTCCTCCAGCTTCACCTTCCCCTCGGCGACCGCCTCCACGAGATCGGCCTCGTCCAGGCCCTTCGTCCTCCCGAGGACCTCGGCGCGATCGGCGGCGGCGCCCGAGGCGGCGGCCATCTTCGCCCCCGCGTCGAGCTTCTCCCTCGCGGCCTCGCGGTCCTTCCGGTCCCCGAAGGCGACCAGCGTCCGGCCGAGGGCGCCGCCGAGGTCCGCGAGGCGCTCGTCGTACGGGGTGGCGATCGACTGGCTCCCCTCCTGGGGGATCGAGGCGTAGACCCCCTCGGACAGCTTCGCGATCTCCGTCCACACGCGCTCCGTGGCCGGGTCCCCGCCGCAGCGCAGGGTGTTGAGGACGATGCCCGCGCGGACCGCCTCCTCGCAGGTCTTCGCGTACGGCACGTCCTGCCCGTAGTCCATGTGGGGCGGGGCGTCGCCGACGAGGAAGACGACCTTCAGGACCTTCTCGTCCTTCGTCCAGGAGACCTTCGTCACCGCCTCGCGGAGCGCCTGGTTCACGCTCTCCGGGCCGTCCCCGCCCCCGCCGGCCTGGAACTCGAAGAGCCGCCCGTAGACCCGGTCGAGGTCGGCGTCGAGGTCGAAGACCCTCGTCACGTAGTCGTCCCCGCGGTCGCGGAAGGCCACCAGGCCCATCCGGATCTCCGGGGAGGGCTTCGCGCGGGCCAGCTCGTTGGCCACGGACCAGATCTTCCGTTTGGCGGTCTCGATGAGCCCGCCCATCGAGCCGGTCGTGTCGAGCACGAAGACGACCTCCATGCGGGGGCGGCTCGACTCCCCGGCGGGGGCGGCGGGGGCGGCGAGGCCGAGCGCGATCGCGGCGGCGGCGGCGAGGGTCTTCACGGTGCACCTCCATGGTCGGCGTCACCCCGTGGGATGCGGGCCGGGGGCCCCGGGTTCCCCGGCAATGTGGTTCGTAGGGGCGGTTCCCGTATCCTCCTCTTCGGCCCGGGGCGGCAACCATCGTGATCGGCTCGAACATCGGACCCTTCCACATCCTGGCCGAGCTCGGCCGGGGAGGGATGGGGACCGTCTTCCTCGCCGAGGCCGTCGAGCCGGTGCCGGGCGTTCCGGAGAGGACCCAGGTCGCCCTCAAGCTCTTCCACCCCCACCTCGTCGGGGACCCCGAGACCGAGCGCCGCTTCCTCCAGGAGGCGCAGATCGGCACCCGCCTGGACAGCGAGAACGTCGTGCGCACCTTCGCGGGGGGCTCCGCCGAGATCCCCGGGCGCGGGACCACCCACTGGCTCGCCATGGAGTTCGTGCGCGGGCAGACGCTGCGCGATCTGCTCCGCGAGATCGGCCCCTTCCCCGAGCCCCTGGCCCTCCTCCTCGCGCGCCAGGCGGCCCAGGCCCTGGCCAGCATCCACGAGGCGGGCATCGTCCACCGCGACGTGAAGCCGGAGAACCTCCTCGTCACCCCCGACCACCGCCTGAAGGTGATGGACCTCGGCGTCGCGCGCCTCCAGGAGGCCTCCCTCCGCCTCTCCCGCACCGGGGAGTTCCTCGGCTCCCTGCCCTACGCCGCGCCGGAGCAGTTCGACGGGACCCCCGTCGTGGACGGGCGCGCCGACATCTACTCCCTCGGCGTCGTCCTCTACGAGGTCCTCACCGGCCGCAACCCCTTCGCCGCCGCGGACCCCTTCTCCTCCATGCGCCGCCACATGGAGGTCGTCCCCGACAAGCCCGGGATGGTCAACCCGCAGATCTCCCACCTCCTCGAGGAGCTCGTCATGTCCTGCCTCGAGAAGAAGCGGGACGACCGCTTCCCCGACGCGTGGGCCCTGCTCGACGCCCTCGAGCAGGGGGCGAACTCCCGCTGGTGGATGGCGCGGCAGACCGTCTCCCTCAGGCCCGGGGACTCCCGCTCCGTCCGCCGGGTCCGCATCCCGCGCGAGACCGGGGTCTTCGGGCGCGACCGGGAGATCGAGCAGCTGGAGGAGTGGTTCCGGCTGGCCGCCTCGGGGAAGGGCCAGGTGGCCCTCGTCACGGGGGAGCCCGGGATCGGCAAGACGCGCCTCCTCGACGAGCTGGCCGCGCGCATCGAGGCGGCGCGCCTCCCCTTCCAGTACCTCCACGGATCGACCCCCCCCGAGGGGGCGGTCCGCCCGCTCCAGCCGTTCTCCGAGGCCCTCCTCGACCGCTTCGGCGAGGAGCGCCTCGAGGACGCCCTCGGCCGCCTCCTCCGCGCGACGCCGGTGCTCGTGCCCGCCTTCGCCGCCTTCCTCCGCGGGGCGCCGGCCCCGCCCGGGGCGGAGCCCCTCACGCGGGACTCGATGCTCACCGTCGCCGCGGAGTGCTTCCGGTCGCTGGCCGAGGAGCGCACGACCATCCTCGTCGTGGACGACCTGCACTTCTCCGACGAGGAGACGCGGCGGCTCTTCGCCTACCTCGCGCGCCAGGCCCAGGACCTCCACCTCCTGCTCGTGGGAACGGCGCGACCCGAGCGGCCGCTGGCGGAGTACTTCTCGGGTCTGGAGATGCTCCCCGGCGGCCACCGGGTGAACCTCGGCCGGCTCGGCGCGAAGGAGAGCGTGGCGCTGCTGCGCGACTTCCTCGGGTCCCCCAGGACCGTGGACGAGCTGGGCCTGCCGATCCTCGAGAAGGCGGACGGGAACCCGTTCTTCATCTTCGAGATCGTCCGGGGCCTGAAGGAGCGGGGGGCGCTGACCCCCCAGCCCGACGGGACCTGGGCGGCGAAGATGGGCGTCACCGAGGTGGACGTCCCGAGCACCGTGCGCGACCTGCTGCTGCTGCGCCTGGCCGAGCTGGACGAGGACGACATGGACGTCCTGCACGCCGCGGCGGTCCAGGGGTTCGAGTTCGATCCCGAGGTCGTGGCCGACGCCCTCTCCGCGGACCGGCTCCCGGTGCTCAAGCGCCTCGGCTCCCTGGAGCGCCGCCACCGGCTCGTGCGCCACCTCGGCTACCGCTACCGGTTCGACCACCACCTCATCCGCGAGATGGTCCACGACGATCTCGCCCAGCCGCTGCGGGAGGAGTACCACCGGCTCGTGGCCGAGGCTCTCCGCCGCCGCGCCGCGCCGCCGGAGATCGTGGCCTCCCACTTCTTCCGCTCGAGCCGCCCCCACGAGGGGCTCGTGGACCTGCTCCCCGGCGCCGCCCGCCTGCTGGCCGCCTTCCAGAACGAGGCGGGCGCCTCCCTCTGCCGGCTCGGCCTGAAGGCCCTGCCCGCGGGGGACGACGCGGAACGCGCCTCGCAGCGGTTCGAGGTGATGCTCCACCTCTCGACCTTCCTCGATCGCCTCGGCCGCCGCGAGGAGCAGGAGAGGACCCTGCAGGAGGCCCGCGGGATCCTCGACCGGCTGGGCGGCGCCGAGCGGGCCATCCGCCTCTTCGACAACCTGTCGATGATGTTCGCCAACACCGGCCGCTACGAGGAGGCCCGGCAGGCCGCCGAGCGCTCCCTCGAGTCGGCCCACGCCGCGAAGGACGTCAAGGGGGAGGCGCGCGCGAGCAAGAGCCTCGGGATGGTGGCGTGGAGCCTCGGCCGGATGGAGGACGCCCGCGGGCTCTACGAGCGCTCCCTCGCCCTCGCGCGGCAGCTCGGGGACCGCAAGGAGGAGGCCGACGCGCTGAACAACCTCGGCACCGTTGCGCAGAACACGGGGGACTACGAGGCGGCGCGCTCCTTCAACGAGGAGTCCCTCCTGCTCCACCGGGCGAACGCCGACCGCTGGGGGGAGGCCCGCTCCCTCAGCAACCTCGGCATCGTGTCCTACTCGCTCGGCCGCTACGACGAGGCGAAGGAGTTCTACGAGCACGCGCTGCGGATCCGGCGGGAGATCGGCGACCGGCAGGGGGAGGGGAACTCCCTCAACAACCTCGGCGCCGTGGCGCACTACCTCGGGCGCTACGACGAGGCCCGCGCGTACCACGAGCAGTCGCTGCAGATCAAGCGGCAGACCGGGGACCGCGCCGGCGAGGCCACCGCCCTCAACAACCTCGGCAACGTGGCCTACGCGCGGGGGGACCTCCCCGGCGCCGAGACGATGCACTCCCGCGCCGTGGAGATCCGCCGCGCCATCGGGGACGTGCGGGGGCAGGCGTACTCGGTCAGCAACCTCGGGCTCGTCCTGCAGGACATGGGTCGCATCGGCGACGCGCGCCGGATGCACGAGGAGGCCCTCGGCCTGAACCACGCCGTCGGGGACCGGGCCGGCGCGGCCATCGCGCTCAACTGCCTCGGCGCCCTCGCCACGGGCCGCGGCGCCTTCGAGGAGGCCGACCGTCTTCTGCGGGAGAGCCTCGAGGCCTGCCGCGCGCTCTCCGATCCGCGGGGGGAGTCCTACGCGCTGACCTCGCTGGCGGAACTGGCCCGGCAGAGGGGGGACGTGGAGGGGGCCCGGGTCCAGCACGAGCGCGCCCTGGAGCTGCGCCGCGGGCTGCAGTACACCCACGGGGAGATGTCCAGCCGCCTCATGCTAGGGGACGTCTACGCCGACCTCGGCCTGCGCGACGAGGCGCGGGAGTCCCTCCGCGCGGCGGCCGCCATGGCGGCCCGCCTCGGCCGCCCGGGGCAGGAGGCGCTCGCGCGGGCGCGGCTGGCCCTGCTCGAGGGATCCCCGCCCCCCGAGGCCGATCCCTCCGGCTTCTGCCCCGCCGAGGAGCAGGACCTCCGCTGGGTCCTCTTCCGCCTCGCCGAGGCCCGGGGCGACGCGGCGGCGGCGGCGGCCCACCGCGCGCGCCTGCGGACCCTGCTGGAGGTGTCGGCGTCCACGCTCCCCGTGGAGGAGCGGGCGGCGTACTGGTCGAAGGTGCACCCCAACCGGCTGCTGGGCTGAGGCGGGCCGGCCCTACGCCTTCGCGCGCTTCCTCGCCGGCTTCCTCTTGGCGGGCGCCGGCGCGGGCGCCTCGACCGGGACGGCCGCCGCCCCCCCGCCCTCCGCCGCGATGCGCTCGGCCGCCTTCTTCTCCGCCGCCTTCGCCCGGCGCTTCTGGGCGCGCAGGAACTTCTCCGCCTTGGCCTCGGAGAGGGGCTTCAGCTCCGCCGCGGCCTCGACGAGGTGGCGGAACTGGCGGTAGAGGGCCTTCTCGGGCCTGTCGAGGCGGCGGATGTGCACCTTCGACAGCAGGCGCTTCGCCCCGGCGGAGTCCTTCTCGTGGACCTTCACCGCGGCGGCGTACACGAACACCCCGTCGCAGCCCCGGAGGTCCCTCTCCTCGGCCAGCTTCGCCGCCTCGGAGAAGATCCGCCACGAGGCGTCCCACTCCTGGAGCTTGCCGAGCGCCACGCCGTGGTACTTCAGCCCCTGCACGGTCGTGAAGGGGTCGGCCTCCCGGACCCGGTCCAGCACCGCGAAGGCCCGCCCGCTCCGCTCCGGCTCGTCGCGGCGGTGGTGGTACTCCAGCACCGCCGTCGCCAGGCGCGCCGCGTCGAGGTCCACCGCGGGGTGCAGCCCCGTGGCGTTGCCCCGGTCCAGGATCCGCAGCGCCCGCGGGGCGTAGAACCGGAAGCCGAGGGGGATCCCCCGTTCCCGGTAGAGGAGGGCCAGCCGCGCCAGCGCCGCGCCGCGGGCCAGCGGCGCCTGGGCCGTCTCGAAGCACTCGAGGAGCAGGCACTCCGGGTCGGGCTCCGCCCCCGCGGCGGCGAGGAGGGCGGCGGCCACCGCGTCCCGGACCGCCCCCGGGCGGTCGGCCGCGCGGGCCTCGGCCAGCGCCCCCTCCGCGTCCCCCCCGGCCGCCTTCTCGGCGGCCCCTCGGGCGTGGAGGAGGGAGAGGAGATCCGCCCGGTCCCCGTCCTTCCCGTGGGCCCCGGCGGGGTCCTTCCGCAACTCCCGGTGGAGGCGCTCCGCGGCCCGCTCCAGTTCCCCCGGGAGCGCCGGCAGCACCGGGCTGGTGCGGCGCCCGGGCACTAGAAGGTCCACTCCTTCAGCAGGCGCCGCTTGAACTCCGAGAACTCGCTCGAGCCCGGGGGCGGCTGATTCCCCTCGAGGAGCTCCAGCATCCGCTTGTTGTTGGCGTCGAGGCGGCCGGCCAGCATCCGGGCGAAGTACACCACCAGGCTCGCCGCCCCCGCGTTCCCCTTGCGCAGCAGCTCCTGGAACGCCTTCTTCGGGAGGAACAGCAGGCGGCAGGCCTGCTGCCCCTTGGCGCCGGAGTTGTGGGGCCTGTCGGAGATGAGGTCCATCTCCCCGAACACCTCGTGTCGGTCCAGGACGGCGACCTCGCGCTCCCCCCCCTTGGCGTTCTTCTTCGTGATGCTCACGCGCCCTTCGAGGATGACGTAGAGCCCCTCCCCCGCCTCGCCCTCGCGGAAGAGCGGGACCCCCCTCGCCGAGGGCCGATCCTCCATCAGCGACAGGAAGAGCGCCGCGTCCGCCGTGCTCATCGCCGCGAACGCGGGGATGTGCCGCAGGTCCGCGATGGAGATGACCTCCTCCGCCGTGGACAGCGCCCGCTTCCCCGTCCTCGCCTCCGCCGCCTTCGCCGCCGCCTTCTTCGCCACGATCGCCTCCCTAGGATATGCCCAGCTTCGAGGCGGCCGCCGCGACGCGGCCGATGGCGACCACGAAGGCCGCCGTGCGCAGGGGGATCTTCCGCGACTCCGCCACCTTGTGGATCTTCCCGAAGGCCGAGACCATGCGCTCGTGGAGCCGCCGGTTGACCACCTCCTCGGTCCACGTGTCCACCTGGAGGTTCTGCACCCACTCGAAGTAGGACACCGTCACGCCGCCGGCGTTGGCGTAGATGTCGGGCACGACGACCACACCGTTGCGGTGGAGGATCTCGTCCGCCTCCCACGTCACGGGGCCGTTGGCTCCCTCGACGATGAACTTCGCCCGGACGTCCTTCGCGTTCCCCTTGTGGAGGACTCCGTCGAGGGCGGCCGGGATCAGGACGTCCACGTTCATGCGCAGCAGGTCGTCGTTGGTGCAGGGCTTCCCCTCGGGGTAGCCGTCCACGGACCCCGTGCGCTTGAGCCAGGCGACGACGTCGGGGATGTCGAGCCCCTTGGGGTTGCAGGTCCCGCCCTTGACGTCGGTGACCGCGGCGATCCTCCCCCCGGCGGCATGGATGAGCCGCGCGGCGAAGGACCCCACGTTCCCGAATCCCTGGACGGCGAAGGTGCAGTCGGAGAGCTTCCTCCCCCCGCCGTACGCCTTCAGCATCTCCTCCGCGGCGAACATGACCCCGCGGCCGGTGGCCGACTCGCGTCCGAGGGAGCCGTGGAGGTCCACGGGCTTGCCCGTCACGACCGCGGGCGAGAAGCCGTGGTACTTCGAGTACTGGTCCATGACCCAGGCCATGGTCTGGGGCCCCGTGTTCACGTCCGGCGCGGGGATGTCCTTGTTGGGCCCGATGACGTCGTGGATGCCGTCCACGAACTTGCGGGTGATCCGCTCCTGCTCCCTCTCGGAGAGGGTCTCCGCGTGGCAGGCGATCCCCCCCTTGGCGCCGCCGAAGGGGATGTCGATGACCGACGTCTTCCACGTCATCAGGGAGGCGAGGGAGCGGACCTCGTCGATGTCCACGAGGTGGTGGTAGCGGATCCCCCCCTTCATGGGCCCGCGGGCGTTGTTGTGCTGGATCCGGTAGCCGACGAAGGTCTCCAGGCGCCCGTCGTCCATCTCCACGGTCACCTGGACCGAGACCTCCCGTCGGGGGGTGGTCAGGAACTTCTCCACCCGGTCCCCGAGGTCCATGACCTTCGAGGCGGCCTTGAAGTACCGCAGGGTCGTGTCGAGGGGGCTCGCGGCCATGGGCTGGATCTCCTCCGCGCGGGGCGGCGACGGGCCCGATCCTAGCGGACCCCCCGCGGCAAGGAACGGGCCTTTTGCCGCCAGGGCGCCCCGAGGTCACGGCGGACGCGTGTTTTCGTGCCCTCCCCCCGGGGGGGGTCCTAGAATCCCCCCCTCGGCGCCCGTCCGCCCGATCCCCGCGCCGCCGGAGGTTCCCATGCACCGCCGCCGCCCGTCCACCCTCCTCGCCCTCGCCGCCGTCCTCGCCCTCGGCGCCTGCGGGGATTCCAAGCCCGCCCCCGGCCCCGGCGGAGGCGGCGGAGGGGCCCCCGGCGCCCCGGTCGGCCCCACCCTCGGCCGGAAGATGCCGCCGTACACCCCCTCGGGGATGAAGGACGACTGGAAGAAGGTCGCCGAGCTCGAGAAGGCGGTGAGGGACTCGAAGAAGAAGGACGAGCAGGCCGCCGCGAAGAAGGCCCTGGCCGACTACCTCGCCGAGTTCCCCGTCCGCTGGGAGGGCAAGGACGTCCCCGCCCCCGAGGCCTGCTACTACGCCGTCGTCCTGCAGAAGTGCAAGCTCTACCCCAAGGCCGCCTTCGAGGCGGGCCGCTACATCGAGGTCGCTCCCGAGGACAGCCCCAACTACGTCAACGCGCACACCGTCATGATCTCCAGCATCGCCCAGTCCGGGGACTTCGACGGCGCCGAGGCGGCCCTGAAGAAGGCGGCCGAGACGGTCTACAAGAACCGCGACGCCGAGCGCCGCTCCGTCGCGGAGACCATCGCCAACGCCATGCTCAAGGCGTCGCGCGTGGACCTCGCCGCCGAGCACTTCCGCGAGCTCGCCGAGAGCGAGATGGACTTCGACGCCGCGAAGATGGCGGCGGACTGCTACCTCCGCCTCGGGCGCCTCGAGGACGCCAGGCGGCTGGCGGCGAAGATGACCGACCTCATCAAGGACGGGAAGAACGCCTCCTTCGCCAAGTGGCTGGTCCAGCAGCTCGACCTCATCGGGAAGCCGGCCCCCGGCTTCTCGGCCGCCAAGTGGTGGAAGGGGACCGGGGCCCCGGTGGCCGACGCCGACTTCCAGGGCAAGGTCACGGTCGTGTTCACCTGGAACATGAAGTCGGCCTGGAACGAGTTCTTCTTCGAGCGGCTCTCCCACATGGTGAAGGACCTCGCGGACAAGCCCCTGCAGGTCGTGGGGATCTCCCGCCTCGCCCGCTACGACCCCGTCATCAACGCCACCAAGGCCGACATGACCGACGAGGACGAGCTCCAGCGGTACGACATGTGGGCCCAGCAGTACCCGGTCTCCTACCCCCTGGCCGTGGACGGCTACGAGAGCGAGGCCCTCATCGGCGCGTGGGCCGGCCACACGGTGCCGTTCTTCGTGGTCGTGGGGAAGGACGGCAAGGTCGCGAGCGTGCGCTCGGGCAAGAACGAGGAGCACTTCGCCGCCCTCCGCGAACTGGTGGACAAGGAGCTGGCCAAGTAGGCGCGGCCGGCCCGGAACGGACATCGTCACAAGGGAGCCCCCGGACACGGGGGCTCCCGCCGTTTCCGGGGGCTAGGATCCACGCTCCATGAAACGCTCCCGCAGGAAGCCCCCCGCCCCCGCCGCGCCCGACGCCGCCCCCCCGGCCGGGTCCGCGGCCCGCTCCCTCGACGGGCTGTTCCGCCCCCGGTCCGTGGCCGTCATCGGGGCCGCCCGGCGCAAGGGCTCCATCGGCCGCGAGCTCCTGCACAACCTCATCCAGGGGGACTTCCAGGGGAAGGTCTTCCCCGTGAACCCCAAGGCCGAGGTCATCCACTCGATCAAGGCCTACCCCAGCGTGCTGGCCATCCCGGACGAGGTGGACCTGGCGGTCGTCATCGTGGCCCGGGACGACGTGCTCCAGGCGGTGGAGGACTGCGGCCGCAAGGGGGTCAAGGGGGTCGTGGTCATCAGCTCCGGCTTCCGGGAGATCGGCCCCGAGGGGGTCGAGCGCGAGCGGCAGCTCATGGCCATCGTGCGGCGGTACGGCATGCGGATGATCGGCCCCAACTGCATGGGGATCATCAACACCGACCCCGGGGTCAGCCTCGACGCGACCTTCTCCCCCACCGCGCCTCTCCACGGGCCCATCGCCTTCCTCTCCCAGTCCGGCGCGATGGGGGCGGCGATCCTCAACTACGCCAAGGGGCTCGGCCTCGGCATCTCGATGTTCGCGTCCATGGGCAACAAGGCGGACGTGTCGGGCAACGACCTGATGCTCTACCTCGAGGACGACCCGGCCACGCGGCTGTTTCTCCTCTACCTGGAGAGCTTCGGCAACCCGCGCAACTTCACGCGCATCGCCCGCCGCATCACGCGGAAGAAGCCGATCCTCGCGGTGAAGTCGGGCCGGACCGCCGAGGGCGCCGCCGCGGCCGCCTCCCACACCGGTGCGCTGGCGGGGCCGGACACGGCGGTGGACGCGCTCCTCGGCCAGTGCGGCGTCATCCGCGCCAACTCCATCGACCAGCTCTTCGACTTCGCCATGGCCTTCACCTCCCAGCCCCTGCCCACGGGGAACCGGGTGGCGCTGCTCACCGACGCCGGCGGCCCGGCCATCATGGCGGCCGACGCGGTGCGCCCCTCGGGCCTGCGCCTGGCGCAGCTGTCGGAGAAGACGAAGGCGGCGCTCCGCAAGGGGCTGTCCCCGGACGCCTCGGTGCGGAATCCCGTGGACATGCTCGGCCACTCCGGCGGCGAGGACTTCGCCCGCTGCCTGGAGATCCTCCTGGCCGACCCCGGCGTGGACGGCGTCGTCACCCTCTACGTGCCGCCGGTCATGCACGACCCGCTCCACGTGGCGCGCTGCATCCTCGGCGCGGCGAAGGGATCGAGGAAGCCGGTGCTCTGCGTCTTCATGGCCCGGGACGAGATCCTCCGGGAGGTGATCGCCCTGTCGGGGAACGCGCTCCCCATCTTCCGCTTCCCCGAGGCGGCCGTCGGCGCCATGGGGGCGATGGCCCGCTACCGCGAGTACCGGGACCGCCCCGCCGACGAGACCCCGCTGCTGGACGTGGACCACGCGCGCGCCTCGAGGGCCCTGCTCGCCGCGGCGGCGGCGGGGCGGACCATGCTCACCCTGGAGGACTCCCGCGAGGTGCTCGAGGCCTACGGGATCCGCTTCGCGAAGTCCCGCGTGGCCGCCGCGCGGGCCGACCTCCGCGCGAAGGCCCTGGAGGTCGGACTCCCCGTCGTCATGAAGATCCAGTCGCCCGACATCACCCACAAGACGGAGGTCGGCGGCGTCGTCGCCGACCTGCGCACGGTGGCCGAGGTCGAGGAGGCCTGGGACTCCATGATGAAGCGCGTCGCGGCCGCGGAGCCGAAGGCCCGCATCGAGGGGGTCCTCCTGCAGGAGATGCGCCGCGGCGGCCAGGAGATGATCCTCGGCATCACCACGGACCCCCTGTTCGGCCCCCTCCTCATGGCGGGCGCCGGCGGGGTGCTGGTGGAGGTGGCCGGCGACGTCGCCTTCCGCGTCAACCCCGTCTCGACGGGGGACGTGGACGACATGGTCGCGGGGCTCCGCAGCGCCCGCCTGCTCAAGGGCTTCCGGGGCCGTCCGCCCCTGTGCGTAGGGGCCTACAAGGACGCCATCCTCCGGCTCGGCCGACTCGTCGGCGACTTCGCCGGGATCCTCGAGGTGGACGTCAACCCGTTCATGGTCGGCGCGACGGCGGAGCAGTGCGTGGCGGTGGACGCGAGGATCCGGATCGACACGGCGGCGTTCTGAGGCCGGCCCTCCCGGGCGGGATCGAGAGTCAGAGGAAGGGTGCCGGGACGGCGCCCGAGGCCGAACCTGATCGGGCTGTTCGTCGACCGGGGGGGTCCCTCCCGAGGGCTCCCGCCGACCGTGTGGACTTCGCCGCGCCTCGCCTTCCCACGGTCGGGATCGGCGACGGCCCGCGAAGCGGCGCAAGCCTCCCCCTACAGGTCCAGCGAGACGCCTATGGAGAGGTAGCGCACCCTCTCCAGCAGGAACTGCGTCTGGGGGTCGCGGCCGCTGAAGTACTCCAGCCCGAACCGGAAGTCGCGCCCGTAGGCCAGCCCCACGGCGAGGGTCGTCGCCGGCGTCCACTCCTGCTCCCGGCGCACCTGGACGTCCGCAGCGGCGTAGGGGGCGAAGCCGGAGGTCCCCTTCCGGCCCACCCACTCCCAGCCCGCCTGCAGGCGGCCCCCCTCCGCGGGCTCCCCGGCATAGAGGGCGGTGGCGGCCTCGCCGTAGAGGCGCGACCCCGCCGTGGCGTCCCAGGAGACGCCGGCGGCGGCCTCCTCGATGTGGTAGGGCTCCTGCTGCTCCTTCGTGCGCTGGATGTACTCGTCGCCGAGGTGGGAGGTGAGGTGGGAGAGGTGGAGCTTCCAGGCGAAGTCCCCGTCGCGGTGGACCAGGGGGAATCCGAACCGCCAGTCGGAGGCGTCCATGTCGTACTTCTCGTGGAGGTCGAAGCGGGCGAAGACGGCGGCCTCGAACTCCAGCTCCGTCCCCCTTCCCTTCGCGGCCTCCTCCTCCGACGTCCAGCGCACCACCGGGCGCTGGAAGCCGATCGTGTTCTCCAGGCGCGGGTGGCGGTTCTCGCCGGCGCCCAGCTGCAGCTTCACCGAGGTGCGCGACTGCCGCGGGGCGGCGAGGTACGGCTCGTAGAGGAGGGGCCCCCGCGGGAACCACGTGGCGCGCACCACCTCCGGGGCGACGGCCCCGCCGGCGGGGCGGGGCGCCGCCTCGTCCATGCGGGCGCCGGGCCCCCTCCGGACGGGGACGCGGCCGTCGGCCGTCGCCAGCCAGGCGTCGTCCCTTGGGGCGGCGCACCCGCAGGCCGCGAGGAGAGCCGCGGCCAGGATCGGTCGCCGTAGGGTCTCCATTCCCCGAAGATAACGCGATCCGCCGTCCTTGATCTAACCTGCGCCCCGTGAACGCCCCTCCCGCCGCGGCGATCCTCGCCCAGTCCCCCCCCGACGGGGGTACGGTCCTCTTCCAGTTCGAGATCCCCCTCCCCCCGTGGGCGGTCATCCTCCTCCTGGCCGCGGGGGGGGCCGTCCTCCACTACCTCCTCCGCACCGTCCTCCGCCACTGGGCGAGGAGGACCTCCACCGACCTCGACGACATCCTCGTGGAGATCGCCTCGAAGGCCGTCCCGCTGTGGATCGTCCTGTCGATCCTCTACGTCGCCATCGAGATGGACGGCGGCCGCCACGCCCGCCTGCAGTCCGTCGGGAACACCTTCATCGCCGTCGCCTTCCTCCTCAGCCTCTTCTGGTTCGTCTCCGCGCTCCTCCTGAAGGCCATGGCGAACTGGGCGCAGAAGAACGCGTCCTTCCAGCCCGTCCATCCCCCGCTCCGGTTCGTCCTCCGCGCGGTGATGGCGGTGATCGGGACCCTCACCGTCCTCAACTACGTGGGGGTCGAGGTCGGCCCCCTGCTCGCCACCCTCGGCGTGGGCGGCCTGGCCGTGGCCCTTGCGCTGAAGGACACCCTGGAGAACTTCTTCGCCGGCCTCCACATCATGGCGGACCGGCCGGTGGCCGAAGGGGACACCATCCTCGTCCACGAGACCGGGTCCACGGGGGTCGTCCTGAAGGTGGGGTGGCGATCCACCCGCATCCGGACCGCGGACAACAACGTGCTCGTCGTTCCCAACGTCAAGCTGGCATCGGGAATCGTGACGAACTTCTCCGCCTGGGATGCGTCCGTCTTCGTCCGCCTGCAGGTCGGCGTCGCCTACTCCAGCGACCCCGACCATGTCCGCGAGGTGCTCCTCGACGAGGCGCTCTCCGCCTCCCGCAGCATCCCCGGGATGGCGGCGGAGCCCCCTCCCGCGGTCTGGCTGCATCCGGGGTACGGGCCGTCCTCCCTGGACTACACCATCCGGTTCGCGGTGGTGCGGTCCGACCAGTCCCTGGACGTGCAGGACGCACTGCGCCGGGCCATCCTTCGCCGTTTCAAGGCCGAAGGGATCTCCATCCCGTTCCCGACGACGACGGTCGAGATCGCCCGGGCGCCCCGCCCCGACTAGCGGTCCT